>NZ_JBBBVQ010000003.1:0-322998 GCF_037199735.1 Oryzifoliimicrobium ureilyticum | reverse complement strand
TTGCCGGCCTGAAGACAGACGCTCTTGCTGCTCTCAGCACGGATCAGGCTGCGGCTCTGAAGTCGACACAGGTTGCCGTCCTCAGCACTGCTCAGATCGGTTCTCTGACGACTGCCCAGACAGCAGCTCTGAAGACTGAACAGCTGAACGCCCTGTCGAGCAAGCAGCTCGTTGCTCTGAGCACAGACAATGTCGGTGCCCTGACGACGGATCAGATCGTCGGTCTGAAGTCACTGCAGGTCGGCGCTCTGAGCACAGCTCAGCTCGGTGCCCTCAGCACGGCACAGGCGGCTGCTCTGACGAGCAGCCAGGTTGCAGCCCTCAACTCGGCTTCGATCTCAGCCCTGTCGTCTGACGATATCAAGACCTTCTCGACGGATGAGATCGCTGCGATCGGTACGGCAGCTCTTGCCGGCCTGAAGACAGACGCTCTTGCTGCTCTCAGCACGGATCAGGCTGCGGCTCTGAAGTCGACACAGGTTGCCGTCCTCAGCACTGCTCAGATCGGTTCTCTGACGACTGCCCAGACAGCAGCTCTGAAGACTGAACAGCTGAACGCCCTGTCGAGCAAGCAGCTCGTTGCTCTGAGCACAGACAATGTCGGTGCCCTGACGACGGATCAGATCGTCGGTCTGAAGTCACTGCAGGTCGGCGCTCTGAGCACAGCTCAGCTCGGTGCCCTCAGCACGGCACAGGCCGAGGCTCTGACAAGTGCTCAGGTCGCGGCGCTAAGCTCGATCTCGATCATGGCTCTATCGACCGACGACCTTAAAACCTTCTCGACGGACGACATTGCTGCGATTACCACCAAAGCAATTGCCGGCCTGCAGACTGAAGACTTCACAGCAATGAGTTCCACTCAGTTGCATGCCTTCACTTCGAGCCAGGTGCAGTCGCTCAACAACGACCAGACGAACGCCTTCATCGCTGCTTACGCAGAAAACAGCTAAGGCAAAGAGACTTAAAATCAGGATCTGGGGCGCGTTCTAAGGGACGCGCCCCAATCATTTATACATCCTTGATGACCTTTCTCAGAACAGCCAGACACAAGCTATCTCTCTTATAGCTGTATGCAGTCGCGGCACCGTCAGTGCACGCGATGTCTCCGAGACGGCTTACCTATGGGATGTTTATGAACGCGAACGTCATGTCTAACTCTGGCGATGCTCATCCACTGCAAGGCATTTTCGACCGCGCTCGGAGAAGAGACCTTTCGATCAGCGATTTGTTCCAGGTCGCTGAGACTCTCAATGGCGCCGGACAGGCCTCGCAAGCAATCGAGCTCTATAAGACATGGGTGGCTTTCAACGAAGGCAATCCTCTTGCGCACCTTGCTTACTTCAATTTCTCAGTGGTGTTGCGCCAATCGGGAGACTCGGCCGGCGCTATAAATGCGCTTCGGACCTGCCTAGCGCTCTCTCCAAAATTCGGTCCGGCCCACATCAATCTCGGCCGTACACTAGAGGATTTCGGCCTTGCGGACCAAGCGGTCCAGCAATGGCGGACCTATCTTGAGGCTACGGCTGAGGTTAACGCGGACAAGATCAATCATCGCCTGATGAGTCTTGAACATTCCGGCCGGCTCCTTGAGGCGGTTGGGCGTCTCGCTGAGGCGGAAGCGGCGCTCTGGCAAGCTATTGAGCTCCAGCCCAGCAAAAGAGAGGCTGGCCAACACTGGACGGCACTCCGCCTGCGGCAGTGCAAGTGGCCCGTGCTCGTCGGCTCCCTGCATGTTACCACGCGGCAATTGCTCGATTCCATGTCACCTTTGACATTGGGCTGCTATTCCGACGACCCTCTGTTCCAGTTGGGGAAGGCTTTCCGCTATAACAAGACATTGGTCGGTGCCCCTGTCGATATCTCCCTTGTGCCGCGGAATCTGCCGCGGAAAAAGGTCGGAACAGGCAGGCCTGTCCGCGTTGCATATCTGTCTTCGGACCTGCGCGATCACGCCGTTGGTTTTGCGCTCCGCGAAGTGTTCGAGCTGCACGATAAAACGAGCGTTGAAATCTATGCCTACTACTGCGGCGAAGGCGGCGACGGTGATGAAACCCAGTCGCGCATCATGAAAGCGGTCTCCTGCTGGCGCGATATCCGCGGGGTCAGCGATCTTGATGCTGCGAAGCAGATCGTCGCCGATGAGATCGATATCCTTATTGACGTGAACGGCTATACTAAACACGCCCGGACAAAGATTTTCGCGTTCCGACCAGCGCCTGTCATCGTCAATTTTTGCGGCTATCCTGGGACAATGGCAAGCCCGTACCATCAGTATATGATCGCCGACGAGCACATCGTGCCGCCGGAAAGCGAGATTTATTACACTGAAAAAGTTCTCAGGATCGCGTGCAACCAGCCGCTTGACCGTCAACGAACGATCGCGGCTCAGCCCACACGCGCGCAAGCGGGCGTACCGGAAGAGGCTTTCGTCTACGCATGCTTCAACGGGATGCAAAAAATCACGGATGAGTGCTTTGCGCGTTGGATGACAATCCTCTCGGCGACGCCGGGCAGCGTGCTTTGGTTGCTCTCGGCTGAAGAGGAAACGCATCAGCGTCTATGTGGCGAAGCTGTGAAGCACGGTGTTGATGCTGCTCGCCTGATATTCGCCCCGAAGGCTGCCAACGCACATCACCTGGCGCGCATAGGTCTCGCCGATCTCTTCCTGGATACCTTCCCTTACGGCGCGCACTCCACGGCTGCCGATGCGATTACCATGGGCCTTCCGATCCTCACGGTCCCGGGAAAAAGCTTTGCCGCTCGCTTCTGTGCAAGCATCGTTGCAGCAGCGAACGTTCCGGAACTTGCTTGTGCAACGCCCGAGGAATACGTGGCCCGCGCCATCGCCTTCTTCCAGGATCGACCAAGCCTTGCTGCGGTCCGCAAGAAGATCATGGATGGCCGTGATGCCAGCGTTTTGCGCGACATCCCGGGATTGGCTCGCCGGCTCGAAGAGCTCTTCTGGCAGATACAGGGCGATGCCGAGCGCGGCGAAACCCCAGTGCCGGATCTGCGTAATCTCGATCTTTACTATGAAGTCGGCGCGGAAGTCGTTTTGGAGGGCGTCGGCTTTGAGGCAGACGGCCCTTATCGGCAGCGTTACCTCAGCAAATTTGCAAGACTCCATGATTACGCGCCGATCCAATTTGACGATCGGCTTTGGACTGCGGAAGCGGCCTCGCGGGCTTAGGGCCGCTTGGCAGGCCGCAGATGCCAGTTCATCTAGATCAAGAATAGTCGATCAGCGCATTACCGAGGGGATCATGGCGCCAGTCATACTTGTAACATTTGCCGGACGGCAGGAGAGAATGGAAATTCTCACCCACTATGTTCGTAAAGCCATTGACGATGGGATCATCGACGAGTGGCATCTGTGGGATTTCACCCGCTCGCCCGAAGATCACGAATGGGTCACGCGCGAATTCGGGCCAGTGCGTTATATGTCCTCGGAAGCGCACTACCAATCAAAGGGCAAAGTGTCGTTGCACTCGCCGTTCCGTATGGATGCCCGCATCGAGCACGATCTTCATCTGGCTCTCGTTCCGATCGACGACCCCGAAAACTGCATTGAGGTCGTGGTTGGCGGCTGGAACAATCAGCACTCGGCTATCCGCAAAATAAAGCCGCATGACCTGAAAAGCTTTGATCGCAACGACATCGCGCCAGTTTGGGTTGGCACGACGCCCTGCATCATTTCGCCTGGTCAACCGAACAAGGTAAGGCTCTCGCTTGATGGCAAGGGCGTGCCCTCACTCTACGTTAACGAGGCACTCGTTGGCACATGGTCCGATTTGCCGCTTCCTCAGGGTGCCAATATTCTGGTACGCGGTGGTTGGGGTGCGGACCTGGAGCTGACGGATGTGAGCGCGCCAGTGAAGCGTTATCTCGGAAATCCAGGCGAGAACATGCCCTACTGGAGAGCTTACGATTACTATTCACGCCGGCTTTCTCAGTTCTCGGACGCAATTTTCCTGAAATGCGATGATGACATCGTCTATGCCGATATCAGCAAGTTGAGTGGGTTCATCGAGTTCCGACGGAACAATCCGCAATATTTCGTCGTCTCCGCAAATGTCCTTAACAATGGTGTTTGCGCCTATTGGCAGCAGGCAGCCGGGACGCTCCCAGACACTTTGGGCGAATTTGAACGGCCGCCTGGTGGCTTCGGCGGCACGCTTTGGCAAAGCCCGGAAAGGGCTGAGCAGTTGCATGATTTCTTCCTTGCGAAGAATGACAAGCGCCTGCCGCTTCCAAGCCCTGTTATCGATTGGCAAGAGCGCCAATCCATCAACTTCATTTCCTGGCTCGGCAAAGACCTTGTCTACATGGCAATGCCCAAGGGCGATGACGAATACGCCTTCACGGTCGGGCTACCGACCTTCTTGAACCGTCCGACAGCGATCTATGAGGATTTTGTCGTCAGCCATCTGAGCTTTGGCCCACAGGAACGCGGGCTCAATGTTGAACGTCTCATCAGCGCATATGGCGACTTGATGCGGACCCAGCTGGCCGCTTAAAGCCTGCACTTTTGCCTTTCAAAATCGCCCGCCTCATGGCGGGCGAACTTTTTCGTGTCTCACCTTCGCAGGTCGGGTGAGCGTAGTTGACCTGTTTCAATGGCGGCTGCTCGCTTATTTTGCGGTCAATTTTTATTCTCTGTCTCGCGATGAGGTGTTTCCGAAAACGCCACGACGGGCCTTTGTTTAGCAGTTGGTGTATCGAAAAATTTGATATACTAATTGGAGCGGGGAGGCGTGTATGAAAAAGGGATTCCTGGCTATCAATGCCGAAAGAGACGCAAGCATCTTGCGCGCTTTGTCTGCGCCCGCACGTGTTTCCATGCTCAAGCTGTTGTGCAGCAAAGGCGCAATGAATATCAATGAAATTACGCAGGCGCTTGGACTTCCGCAATCGACGGTAGCCACTGGCATCCAAATGCTTGAAGAGGCAGGTCTTGTCGAAGCCAAGGTGATGAAGGCGAGGAAGGGCAGCCAGAAGATCTGTCGGGCTCTCTACGATGAGATTTTGGTCAGCTTCGAAGACGCCGCCCGCAAAACGCAGGAAAACGTGATTGAAGTCGCCATGCCTGTTGGGCTTTACACAAGCTGTGAAACGCATGCGCCTTGCGGGTTGTGCTCGACGGAGGGCGTTATTGGGCTTCTAGATGTTCCCGATTATTTCTTGGATCCCAATAGAATGCAAGCTGGACTCATTTGGTTCGGCCGCGGATATGTGGAATATAAATTTCCTAACAACGCCAAGATCTTAAATCGGGAAATCGAAGCGATCGAGTTTGCGATGGAACTCTCATCCGAAGTGCCGGGCACCAACCCAGACTGGCCTTCCGATATTACACTATGGGCGAATGGCATCGCGATCGGAACGTGGACTTCGCCGGGTGACTATGGAGACAAGCGCGGGGCGTTTACTCCGGCTTGGTGGAAGCTCGAAGGCTCGCAATACGGAAAGCTTAAAACCTGGCGAATTACATCCAGGGGCACGCATATCGACGGCGTACGCGTTTCAGAGGCGACACTATTGGATCTCAACCTGCAACAGCACTCCTCCATCAAACTAAAGGTTGGGATTGCGGACGATGCCAAGCATATGGGCGGGATCAATATCTTCGGTCGCGGCTTCGGAAACTACGGCCGTGATATCACGATGCGTCTTCATCTGATTTAAATATCATTAAATGTGATATATAAAAGCATCCAGTAATACGGATCTCGATCTGTTAGCGATCGCGGTAAAGCACTCGATTTCCTTGCGAAAACTTGCATGCACCGCAACAATTTCAATAATTTGCGAAAGTTTTATTTCCGCACCTTCATCTATTGACGCTCTTGGTCGTCTGCATCAAGATAACAGGAATAAATCAGTTTATGTGATATACATGGGAGGTGGATATCATGCAGGCTAAAGTCGTTGCGCATCGTGACTTCAGCGTTTCGAAGATAGACGACCGCTTGTACGGAAGCTTTCTGGAGCATCTGGGCAGGGCGATTTATGGCGGCATTTATGAGCCTGGCCATCCGTCTGCCGACGAGGACGGATTTCGTCGCGATGTGCTCGACCTTGTCAAGGATCTGAATACGCCTTGCTGCCGTTATCCCGGCGGCAATTTCGTGTCCGCTTACAACTGGGAAGATGGCATCGGGCCGCGCAGCGAGCGCCCTGTCCGGCTCGACCTTGCCTGGCGTACGCGCGAACGAAACCAGATTGGCGTCAATGAGTTCGTCGATTGGTGCAAAAAGGCCAATACCGCACCCATGCTGGCCGTCAATCTGGGCTCGAGGGGCCTCGATGCGGCACGGAACTTTCTTGAATACTGCAATCATCCCGGTGGCACCTATTGGTCGGATCTGCGTCGCAAGCATGGATGGGCATCGCCTCACGATGTGAAGCTTTGGTGTTTGGGCAATGAGATGGACGGACCTTGGCAGGTCGGCCACAAGTCCGCTTATGAATATGGCCGGCTGGCCGATGAAACCGCAAAGGCAATGCGTGGTTTTGATCCCTCGCTCGAACTTGTGGTCTGTGGTTCCTCCCATTCGGACATGAAAACGTATCCTGATTGGGAAGCGACCGTTCTGACAGAATGCTATGACAGCGCCGATTACATTTCGCTGCATATGTATTTTGCCAATCGTGAGAGAGATACGCTTGGCTATCTGGCAAAGGCAGAAAAGCTAGACCGCTATATTACGACGGTCGGCGGAGTCATCGATTACGTCAAGGCAAAGAAGCGGTCGAAAAAGACGATCGGTATCAGCTTTGACGAGTGGAATGTCTGGTATCATTCCAATCAACAAGACAAGGAAATCCTGGCGCGCAACGAATGGCCAGATGCACCGCATCTTCTCGAAGACGTTTATAATTTCGAGGACGTGCTGCAGGTCGGCGGCATTTTGAATACATTTATTCGCCGATCTGATCGGGTTCGTATTGCCTGTATTGCGCAGCTCGTCAATGTGATCGCGCCGATCATGACGCAAGACGGCGGGCCCGCTTGGCGTCAGACAATTTATTACCCGCTCTATTTTGCCTCAAAATATGGACGAGGCACGGCACTTCGGCTTGTCGTCGATAGTCCGACCTATGATTGCGATGAGGAAAACGATGTTCCTTATCTCGATGTTTCAGCTGTCCACGACGAGGAGGCAAATGCTTTGTCCTTCTTCATCGTGAACCGCCACATGACGGACGCGCTTGATCTCGATGCACGTTTGGAGGGCTTCGGCGCAGCGCACGTCGTAGAGCAGGTTTCCATCCGTCACGATGATCTTAACGCGACCAACACGGCATCCGAACCTGAGAAGGTCGCTCCCGTTCGGGGAGGGGATGCTAAGATAGAGGATGGGCGGTTGCGTGCAACGCTGAAGCCACTCTCCTATAATCTGATCAGGCTGTCCGTCTGATATACGATTGAGCTTTCGGCTGGGAGGAGCACCGAGCCGAGAAATTCGTGAAGTACGTTGTCTTAGAGGGAGGCTAGCATGACTTCTTTGAAGAAACTGGCTTTGGGTGTGGCGCTGTCCGCTCTTTTTATGGCCAGCACCGTTAAGGCAGATAATGACTACACGTCTCTACCCCGCAACCAGACATTGATCGTTGAAAATCCGGAAGGCAGTTCGATCAAGAATCCTGGATGGTTCAATATCTGGGTAAACGGGGGCGGCGGTTGGTCCACGGGCCTGCAACAGCTGACCATGGACACGCTTTGGTATATCGATCCCGAAAAAGGATTGGGCGACAGTGCATGGGATAATTCGCTGGCCGCGGAAAAACCCATTTACAACGCCGACTTCTCGCAGATGACGGTAAAGCTCCGTAAAGGGATCTACTGGAGCGATGGCGTCGAGTTCACGGCAGATGACGTCGTCTATACCGTCAAGACGCAGATGGAGCATCCTTCGATGATCCGCAGCGCGTCTTTCAACGTCCAGGTTGCCAGCGTCGAAGCCACCGACCCATATACCGTCGTCTTCAAGCTCAAGAAGCCAAATTCACGCTTCCACGCCATCTTCACGGTGCGCTGGAACGGCGCTTGGATCATGCCGAAGCACGTCTTCGAAAAAGTGGCCGATCCATCGACCTACAATTTCGAGAACCCAATCTCCATCGGTGCTTACAAACTGAAGGCCTTCGATCCGCAGGGCAAATGGTACACATGGGAAAAGCGCGATGATTGGCAACGGACTTCGCTTGCCCGCTTTGGCGAGCCCGGCCCGAAATATGTAACCTATGTCGATCCAGGTCCGCCGGATAAGCGCACCATCGCGCAACTCGAGCACAAGCTGGATATCATCCACGACAACACGCCGGAAGGCATGTTTACCCTGAAGGAAAAGTCCAAGAGCATCGAGACCTGGTTCCCGACCTTTCCTTTCGCTCATCCAGATCCGACGCTTCCAGCCGTCCTGTTCAACGCCCAGGACCCTCTTTTCAAGAGCGCTGACGTTCGCTGGGCATTGGCATTGCTGATTGATATCCGCGCTGTGGATCTTGCGAGCTATCGTGGCGCAGCAACACTTTCGGCGATCGGTGTTCCACCGACTGGCTCGGCCATTGAACAATATCAGGTGCCAATGCAGGATTGGCTAAAGGCGTTTGAGATCGATACGGGCAAGGAAAAAATCAAGCCATACGACCCAACGATCGGAAAGCAGATCGCCGATACGTTGCGCAAGCAGCCGAAGTTCAAGGATCAAATTCCAAGCGATCAGGATGCGATCAACCGGGCCTTTGGCTTCGGTTGGTGGAAAGCCGATCCGAAAGCGGCCGGGGAACTGCTTGAGAAAGCCGGCTTCAAAAAAGTCGGTGGGAAATGGATGACGCCTGATGGCCAACCATTCAAGATCAGATTGACTGTAGAAGGTGATACCCGCTCGGTCTTCACGCGCGCCGGCACGATGATTGCCCAGCAATGGGCTCAGTTTGGCATTGATGCAAAAGCGGTACCGTCGACGACATTGTTCCAGACGCTAGGGACCGGTGAATATCAATGCGCGATCGGATGGAGCGTTGAAACCTGGGGCGGCGATCCAGATATGTCCTACTTCTTGGACAGCTGGCATTCCGAATTCGTGGCGAAGCCCGGCGAAAACCAATCGCCGCGCAATTGGCAACGGTGGTCGAGCCCTGAACTCGACAAGGTGATCGAGCAAATCCGTGCCATCGGGCCAGACGATCCGAAGGGTGTCGAGCTCGGCCGCGAATACCTAAAGATCGTCGCCAAGGAAATGCCAACCATCCCCCTGATGTCTTACAACGTCTTTACCTCGATGGATACGACATACTGGACCGGCTATCCAAGCGTCAAAGACCCATACACCGACCCCGTACCGAACTGGGCGAATTCGCGGCTGATGATGGTGAAGCTGAAGCCGACCGGTAAATGAACGCGGCGCCGGTCGGGCAATCCGGCCGGCGCCTCCCTTTGGGCGTTAGCCCATGGCTTTGCAGGACATTGCGCTGAAGCCGTCAACGGCTTGCCATTGTTGTTTAAGAGGGTGATCGAACTCGTGACATCCTATCCAATTTTCGTTCTGAAGCGTTTTGGGCAGTTTCTGCTCGTCGTCTTTCTGGGCATTACGACCACATTTTTAATTACACATTCCACGCCGATTGATCCGGTCGAGCAAAGCATGGCGGCTATCACCAATATGGGACAGTCCGATCCAAACGCGATCGCCTTGATGCGGCAGACTTTGAACGCGCTCTATGGTCTCGAAGGCAATCTTTGGCAGCAATATCTGACCTATTGGGGAAAACTGCTGACGGCCGACCTCGGTCCTTCCCTGTCCGCGTTCCCGACGCCTGTATCCCAGATCATTCTCAGGGCGCTGCCCTGGACGCTCGGGCTTCTCACAGTGTCCACCGTTTTGACCTTCATTCTCGGCAATCTGATCGGTGCGCTCGCCGGATATTATCGCAAGAACATGATCCTGAAATTCATGAGCCTCGGGCTCATCGCGCTTCAGCCCATTCCATATTATGTACTTGCGTTCGTTCTCCTGATCATTTTCGGCTATGTCTGGCCAATCCTGCCGATCAACGGCGGTTATGAGATGAATAGGGATCCGGCTTTTTCTCTCGATCTCGTTCTCGACATCCTGAAGCATTCGCTTCTTCCGGCGCTATCGCTCATTCTGATCGGCGCAGGATCCTGGCTGATGGGCATGCGGGCGCTCGTCTCCAATATCGTCACGGAAGACTATGTCGTCTTTGCGGAGCTTGGCGGCGTGCGCAGAGGACGTATCCTGCGATCGTATGTCGCTCGCAACGCTCTCGTTCCGCAGTTGACCGGTCTTGCGATGTCGCTTGGGGCGATCTTCAACGGAACGGTGATCACGGAGATCGTCTTCGGCTACCCGGGAATTGGTGCATTGTTGATCTCAGCGGTGCAAGCCGGCGACTACAGTCTGGTTCTCGGCCTTAGCGTGCTTGCGATTATTGGCGTTGCATTCGCTGTTTTCATCATCGACATCATCGGTCCGCTGATCGATCCGCGGATCAGGGCGGAGTGAACGATGCTAAAAATCCTCCGTGATCTTCTCCGCCACAATATCGAATTTGCTGTTGGGTTCGGGTTGTTTTCGATCATCCTCTTTTTGATTATCCTTTCCTACTTCTCACCTTATGCGCCCAATGAACTTTACGTCGTACCGCCCGACATGCCGCCAGATGGTGATTACTGGCTCGGCACAACATCGCGCGGACAAGACGTGTTCTGGCAGCTCACGGTGGCGCTGCGCCACACTTTGTATTTTGGCGTTGCAGTGGCATTTCTGTCGCGCATCATTTCGTTGGTTGTGGGAATGGTCGCAGGTTATGCGGGCGGAACAACCGACCGCATCCTGATGGCAATCAACGACAGCATCATGGTCATCCCGCAATTTCCGCTTCTGGTGCTGTTCTATTTCGTTCTCAAAGACAACATGACATGGACGCTGCTGATCCTGTTCATGGCCTTTCTGGGCTGGTCTTACGACGCACGGCTGATCCGCTCCGTCGCAATGAGCCTACGGGCAAGACCGTTTACGACGCAAAGCATCTATTCCGGCATGAGCATGCGCAAGATCATCGTGCGGGAACATTTGCCCTACGTAGTGCCGATCATCTTTTCCACGACGATGAACAATATGATCTGGTCGATCGGCATGGAAATTACCCTTGCCGTCCTCGGATTTTCCGATCTGGAAACGCCGACGATGGGGATGATGATTTATTGGTCTAATTCCCATTCCGCGTTGGTCGCTGGTATCTGGTGGTGGGTGGCAGCGCCGGTCTTCGCCATTATTGTCATGTTTTTGGCATTGTTCATGATGGCAATGTCGCTCAACGAATATAACGACCCGCGAAGCCGGCTCAATCGGATGGGAGGCTGATATGACGGGTGACGTCCGCCCTGTTTTGAAGGTCGATCAACTAAAAGCCTACTACCAGGTTTATTTGTACGGCATGGATCGGGAGGTGAGGGCGGTCGATGATGTCTCTCTTTCGATCGGTCGCGGCGAAATCTACGGCGTCGCGGGAGAATCGAGCAGCGGCAAGACAAGTCTGATCAAAGCTATCGCGGGCGCGATCAAACCGCCACTGCGGATTGTTTCCGGAGACGTCCGCTTCGACTTTGGCGATCGCGAACAGAACCTGTATGCGATGTCGCCAGACGAGGTCGCCTCGATTCGATGGAAACACCTATCCTATATAATGCAGGGCTCGATGAACGTCCTGAACCCTGTCCGACGCATCCGGCATTCTTTTGTCGATTTTGCGTACCGTCACATGAAGGTGGGGAAGGCCGAGTTCATTCAGCGGGTCGGCGAGCACATGCAACGACTGAAACTCGATCCATCGCTTCTCAATGCCTATCCGCATGAACTGTCGGGGGGTATGCGCCAGCGTGTCACCATCGCTCTCGCCACCATCTTAACCCCGGACTTCATCATTGCGGACGAACCAACCACGGCGCTCGATGTGATCGTTCAACGCGACGTGTTGACGATGATTCGGGAGATCAGGGAGGAAATGGGCTCCGCTTTCCTGTTTGTCACGCATGACATGGCCGTTCACGCTGCGATTGCGGACAGGATTGCCATTGTCTATGCCGGCCGCATCGTTGAGGAAGCCCCAACGAGACAGCTTTATGCAAAGCCGCTTCACCCCTACACCAAGCATCTGATCGCAAGCTTGCCTCGCATCGGCGATACGAAAGAGCGCCCGTTTTTGGAAGGGCGCCCTCCCAACCTTGCCAAGCCGCCTGAAGGATGTCGCTTTCACCCGCGCTGTCCTCTGCGAATGGACATCTGCAGCAAGCAGGTGCCGCCGATGGTCGCCGTCGAGCCGCAGCGGCGTGTGGCGTGTTTTGCTGTGACCGGAGGTGCCGTATGAGCGATCTCCTGGTGCTAAAGGACGTCGTCAAAATCTTTCGGCAAGGTGGCCTGCTGGGACGCCGCGAACTGACAGCGGTAAAGAACGTCTCTTTTTCCCTCTCGGCCGACAATCCCGAGATCCTGTCCGTTGTCGGTGAGTCTGGATCGGGAAAATCCACCTTGGCGGCGATGATCCTCGGACAGACCATGCCTACCAGCGGGCGGTTGGATTTCAAAGGGAAGCCGATTGCTTTTCGCACGCGCCGTGAGCGCCGAGCCTTGATGCTTGATGTCCAACCGGTGCTGCAGAACCCGTTCGAGGCATTCAATCCGCTGAAAACTGTCGATCGTTATCTCTTTGAAACGGCGAAAAATATCCGCCTGTCCAAAGACGCGATCTCCAAACTTCAGTTGGAGCAGTTGACGGACGAAGCGCTGGGGCATGTCGGATTGACGCTTGCAGAAGTTCGCGGTCGTTATCCGCACGAGTTGTCCGGCGGCCAGCTACAGCGTGTTGCTATTGCCCGCGCCCTTTTGCCGAAGCCCCGGCTGTTGATTGCCGATGAACCGGTTTCTATGGTGGATGCATCGTTGCGCATGGCAATCGTCAACCTGTTTGGCCGTTTGAAAAAAGAACTGGGTTTGTCCATCGTCTACATCACCCACGATCTCGCCACCGCCTATTATATCAGTGATCGGATCGTCATCATGCGAAAAGGAGAAATTGTTGAGCAGGGCGAGGCGCGCGCCATTCTCGACAACCCGCAGCACCCTTATTCAATCAAACTGAAAGAAGCGGTTCTTTCGCCTGATCTTGCTGAAACCTAAGGGACCTCAGGGGCTGCCGCCCCGCTTGCGGCTCGCTAAGATCTCTAAGGCCGTTACTGGGCGCAAGTGAAAGGCATCCACACCCACGTCGAATTGTCTCGGAAGCGGCTTCAGGCGGCCGTGTGAATGGCCATGCAGATTGATGGACTTCTTGCCCATCTTGTTCCACGTCCGGAATGCATAATGGCAGAGAACAAACAACTGCTCCCCAATAACAAGTTCCTTGTAGTGCTGGACACTCGCCCAGGCATCGCACTGAATGACGCCCGGCGTATCATTATTTCCGATGACGAGGTGTTTCTTTCCATTCAGCCTCGACAGTAAAGTACTGCAATCGGCGGCCTTGGGTGCCATGACGTCTCCCAGATGCCATAATTCGTCGTCCTGCGTTACGACTGCATTCCAGTTTTCGATGAGAGCTTCATCATGCTCGGCAAGATCTTGAAAGGGGCGCCTGTCAATTTTCAGAACGCGTGAGTCGCCAAAATGCGTATCGCTTGTGAACAAGATCATGACCCAAGAATGGAAGCATGTGGTGAAAAGTCAATTTCGCCGTCAGTCCAAGCTGAGCCTTATCGTGAGATGTGACGCTGTCGCCGCGAAACGGCAACCGCCGCTGTTTCGCTGCTCTGGTGTGCAATGTCCGCCTTCAGGTTAAACGCCATAGAATGCAGCACCGTTCTTCTCAAAGATTTTCGCGAGATCACTTGTTGAGAAATGTGCGGACAAAAGCGTGCGCGCCAGGTTAACAACCTCAGCATAACTTGCCGCCAGCAGGCAAACCGGCCAATCGCTCCCAAACATCAAACGGTCTGGACCAAAAAGGCCTGCGATATGATCGACATACTGTCTGAAATCTTCAAGTTTCCAGTTTTCAGAAGCTTCTGTCACCATGCCTGAAACCTTGCAGAACACATTTGGGAATGCAGCTATTTTCGCCATCGAGCCCGCCCATGGCTCAAACTGGATTTGCGCAATACCTGGTTTGGAAATGTGGTCGACGACGGCCCTGAGGCCAGGCGTCTGCTCAAGAGCCTGTAGTACGTAGGGCAAATGGCGTGGGAATGTCAGGATGTCCAACGGAAGGCCAGCGTCGGCTAGAACCCGAAGATTTTTCAGCACTTGCGGACGCAGGATAAAATCGTCGTCCGGCAATCCCTGCAGCACCGGTCTGACGCCAACGAAGAACCGGTTGCCCCTGTAGTGCGTCAGGCGTGCTTCAAAACCTTCAGAATCAAAGTCGAGCCAACCGACGACACCGGCAATGAAATCTGTTTTTTCCGCCAGCTGGAGAAGAAAGTCGGTTTCCGCCTCCGTCTCTGCGGCTTGAACCGCGATCGTGCGTGTGATGCCGCACCTTTCCATATGAGGCCGAAGATCTTCAGGTAGGAAATCCCGGTAAATGATGCCGGAGCCAGGGCTCAGCCAGTCATAGTCATTTCGTGCCAACTTCCAGAAATGTTGATGACTGTCGAGCATCGTTCCTCTCCCAATATCGTCTCTTGGCCGCACACTATCCTGAGGACGCAGACCGTTGCTAGCCATGTTTCGTTTGAAATCGGACGCGATCTATCAGGATGAGCAAACAGCGGATATCTTCCCGAACTACATGTTGCAATTGATGTGAAATATGCTGAGTCCATTATTCTGCCGCGATACAGGTGCTTGCAGTCTCTAAATGACGGGCGGCACCGCGACCATTGGCAGCTAGATCGAGGTATATGATGCTGAGTGACAAGAGAGAAGTTGGGACGATCCAATATCTCCGCGCAATTGCAGCCTTGGCAGTGGTTGGTTTCCATATCAGTGAAACCTATGGGCTGGGGCTGCAAGCTGGCGCTGCCGGGGTCGATATCTTCTTCGTCATCAGTGGCTTCATCATGTGGGTGACCACCAACGATCGACGTATGACGCCAGGAGATTTCCTGTGGCGCAGGATCAGGAGGATCGTTCCGCTTTATTGGATCGTGACGGTCACGACCTTTGCTTTGGCGTCGTGGAAGCCTCAATTTTTCTTCGGCGCGGTCGTTACTCTTGTCAACCTTGCGGGTTCGCTCGTCTTCCTGCCGGTGATTCACGACGATGCCCTGAAGCCTATTGTCATGCAGGGTTGGACGCTGTCTTACGAAATGTTCTTCTACCTGGTGTTCTCCATCACGTTGGTGTTTCAGGGCAAGAAGCGCCTCATTTGCCTCTTGGGTTTGCTCTTCGCCATCGTTGCGTTTCATCCTTTTGCGGGGGAGGGCTATGCGGCTATTTTCAGCGAGCCCATCATCCTTGAATTTGCGGCTGGCCTTGCCATCGGAGCCTTGTGGACGAGCGGGTGGAGAATGCCATTCTTTATAGCGCTTGCAGCGGCAATTGTTGGCCTCCTGATGTTCCCGCTGATGGATCTTGCAGCTCCCCATCTTGACCGCGCTCTGCGCTGGGGTGTGCCGGCCGGCCTGCTGTTGTTGGGTGTCGTCTTTATGGAACGCGAGCGTACTGCGCCCCATCTCCCGCTTTTGCACTATCTAGGAGATGCGTCTTATTCGATCTATATCTGGCACGTTCTTGCCGGAATTGTCGTGACTGCCATTCTGTTGAGGGCGAGCGCGCCGCTTGTGTTGCAAGCGCCAGTCATTTTCGTCGGCTCGGTACTTCTGTCGTTGGCAGGCTATCATTTTGTAGAGCGCCCGCTGCTGCGCGTCTTCCAGTCGGCGCGAAAGCCGGCTCTCGGCTAAAAGAAGAGGCGCGGAAGCTGATTTCTTGCTTCGCGCGCCTCGATCGTATTGCGAGATGTTGCTTGTATCGAAAGATCAAGCGGCTTTGACGCTGGCGCTCAGCGGTATCTCGACATCGATCTCAAGAACCGAAACGTGTTCATCGCGGTCCATCTTCACTGTGACCTTGTCACCATCCACCTGAACGTGTTTGGCGATGACCGCGAGAATTTCCTCTCTGAGGACAGCCACCAGGTCCGAGCTGGATGAGGAGCGTTCATGAGCCAGCAGTACTTGCAAGCGGTCCCGCGCCAGCGGCGCAGACCTTTGCTTGGCAAACAATCGAAAAATACTCATGCAGCCCTCCGTCCAAAGATTTTACCGAAGATGCCACGCTTTTCGCCAGGGATCGTAATCGGAAGATCTTCTCCATTCAGGCGGCGGACAGCATCAAAATAAGCCATGGCAGGTGCGCTGCGCGCGTCGGCGAGGGTAACGGGAGACCCAATGTTGGAGGCGCGCAGAACGTCGGTGCTTTCGGGAATAATGCCCAGAAGAGGTATGGATAGAATTTCGAGAACGTCATCGACCTTCAACATGTCGCCGCGTTCGGCGCGGGCCGAATCGTAGCGTGTCAGAAGAAGATGCTTTTCCATGCGCTCGCCTCTTTCAGCCTTGAGCGTCTTAGAATCGAGCAGGCCGATGATGCGGTCGGAATCGCGGACTGAGGAGACTTCCGGATTGGTCACGACGACGGCCATATCAGCGTGCCGCATGGCAAGCGTCGCGCCGCGCTCGATGCCGGCCGGGCTGTCACAGATAATCCAATCGAAATAGCGCTTCAGGTCGTTCATGACGCGCTCGACGCCTTCGGCAGTCAAGGCGTCCTTGTCGCGAGTTTGAGACGCGGGCAGAAGGAAGAGAGTCTCGAGCCGCTTATCGCGGATCAAGGCCTGCTGCAATTTCGCATCGCCGTTGATCACGTTGACCAGATCATAAACGACGCGGCGCTCGGCGCCCATGACGAGATCGAGATTGCGAAGACCAACGTCAAAGTCGACAACCGCGACTTTTTCGTTGCGTTGGGCAAGCGCTGCGCCCAAGGCAGCGGTCGACGTCGTTTTGCCGACCCCGCCTTTGCCCGATGTCACGACGATGACTTTCCCCATATGTCTCTCCTGTTTTCTCTGGCTGTTTCAGCTCAGACGAGTGTTTCTGCCATGATTGATTCACCTTCGAGCCAGAGCTGGACGGGTTGTCCCAGCAGGTCGGGTGCCATGTCTTCTGCCATTTTGTAGATGCCGTCGATCGCCAGAAGCTCCGCTTCCAGCTTCCGGCAGAATATGCGTGCCGATGCATTGCCGACTGATCCCGCCATGACGCGACCGCGCAACGCGCCGTAAATATGGACCGAGCCTCCAGCAATCACTTCCGCGCCCGAGGCGACCGATCCAATGACCGTCACGTCGCCTTCCGGAAAGATTACCGACTGGCCGGAACGGACAGGCTCACGGATCACGATCGACTGAAGTGTCGGACGCGCTTCAGGCTCCGGCTCTTTAGGCGGCGTGTTCTTCAAGTCGGCGATCTGCTCAGCAGGGGAACTGTCGAAGTCAGCGACAGGGCGCCCGCCTTTGAGCGCCGGAGGCATGCCAGGCCCCAAGATTGAGGGGCGGCCGCCTTCGATACCCATAATGCTGACATTACGGTTCGAAAGCTCCTGGATAAGCTCTTTCAGCTGTGCACGGTCAATCTGAAGATCGGTGACATCAAGCACGACCGGGCGGCCCAGGAAGAAACCGGCAGAACGAGCCGCCAAATCGTCGAGCCTGACCAGCCATTGATCGAATGGAAGGTCTGGCGAAAGCACGACCGCAAGGAAAGAGCGGCCCTTGATACGTATAGAGCGGGCGTCAGTTAGCACTTTGGTCATCTTCGTAAACAAATCGTTGATAAGAAGTATCGTGTGCATAGTTAATAAATGGTTAATGAGACCATTTCAGCCCTGAAAACACACTGAAATGAGGCGCTGCAAGCCTCACGCAAGTCCCGGCTTCTCAGTCCGACTGCCCTTGGGTTTTAGCGGGCGTCTACTGGGTCGAAGGTGAAATCAACGCGGGTATTGGCGCACTAATTTCTCCTTCTGCGAGCATCTTCGATGAGCCTTCCGCGTGCCCAGAGCAGAATCAGGTGCCCGATCATCGTGGTGGAAACCGGTTAACTTAACATTTAACGGACATTAATTGACATTTGTCGAAATGCATTATTGACATATGTCAGGAATAGGTTGAATTTTGACTTGACCGCCATGGGAATGGCTACAGGGAGGATGCGGCATGGCGCCGCTTTTGAAAGTTGAAGGCTTGAAGAAGGCGTTTGGAGGCGTCGTCGCATTGCATGACGGACGCTTCGAATTGCTTTCTGGCTCTGTCCATGCCCTCTGTGGCGGCAATGGCGCAGGCAAATCCACCTTCCTGTCCATCGTGATGGGCATTCACAAGCGGGACGCCGGGACGATCTGGCGCAACGGGGAGGCCGTCGAATTTACTCGCCCGGCGGATGCGCTGGCAGCAGGTATCGCGATCATCGAGCAGGAGCTTAGCCCTGTTCCACATATGTCTGTTGCCGAAAACATATATCTCGGACGCGAACCTGCCGGACGCTTCGGCGGCATTGACTTCAAGACGATGAACAGGAGCGCGCAAACGCTGCTCGACAGTCTCGGCTTCAATATCCGCGCCGACCGACCAATGAGTCAGCTTTCAGTCGCGCAAATGCAGCTTGTTGAGATTGCAAAAGCATTAAGTCACGACGCTGAAGTGATCATCATGGACGAGCCGACCTCAGCGATCGGGGAGAAGGAGGCAGCGCAGCTTTTTTCGACCATTGAGAAGCTGAAGGCCGCGGGCAAAGGCATCGTCTATGTCTCTCACCGCCTTTCGGAAATCTTCCAGATCGCAGATTCTTACACAGTCTTTCGCGATGGTGGCTATGTCGGCAGCGGCCTGCTTGCCGATATCGATCGGGCTGGCTTGATCAAGATGATTGTCGGCCGTGAGGTCGGCGAAGAATATATCAAGACGAATACCCCGACCGATCAGGTTGGCTTTTCGGTTGCGGCTTTGCGATCTCCCGGAAAAATCGAAGATGTATCTTTTGACGTTCGCAAAGGAGAAATTCTTGGCATTTACGGCCTGATGGGCTCGGGACGATCCGAAATATTTTCTGCCATCTTCGGTCTGGATTCTGCCGCTGCGGGTGAAATAGCCGTCGAAGGGAGAAGCGTTTTCATCCGTAAACCGTCTGATGCGATGGCCGAAGGCATCGCTTACGTCACCGAAGATCGAAAGCAGACCGGGCTGAATCTTGCCGATAGCGTGAGAGGCAACACCTGCCTTGCAAGCCTGCCGGAACTTAGCCCGCATTTTGTCATGGATCGTCGCAAGGAAGCAAAATCGTCTGAAGAAATGATCAGGCGTTTTGCGATCAAAGTCAGCCGGGATCTGCAGCCGGTATCCAGCCTTTCGGGTGGCAACCAGCAGAAAGTTGTCCTTGCCAAATGGTTTTTGCGCGAGCCGAAGGTGCTTTTGCTTGATGAGCCGACGCGCGGCGTGGATGTCGGCGCAAAGCGCGAAATTTATCGCGTCACCTGCGATTTCGCATCGAGCGGCGGCACCGTCGTGATGATCTCATCGGAGATCGATGAAGTTCTGGGTTTGTCGGATCGTGTGCTGATCATGCGCAACGGCAAGGTGGCCGGCATCTTCGACCGACAGCAGGCGGATGCGCAGCTATTGGTTCATTTGTCGACCTGAGGCTCGCGATCATCCGCACATCGAACATTTGGGAAGGTAACAAGACGTGTCGACAACGGAAACCAAGGCAAGTCCAATCAAGGCAGGAGCCCCACGGCGGGTTATCCTTCAGGAGTACGGAATCTTCATCGCGTTCCTGATCCTGGTTGTCCTGCTTGCCTTTTCAAATGAATATTTCCTGACGACCGGCAATATCTCCAACGTCCTGCTCCAAACGTCGATCAACGGTGTCCTTGCCATCGGAATGACCTTTGTCATTCTAACGCGGGGCATCGATCTGTCGGTCGGTTCGGTGGTGGCGCTATCCGGCATTGTCGCAGCAAGTCTCGTTACGACCTCAAGCACAGCCGGTGTTGCTGGCGGGCCCTTCCCTTTTCCTGTCGCGCTGGCGGCCGGGCTTCTGGTCGGCATCGTCTGCGGCTCTATCGTCGGTGTGATTGTCTCACGGTTTTCCGTCCCTGCATTCGTTGCAACACTGGGCATGCTCTCGGCAGCGCGCGGTATGACGTTGATTTATGGAGGCGGCAAACCGGTGCCGGCTCTCACGCCCGAATTCCGTTCGATCGGTACGGCGAACCTGTTCGGCATTCCAATGCCTGTGATCATCCTGGTAGTGGTTTTCGCCGTATCCTGGTGGCTTTTGACCCGCACGCGCTTTGGCCGGTACATTTATGCTGTCGGCGGCAATCCGCATGCCGCAAAGACGTCCGGGATCAATGTCAGCAGAATCCGCTTGCTGGTCTATGTCATCTCCGGCGCGCTGTCCGGACTAGCTGGCATGATCCTTTCCGCAAGAACAGGTTCAGCACTGCCGCAAGCGGGGATTGCTTACGAATTGGATGCGATTGCTGCGGTGGTCATCGGCGGCACGAGCCTTTCGGGCGGCGTCGGGCGCATCACCGGCACATTGATCGGTGCGTTGATCATTGGTGTAATGAACAACGGTCTCGATCTGATGGGCATCCAATCATACTACCAGCAAGTCCTTAAGGGCGTGCTGATCGTCGGCGCGGTCATGCTCGACCAAAAGCGCAATCAGACTTTTTGATGATTTCGAGCGGACGGAACCAGCCGTCCGTTTCAAAGCGATTGGCCACCATACCGGTGTGTCATGTCTCTCTAGGAGGAGGAACCTATGAAGAAATGGATGATCGCGCTTGCCTCGACGGCAGCCATTTTGGCGGCGTCATCAGCTATGGCCGCGCAGAAGCTCAAGATCGGCGCTGCCCCTTACGGTCTGAATGCCGAATTCATGCAGATTTGGACAGCAGCCCTTCAGCAACATCCAGCCGTGAAAAGCGGTGAGGTCGAGCTGACCGTATTTGACGGGCGCTACGATGCGCTTGTCCAGCAGGAACAGTTCAACACAATGGTTACGCAGAAGTTCGACGCGATCATTTTCGTGCCGATCGACATCGAGGCGGGTGCAACCGCGGTGCAAGCAGCCCATGATGCTGGCATTCCGGTTATCGGCTCTAACACGCGCGTGAATTCCGACTTGCTGACCTCCTATGTCGGCTCGGACGACACGATTTCCGGCTATATGGAAGCCAAGTCGGTCCTCGATAAGATCGGCTGCAAGGGCAATGTAGTTGTTTTGGAAGGACCGATCGGTCAATCCGCACAAATCCAGCGTCTGGAAGGCAACAAGAAAGCCTTGGCAGAGTGCCCTAACGTGAAGGTGCTCGAGCAGCAGACGGCCAACTGGTCACGTGCCGAAGCGCAGACACTAATGGAAAACTGGATTACTTCGCATCCCGGTCAGATCAACGGCGTCATCGGCCAGAACGACGAAATGGCGCTCGGCGCGATCGAGGCGATCAAGTCGGCGAAGCTTAATCCGAAGGACTTTGCCATTGCCGGTATCGACGGCATCACCGATGCACTCCACGCCGTCAAGGATGGCACGATGACATCGATCCTGCAGGATGCGCGTGCCCAAGCGCAGGGTGCGCTTGATCTGGCGATCTTTGCTGCAAAGAAGGGCGACTACAAACCTGAATCGGATATCTGGGCACAATATCCCGATATGCCTTTCAAGGATGGCAAGCAGAAGGAATATAATGTTCCTTGGACTCCGGTGACGACGCAGAACGTCGACAAGCTGCTTGAGACACGCAAATAGAAAATACCAACGGAGCGGCCCAGCCGCTCCGTCCTTCCCTCTGAAGAGTGAACGATTATGACGGAAAACCAAACGACAATTGATCTCAACTTTCCTCTCGCAGGTAAGGCGGCTTTGGTAACCGGCGGCGCATCAGGTATTGGTTCGGCCGTAGCAACCGCCTTCGCGCAGAAGGGTGCGCGTGTTGCCGTTCTCGATCTCAATGCCGATCTTGCCAAGGCAAAAGCAGAAGAACTGGGCAGCGATGCACGGTCCTTCGTCTGTGACGTCTCCGATCCGGCATCGGTGAAATCGGCCGTGCATTCTGTCATGGAGGCATTTGGCGGAATTGATATTGCCATCAACAGTGCGGGCGTTGTCTTTTTGGCTCCCGCAGAGGAGCTTTCGCTCGAATTTTGGGACAAGACGATCAATATCAATCTCAAGGGAAGCTTCCTTGTCACGCAGGCCGTTGGCAAAGCGATGATCACTGCCGGCAAAGGGGGGAAGATCGTCAATCTTGCTTCGCAAGCTGGTTCCGTCGCAATCGAGGATCATGTCGCTTACTGCGCGTCCAAGTTTGGTGTCATCGGCATGTCCAAGACGTTTGCCGCCGAATGGGGCCGCCACGGTATCACCGTCAACACAATTTCGCCGACCATCGTCCTGACCGAACTTGGTAAAAAGGCCTGGGCGGGCGAAAAAGGGGAGGCTGCAAAGAAGCGCATTCCGACCGGACGGTTTGCCTATCCCGAAGAAATCGCTGCCGCCGCCGTTTTTCTGGCCTCTCCGGGGGCCGATATGATCAATGGTGCCGATCTTCTGATCGATGGAGGTTACACCATTTTGTAATCCATCCCGTCATGGCCCGAACAGGTATATGACACATCCGCAAATACGAAGAAGATATGCGTCGCGCCGGTTGCAGGTCAGGTCGATTTATGTGCCGATGCGCTGGAGCCCAAAGAAGGAGAGATCATGCAGCGCTTTATCAACGATCCCGATCTAGTCGTCGAGGACACCGTCAAAGGCTTTGTCAAAGCGCATTCGGACCTTGTACGCCTTGCCGAGAATCCTCGAGTCGTGGTGGCCAAACAGGCTCCGGTGGCTGGTAAAGTGGGCGTGGTCACAGGCGGAGGCTCGGGACACGAGCCGGCCTTCATCGGCTATACTGGCGTCAACATGCTGGACGCGGTCGCAGTCGGAGAGCTCTTTTCTTCTCCAACGGCCAAAAGCTTCCATGATGCGATCCGCGCGGCAAATGGCGGCAAGGGCGTCGTCGTGCTCTACGGAAATTATGCCGGCGATAATATGAACGTCAAAATGGCGATGAAGCTTGCTGCCAAGGACGGGATTGAGGTTGCAACGGTTGTCGCAAACGACGATGTCTGCTCGGCATCTGTTGACGAGCGCGAGAAGCGTCGCGGTGTGGCGGGTGAAATTTTCATGTGGAAGATCGGCGGCGCAAAAGCCGCCACCGGCGCCAGCCTGGAAGAGGTACGAGCAACCGCGCAAAAGGCGATCGACAACTGCCGCTCGATCGGCGTTGGGCTTGGCCCGTGCACACTGCCGTCAGTCGGCCATCCAAATTTCGAGATCGTGCCCGGCACCATGGAAATCGGCATCGGTCACCATGGCGAACCCGGTGTGCGTGTGGAGGCGTTGAAGACGGCAGCCGATACCGCAAAGGACATGGTGAAGATCGTGCTCGACGATCATAACCTGGCCAAGGGAACAGAGGTTGCCGTGCTCGTTTCGGGCCTTGGTGCTACACCGCTTAATGAACTCTACATTCTCAACGACACGATTGAGAGTGAAATTACTGGCCGCGGCTTGACGATCTACAAGACGTATATTGGCAACTATTTCACCTCGCTTGAAATGGTCGGTGCAACTTTGACGGTGCTGGCTCTGGATGAGGAGTTGAAAACACTGCTCGATGCGGAAGCGCATTGCACGACAAAGCTTTGAAAGGACGTAAAGATGCAGAGTTTTGAAAATGCGGGAGCTGGCGGCATCGTTCTGGCAATGGCAGAGCGCATTGTCGAAAACAAAGCCTATCTTTCTGAAATCGATGGAAAAATAGGCGATGGCGATCACGGCGTGAACATGGCCAAGGGCTTTTCCATGGCCGCCGAGCGGTTGAAGGGAAAGAATGCATCGCTGGCTGAAGCGATGGAGGTTTTGGGGTCGGTTCTCCTGTCGGAGATTGGTGGCTCGATGGGCCCGCTCTACGGTATGATGTTTACGGAGTTTTCGGAGGCGATCGCCGAGAGCGGCGCCATCGATGCCCAGACATTTAGCAAGATGTTGCATGCCGGCCTCGACGGCGTTGCCTCGGTCGGTTCTGCCAAGGTGGGCGACAAGACATTAATGGACACGCTGGTTCCGGCGGTTGAAACCTTTGATGAGCAGACCGCGCAGGGAAAAGACTTTGACGCTGCGCTCGCGGCGCTGGTAACGGCGGCAGAAGCCGGCAGAGATTCGACAAAGGATCTGATGGCGAAAATCGGTCGAGCCAGCCGTCTTGGCGAACGATCGATCGGTGTTCTCGATGCAGGCGCAACCTCCTGCGCGCTTCTTCTCAAAGAGCTTGCCGAGGGCGTCCGGACGCGATTGCAGTAAGGCGTGCATTCTCTAATAATTGCTTGCCAGCTCTAGGCTTTGGCCTCATCTTCGCCGCGACGCATCGACTGGATTTGCTGATGGAAAGACGACGGCACCCATGACTTCGAGCGCAACTACCGCACGAAAAGGCACTTCTGCCAAAGCTGCGATGACCGAAGGTCAACCCGCGATTCCGCTACGATACGGGGATGATCCCTATGTCTGGGCGTGCTGGCTCTATTATGAAGAAGGCATGACGCAAGGCGAAATCGCCGATGCGATGGGCATTTCACGCGCCACGGTCAATAGCTATCTGGCAGAAGCGCGTGAGCGCGGCATCGTCAATATATCGCTGGAGCCCGCACGTCTTGCTTCCATCACCGTTGCCCAGGAACTGAAGCAACATTTTGGTCTTGACGATTGTCTGATCGTACCAAGTGAAGAAGCAAACCTGTCTTTGATCGACCGGCTTGGCCTTGCTGGCGGTCAGGCGCTCGCAAGAATTATGAAGTCTGGCGATACGCTTGCTGTGGTATGGGGACGCACGGTGCTTTCGGTCGCCGAGCAAATGCCTGTTTTGCCATTGCAGGATGTCACGGTGGTCCAGGCCACCGGCGGTACGACTGCCGGATTTGCCTATACGCCCGAACTTTGCGCCGCCGCCATGGCGCGGGCCCTTTCGGCGCGCAGCGTTGGGATATCAGCTCCAGCTATCGTAGGTACGTCCGAAACACGCGATCTCTTCATGCAGGAACGGCTCATTGCCGAACAATTCACGATGCTCGACAAAGCCAACCGCGCCTTGTTCGGCATTTCCTCGATGCGTCCCAATTCCACCATTCATACCAGCGGCTTTTTCGAAACCGTCTCCCTTCAGCATTACCTCGCAAAGGGCGCTGTTGGCGTCGTTGCTGGCCGGTTTATCGATGAAGGAGGCCGTGCCGTTTCCGGGCCGCTGGAAGACCGACTGATTGGTATCTCTCTTGATGCGCTCAGTCGCATCGGTACCCGCATCGCGGTGGCAGGGGGCTTCGACAAGGTGCCGGCGCTTTTGGCGGCGCTTCGGGGCGGCTATGTCAGCGTTTTGATCACCGATGCGGCGACAGGCGCCGGGATTCTTCGCGCCGACGGCCGGCCGATGCCTGATTTGCGCGGTCTGCAAAAACAGCGCGCAGCCGCGGCTCCGAGTTTCAGCCGTACTTATGTGAAGAAATTCCTGAACAATCCTGATCGTGTCGTTGAGGAAATGCTCGAGGGGGCAACCAAGGCGCATGCCCGGTTTATAAAGCCCATAGGGGCGAGCACGCGCGCTTTTGTTGCGCTGGATGGACCAAGGCAAGGCAAAGTCGGACTTGTCATCGGCGGCGGTTCCGGACACGAGCCCTGCTTCCTCGGCTATGTCGGCAAAGGTTTGGCTGATGCCGTTGCCGTTGGAAACGTATTCTCATCGCCGCCGCCCGATCCGATCGTCGATTGCGCGCTGGCAGCATCCGGCGGGGAGGGCGTGCTTTTCGTTTACGGCAATTATGCCGGCGACGTCATGAATTTCGAGATGGCCGCAGAGATGGCGGCCGAACAGGGCGTGGCTGTTCGAACTGTGCTGACGACGGATGATATTGCCTCATCACCGATCGAGGATCGACACGGGCGGCGCGGTGTCGCTGGGAACGTTCTGACGTTTAAGATTGCCGGTGCGGCCTGCGATCTAGGCATGAACCTCGATGCGTGCGAGGCTGTGACGCGCCGCGCCAATGAGCGGACTTATACGGTTGGCGTGGCGCTGGAGGCCTGCTCCATGCCCCAAACCCGCCGTCCGAACTTCGACATTGGCCCCAACGATATGGAGGTCGGCATGGGTATCCATGGCGAGCCTGGCGTCAGGCGGGACAGCCTGAGGAGTGCCGATGAAATCGTCGACGCAATTATGGACAAGATTTTCGCAGAGATGAAAGCCGAGCGCGGCGATCGAGTTGCCGTCCTGGTCAACTCGTTTGGCGCAACCCCGATGATGGAACTCTATATCCTTTATCGTCGGGTCGAGCAGCGACTGACTGCAAAAGGAATTGAGATCGAGATGAATTGGGTCGGACCTTATTGCACCTCTATGGATATGGTCGGGGCCTCGATCTCAGTTCTTCATCTCGATAAGGAATTGACGGAGTTGCTGCGACATCCTTGCGAGACGGCGGCCTTGCATGTCTGATGAGCGCGGAGAATGATCATGTCACTGAACGCTGCCGCACGCCTCGCGGGCATGTTTGAAGAAATTTCGGCTGCGATTGCGCAGCAGAAGGATCTATTGACAGAGCTTGATGGCGCAATTGGTGATGGTGATCATGGGATCACGATGTCGATCGGCTTTTCCGCCGTAACGGCGCACCTGACCAGACGGGATCTGTCGTCTATGTCGGCTGGCGAACTGATGCGGGCTGCAGCCAGTGCCTTTCTCAATGCCGTTGGTGCCTCGACCGGTCCACTTTATGCGACAGGTTTCAGGCGCGCTGCCGATGCGCTGTCTGCGGACAAGTTGGAACTTGAAGACGCGGCGGCGATGATCGTCGCCATCACCACAGGTATACGCGAAAGAGGCAAGGGCGATCGCGGTGAAAAGACCATGCTGGACGCTTGGTATCCCGCCGCAGAAGCGGCGCAAGCCGCGATGAAAGCGGGCAAGGATCCCAACCACTTTTGGAAGCTGGTCGTTGAGGCCGCTGAAGCAGGAGCTCAGGCGACGCGATCCATGCTCGCCACGAAAGGGCGTGCCAGCCGTGTCGGAGAGCGCGCCATCGGTCATATCGATCCCGGCGCTGCCTCTGCTGTGATCATCCTCAAGGCGATGAGCCGCGCCTTGAACTGATAAGGCTGCTTTCTCAGATCGTGCTGATGTCGTCTGCTTCCCGCAGACGGTAACCCACGCCGGTCTCGGTCAGGATATATTCCGGCTGATCCGGCGATTTTTCGATCTTCTGTCGAAGTTGCCGGACATAGACGCGAAGATATTGAACATCTGTCAGTGCATCCCATACATGCTCGAGCAGAAACCGGTGTGTCAAAACCTTGCCCGCATGCTGCACCAGAATACGCAGAATGTCGTATTCCTTTGGGGAGAGCTTCACTTCCTTATCCTCGATCCTGACAATGCGTTTGACAAGATCGACAGAGAGATTGCCTGTTTTGAAGATCGGCCGCTCGCCCTGACTTTGCAGACGGTGGCGCAGCGCCACCCGGATGCGCGCCGTCAGTTCGTTCATGCCGAAAGGCTTTGTGACGTAATCGTCGGCACCAAGTTCGAGAGCTCTGACAATGCCCCCTTCATCGGTGCGACTTGAGAGGACAACGATGGGCAGGTCCAATTTCTCGCTGCGCCAGCGCGCCAAAAGGTCGTATCCGCTGATATCGGGAAGTCCGAGATCAAGGATAACCAAATCCGGCTGCTCGGATTTGAGCATTTCAGTCGCGACATGGCCGTTCATCGCTTCTGCGATGACGTAGTTCTGTGTGGCGAGGCCGACTCGCAAGAGCTTACGGATCGGCGGCTCGTCGTCTACGATAAGGATCTTGCCGGCGTGGGTGCTCATTCCTGCTCTTCCATAACCGGCGCGGATATCTGTGCCGGCATTGATATCGTGAAGATCGCTCCAGACCGATCGAGACGATTTTGCGCCGTAATCGTACCGCTCATGGCCTCCACGAATCCGCGGCAGATCGACAAACCAAGCCCGGTGCCTGCGCGGACATGATCGACCTTTTGAACACGATAGAAGCTATCGAAAATGCGCTCAAGATCATTATCCGGTATTCCAGGCCCTTCATCCTTTATGGAAATAGCAATACGGCCGCCATCCTTCCAGCCGCTAATCTGGATTTTCGTCTTTTCCGGCGAATACTTGGCTGCATTGTCAATCAGATTGAATAAAACCTGCTCGAATAAAACGGGATCGACTTTGATCATCGGCAGGTCAGGCGGTATTGTCACCGCGATTTCATGATCGACGGTGATTTTTGCCGCACGGGCCAATGCGGTACCGATAATGTCGCCTGGAAAATGAAGCGCATAGTTCGGCTGCATGGCGCCAGCGCCAAGTCGGGTCATATCGAGAAGGTTCGAGATAAAGCGGCTGAGGCGCTCCGACTCATCGATTACCGTCGACAGCAACTCGCCACGAGCCTCTGCAGGGAGCTCGTCTCCGAACTCCTTCATCGCCCCAGCAGATCCGAGGATCGCGGCTAGCGGTGTCTTCAGGTCATGCGAAATCGAGGTCAGCAAAGCTGTCCGCAACCGATCGGCCTCTGCCGCAAGATTGGCTTTATCGACATCTGAAACGAGTTGTATTCGCTCAATAGCAAGAGAGGCTTGATCGGCCAGTGCATTGAGAAGTCGCTGCTGCTCAGGTGTCAAAAGAGGACCTTGCTTGTCGCTGTCCAGTCCGATGACGCCAATCGCTCCACGACCGGTTTTCAGCGGTATATAAAGGCGCTTGGCGCCTGGAAGCGTATCGGCTCCACGTCCCGCGGCTCTGTTATGCTCCCATGCCCATTGGGCCGCGGCAATGTCGGCATCAACGAGAGTATCGTCTGGAGGATAGCCTACCTTTACGGCGAGAGTGTCATTTTCTGGCAGAAGAATGACCACGCGCAGCTTGAGCATCGATGCTATCTGATAGGCTGTTGCCCACAGCACATCATCCAGTGTGCCGGTGCCGGCCAATTTCTTGGAAAAGAGATAGAGATCTTCTGTGGCACGGGCACGGCTGCGCGCTGCTTCCGCCTGACGCTGAACCGTTGCCGTCAAGTTGGAGGCGACAAGGGCCACCCCGAAATAGAAGATGAGTGCAACGAGACTTTCCGGATCGCGGACCGTCAGCGTGTAGCGCGGCTCAAGAAAGAAAAAGTTGAACGAGAGTGCACCCAGGAGCGAAGCGTAGAACCCGGCGCCGAGCCCGCCACGAACAGCTGCAGCCAGAACAGCCATGAGAAAGACGAGTGCGAGATTTCGAACATCAAGCGTTTGATCGATCGCGATCCCGACGATGATGGCCAGCCCGACAAACAAGGTGCTTTCGAGATAGGGCTTGATTTTGAAAGGTCTGACGGGCGGAGCGGTCTTGACCATGTTTGCAGTCTCGTCCTCTTTGGAGAGGCCCGAGATGACATGAACGCTGATGTTGCCGGCATTCCTGATCAGTTCATGGGTGACCGATCCTTGCCATAGGTGACGCCAGCGCGGCTTGCTGGGTTTGCCGACGACGATATGGGTAAAATTATTGGCGTTGGCATAAGCAATAAGTTCGCGGGAGGGATGAAGTGCCGGCAGGACCAGCGTTTCTGCTCCGAGTGTCTCGGCAAGACGCATATTGGCGGCGATGCGATCCTTGTCGCGTTCGGATAGATGCGCCGACTGGGGCGTCTCCATATGGATCACCGCCCAAGGCGCGCGCAGGCGGTCTGCCTGACGTCGTGCATAGCGTACCAGACCGGCGCCGTTTCGGCCCTGGTTCAGGCAGACGAGCAGTCTATCGCCGGCTGCCCATGGCCCGGGAATTGCGTGTGCCTGCATGTGGTTGAGCAGTTGCTCGTCCACGCGCTGCGCCGTCCGACGAAGAGCAAGCTCCCGCAATGCCGTCAAATTGCCGGGGGAGAAGTAGTTCTCGATGGCCCGGCGCGCGGTTGCCGGCACATAGACCTTGCCGTCGCGCAGTCGCTTGATGAGGTCGCTGGGTGTGATGTCGATAATCTCGACATCGTCGGCGCGATCTATGATTGAATCAGGAACGGTCTCGCGAACCTGTATGCGGGTGATTTGCGCGACGACGTCATTCAGACTTTCGACGTGCTGGATGTTGAGTGTTGAATAGACATCGATGCCCTGTGACAACAGTTCCTGAACATCGAGATAGCGCTTCGGATGGCGGCTCCCGGCTGCGTTGGTATGGGCTAGCTCATCAACGAGGACAAGGGCTGGACGGCGCGCGATGATGGCGTCGAGATCCATTTCGTCAATCGTCTGGCCGCGGTAGTCGATGCGCTTGCGCGGGACGATTTCAAAGCCATCGACGAGAGCCTCAGTCTCTTTACGTCCATGGGTCTCGACGATGCCAATAACGACATCGATACCATCGGCTTTTCGGGCTCTGCCCGACATGAGCATTTCATAAGTCTTGCCGACGCCCGGCGCTGCGCCAAGAAAAATCTTCAGCCGGCCCCGTGTCTCCTGCTCGGCTCGCTCCAAGAGCGCATCCGGCGATGGTCTGCTTTCATTGTCACGACTATCGTCGGCCATGGCTGCCTTTTCTCTTAAATCCGTGGCGCAGACTATGACATCCGGCGCCACGGATCCATTGACGGTTACGGATGTGCTCCGTCAAGAGCGATGTTAAGCTGGAGGACATTGACGACGGGTTCGCCGAGCACGCCAAGTTCCCGCTGTTCGATGTGGGCATCGACAAGCGCCTTGACCGCCGTCTCGTCCATACCGCGCGCTTTCGCGACACGCTGGACCTGGAAGTAGGCTGCCTCCGGCGTGATGTCCGGATCTAGCCCGCTGCCCGAAGCCGTCACGAGGTCGGCAGGCACCTCGGTGTTTGGATTGCTGGCCTTAGCTGCATCGTAATCCGATTTGATCCGTTCAATCAGCGACTTGTTTGTCGGACCCGCATTCGAACCCATGGAGTTCGATGCGTTGTATGGTTGAGGGATCGATTTTGTCGGGTCGTTCGGATCGGCCGTCGTGGTCGCAGACGGTCTGCCGTGGAAATAACGATCGCTCGTAAAGCTTTGGCCGATAAGGCTTGATCCGATGACCTTGCCATCCTTTTCGATCATGCTGCCATTTGCCTTGTAGGGCATGATGGCTTGCGCAAGCCCGGTCATGCCGAGCGGATAGAGAAGGCCCGTCAAGGCCGTGGTAGCGAGGATCATGACGAGGGCAGGACGAAGTTGTTTCAACATGACTTTATTCCTTAGGCCAGACCGAGCGCGGTGATCGCAATATCGATCGCCTTGATGCCGATGAACGGAACGATGACGCCGCCCAGGCCATAAATGAGAAGGTTACGCGACAGCAGCGCGCCTGCGCCGATCGGGCGGTAGCGGACACCCTTCAATGACAGTGGGATCAGAGCAATGATGATGAGGGCATTGAAGATAATTGCCGACAGGATGGCGCTCTGCGGTGTTGCAAGCCGCATGACGTTCATGACGCCAAGTTGCGGATAGAAGCTGAGGAACATCGCAGGAATGATGGCAAAGTATTTCGCGATGTCGTTCGCGATTGAGAAGGTTGTCAAAGCGCCGCGCGTCATCAGCAGCTGTTTGCCGATTTCCACGATCTCGATCAGCTTTGTCGGGTCGGAGTCGAGATCGACCATGTTACCGGCTTCGCGGGCTGCCACTGTGCCCGTGTTCATAGCAACGCCGACGTCGGCCTGTGCCAATGCGGGGGCGTCATTGGTGCCGTCGCCGCACATTGCCACAAGCTTGCCCTTGGCCTGCTCTTCACGGATGAGGCCCAGTTTGTTTTCAGGCGTTGCCTGAGCCAGGAAATCGTCAACACCGGCTTCCGCTGCAATTGCGGCAGCAGTCATCGGGTTGTCGCCCGTTATCATGACGGTGCGAATACCCATCCGCCGCAGCTCGGCAAAGCGCTCGCGAATGCCACCCTTTACGATGTCCTTGAGTTGAATGACACCGAGCAGCTTGCCATCTCGAGCGACAGCCAGAGGCGTGCCGCCTGCCTTGGCGATCTCCTCGGCATAGCCGTTGAGTTCGCGGACCGTTTCGGAATCGGAGCGTGCAGCAATGGCTGTATTACCAACCACTTCGGGAGTGCCAGAGGAAACATAAGTGAGAACTGCTTCAACGGCGCCTTTTCTGATTTTGGAGCCTTCAACGTCGACGCCACTCATGCGAGTTTGAGCAGTGAAGGGAATGAAGGTCGCGTGGAGCGTTTGCATGTCACGCGCCCGGATGCCGTACTTTTCCTTGGCAAGAACGACAATCGAGCGGCCTTCAGGTGTTTCGTCAGCGAGCGATGCAAGCTGGGCAGCATCGGCAAGTTCCTGAGCTGTAACGCCGCGAACCGGACGAAACTCCGTTGCCTGACGGTTGCCGAGAGTAATGGTCCCGGTTTTATCGAGGAGCAAGGTGTCGACGTCACCAGCTGCTTCCACGGCGCGGCCGGACATTGCTAGAACGTTGAAGCGAACAAGGCGGTCCATGCCAGCAATGCCGATAGCGGACAGAAGAGCGCCGATCGTCGTTGGGATCAGCGTTACGAAGAGAGCAACCAGCACGATGATCGAAATCGATCCCCCTGCATAGGCAGCAAAGCTCGGGATTGTTGCCGTCGCAAGAACGAAGATCAGCGTCATACCTGCAAGCAGGATGTTGAGGGCAATCTCGTTGGGGGTCTTTTGCCGCTCTGCGCCTTCCACCAGCGAAATCATGCGGTCAAGGAATGTCGAACCAGCAGCAGCCGTGATGCGAACCCGGATCCAGTCGGAAAGCACTTGCGTGCCACCGGTGACGGCAGAACGGTCACCGCCCGACTCACGAATGACAGGAGCGGACTCGCCTGTGATAGCGGCTTCGTTGACGGATGCGACGCCTTCGATGACTTCGCCGTCAGAAGGAATGATGTCACCTGCTTCAACGAGAACGACATCGCCGACCTTGAGGCTGGTACCAGCGACCATCTTGTAGTCACGGCCGCCATCTGCCGACAGAAGCTTGGCTTGTGTTTCCGTCCGGGCTTTGCGCAGCGAATCCGCTTGCGCCTTACCGCGCCCCTCGGCCACGGCCTCGGCAAAGTTGGCGAAAAGAACCGTGAACCAGAGCCACAGATTGATCTGGAACGAAAAGCCAAGATTGCTTCCACCCGTGACAAGGTCACGGAAAAAGAGGATCGTGGTCAGAGTCGAGACTGTTGCAACGACGAACATGACCGGGTTTTTGGACAATGTACGCGGGTTCAATTTCTTGAATGCCGCGCCAATGGCCGGAACGAGAATGCGAGCGTCGAGAATGCTCGCTGATTTTGCCTGGCTCATAAGAGACTCCAGCTTAAACGGAGGGCGACCGGAATGCGGTCAGCCGCGTAGGATTTCGATAGCGATGGCAACAGCCGAGCAGCCGAGCATCATTGCGAGGATGATATTGGACGCGCACCAGGCTCTTGGCTCCTTGCCTCGTGGGGACGAGGCAAGGAGCGATTGGCGGCGGAGTGCTTGACGGATCGTCATGTCTAGCATCCGTTCCCAATCAGAAGGTCTGACCAGCAATGGCCATCAGGTGCTCGACGATCGGGCCGAGCGCCAGAGCCGGGAAGAAGGTGAGACCGCCGACGATCACGATCGTTCCGACCAAAAGTCCGACGAAAAGCGGGCCATCCGTTGGGAAGGTTCCTGCGGAGGCCGGTACCGTCTTCTTCGTCACAAGTGATCCAGCAATCGCGAGCGCCGGAATGATGACCAGGAAGCGACCTACGAGCATGCCAATACCGAGCGTCACGTTATACCAGGGCGTATTGCCTGACAGACCACCAAAGGCTGAACCATTGTTGGCTGCCGCCGACGTGAAGGCGTAGAGTATTTCGGAAAAGCCGTGCGGACCAGCAGTACCGACCGAAGCGACGGCCGACGGCATGACGCTCGAAATCGCGACGAAGACGAGCATGGCGAGCGGGAGGCACAGAATGGCAAGAACAGCCATTTTCATCTCTTTCGCCTCGATCTTTTTGCCGAGATATTCAGGCGTACGTCCAACCATCAGGCCGGCCACGAAGACAGCGACAACGATGAAAAGGATGATGCCGTAGAAACCTGCGCCGACGCCGCCGACAATGACTTCGCCCAACTGCATGTTGATGAGCGGGATTAGGCCACCAAGCGCAGTGAATGAGCCATGCATTGCGTTCACCGCACCGCATGAGGCGGCTGTGGTAATCACCGCAAAGAGCGAGGACATGGCAATGCCAAACCGCGCTTCCTTACCCTCCATGTTGCCGCCCTGAAGGCCGAAGGCATGCAGAAGAGGATTGCCGGCAGCTTCTGCCCAGTATGTCACGGCGACACCAGCAATGAAGAGCACGCCCATCGACGCAAGGATTGCCCAACCTTGTTTCTGGTTACCCACCATCCGGCCGAAAACGTTGGTAAAGGCAGCACCGATCGCAAAGATTGACACCATCTGGATCAGGTTCGAGATATTATCTGGGTTCTCGAATGGATGGGCAGAGTTTGCATTGAAGAAACCGCCGCCATTCGTTCCCAGCATCTTGATCGCCAGCTGTGAGGCGACGGGACCGATAGCGATTGTTTGCTTGGCCCCTTCAAGGGTCGTTGCGTCGACATAGGGTCCGAGTGTTTGCGGGACGCCCAGCCAAACATAAACGAGGGTCAGAACGATGCAGATCGGCAAAAGTATGTAGAGTGTGGCCCTCGTCATATCGACCCAGAAGTTGCCGATTGCCTTTCCGGAGGCGCGAGAAAACGCACGGATTAAGCCCATTGCAATCGCCATGCCGGTAGCGGCCGACAGGAAGTTCTGCACTGTGAAGCCTGCCATCTGGGTCAGATACGACATGGTGCTTTCGCCACCATAATTCTGCCAGTTGGTATTGCTGACGAAGCTGACCGCCGTATTGAACGAAAGATCAGGTGGAACCGCCGACATGCCGGCCGGATTGAATGGCAGGAACGCCTGCAGGCGCATCAGCGCGTAAAGTGCGATAACGCCCAGCAGATTGAACATCAGCATGGAAAACGTATATGCCGTCCAGTGCTGATCTTCCCGCTCGCTGGTTCCCGCAATTGCATAAAGCCCTCGCTCCAGGGGAGCCAGGACCGGGGAAAGAAATGTGCGCTCGCCAGCAAAAACGCGTGTCATATACGCGCCGAGCGGTTTCACGAGCAAAATGACAATCCCGCAAAAGAGCAGGATTTGTAGCCATCCGTTTGTTGTCATGGTGGAAACTTTCGGTTCCGGCAGCTTTTAAAGCGCCAGGGTCAAAAACGTTCTGGTCGAATGAGCGCGTAGATCAGGTAGACGGTGAGCATGACCGTGACAAAACCGCTTAGGACGTAGTCGAAGATCAAAGTAGCCTCCTAAAGCCGGTCGCATGCGCTGGTATAGGCGAAGCAGACGACGAAGAACGCCACCGCCGCACCCACGAAAATAATGTCCGTCATCAAAGTGACTCCGTTAAATTTTTGGGAGTCGGAAAGGCAAAGCATTGCTTGGGGAAGGCTTGCCATCTCTAACCCGAGAGACCTGACTTGGCTCTCGGTGTGCATTATGCGGCGCTAATGCATATAGGTTCGAGATGTGGGTGGAGATAGAAATATAAAAATTCCATAGGAACGGGATCCGCGTCGAACCGCAGCACGCGCCATAGCGGCGTCAGTTCGATCAACGGCTATGGCTTCTTCGGACGTAAATGCGCTTGGAGATGCTCGCTCCTAAAACCGAGGCCGATCAATCGGCCTGATAGATGCGAGAGTATCGGCCAGCGCGCTATAGTCAGCATGAACCGGGGCGGACCCTGTCGAGTTCTTTTCTGATCTCCCTGCTTGCGTTTGCGGCGCATCATCAATTGAATTTTCTGCGTCGCCTTTGTTGGAAAGAGCCGGCGCTTTTCCACAGTCGCAAGATAGGGTTCGAGTGGTTCGCTTCCTCCAAGGACGGGTGCAAGAATATTGGCCGCAGCGACGGCATCCTGAATGGCAAGATTGACCCCGACGCCGCCAATCGGCGACATCGCGTGGGCTGCATCGCCGATGCAAAGTACGCCGGGCTTCCACCATCGTTTTAGACGGTCGATCCGAATGCTCAGAAGGTAGATGTCGTCCCAGGAACGAATTTCCTGAACCCTATCCGGTGGAAGCGGCGAAACGGCTGCAACAGCGGATCGAAAGGCGTCTAGGCCTTGCTCCTTCAACTCCGCAAAGCTTCCCTTGCGAACGACATATCCGCATTGCCAGTAGTCGCCACGATCCACTATGACGAAACCCTGGCGCGGGCCGCCATGGCCCATGGTGTAGGGCGGATCGTCAGGCTGGTGCGTAAGCTTCATCCACAAAACGTCGCTCGGGCTGCCAAAACTTTCGACTTCCAGTTCCGCTTTGTCGCGGATGACGGAATGGCGTCCATCTGCACCGACAACAAGAGGCGTGCGGATCATCAGTTCTCCGTGGGGAGTTCTTGCCTTGAGACCTGTGACGCGATCACCCGTCTTAACGAGGTCGATGACCTCGGTACTCATCAGAAGCTTGAAATTCGGTAGCTCCCTGGCCTGGCGGGCAAGAAAATCGAGAAAATCCCACTGCGGCATAAAGGCGATGAAGCGGCATTTGGTCGGCAGTCGCGAAAAATCGGCAATCGTTACGTCGCGGCCACCAATTTCGGCGTGCAGACGGGGCGCTTGCGTATGCGGCAGTTTCAGCAAGTCCTCCAGCAAATCCAATTCATCGATAATGTCGAGGGTCGATGGATGTATCGTATCGCCGCGGAAGTCTCGGAGGAAATCGGCATGACGTTCAAGAATAGTGACGTTCACACCCGTCCGCGCCAAGAGCAGGCCAAGCATAAGTCCCGCCGGACCCGCGCCGACGATAGCGCAAGCTGTTTCAATGCCATCCGATCCTGACGCGGCTGGCAGCCGGCGATCGGTTTCAGTCATCACGCGATCTACGTCCATCCGTTTCCTCGTCTTTTCCGCCGTCTCGTACGGGGCGGCCGGGTCGCTCGTGGACCCGACAAAAGTTCGCTGGTCAAGGCCGGCTTTCAGATATCATCGCGCAGGATAGGCGTGTCGAAACCGCTGACTGCGAATTTTGCGACATATTCGCCAATATGCGCAGGATCGAAGATATGGCCGTCCATGAAACGATCATCATCGCGATCCCCCTCGGTGCGAAGATCCCCGTCCTCGGGACCTTTTCCGAGTGCGTCTCGATAAATGTCAGGTCTGTAGGCGCGCGCAGCAGCTTCGGCCAGCGGGGCGCTGAGCTCTGTTTGGCCCCAGCGGATCATCTGGCTATAAATCCATAAGGCTTGGCTCGGACGCGGATAGTTGGCCGCCTTGTGATTGAATTCGAAATAGCCATTGATGATGCGCTTGTTACCCTTGTGATCAAGGCTAAACTCTCCCGCAAGGACATGCTCCAACAGATCGGCGGGTGCCGCTATAAACCGTGGATCGGAGAGGGCTTGTGCGAGTTCCTTGCGGTTTTCTGCAATGTCGCACCATGACGCTGCCGCATCCAGCGCCACCAGCAGGCGTCCGACAACATCACGATGGCCATCGGCCCATTCCGGCCTCATGGCAATCACCTTCTCAGGCGCGGATGGCCATATATCCTGCTTTGCGGCGACAATTCGCCCGACGCCGCGTTCAGAGGCGATCATGTTCCATGGCGCCCCGACGCAGAAACCGTCTATGGCGCCTGCAGCAAGCGCATCCGATGTCATTGGCGGCGGCACGACAACAAGGCGAACCTCCCGATCCGGGTCGATGCCGCCCGCTGCAAGCCAATAACGGAACTCATAATTGTGCGAGGAAAATGGATAGGTCATCCCGAAAGTCGGGGGCGGTTCACTCTTATGGCGCCTATTTTTCAGCACCTTGGCAAGCGCAAGCGCATTTTCAAGCGCGCTCGATGTTTCCGAAATGCCTCCGATTTCACACATCTGCTCAAAGAGTGAGGTCGACAGCGTGATGGCGTTTCCGCCCCTGCCGAGCGAAAACGGCGTAATTGTAGGCGAAGGGTTTGAGCCAAGGCCCAGCATCGCCGCGACGGGCATCGGCGATAGCATATGAGCAATATCGAACTGCCTGAATGCAAGCCTGTCCCTTACATTGGCCCAGGAGACGTCTTTGACCAGCTCAAGGCTCAAGCCTTCCTTGGCGGCAAATCCGAATTCTTCGGCGGCAATCAGGACTGCTGCATCAACGAGCGGAATAAAGCCGGTGCGAAGCACACGCTGACGTTCAGATGCCACCTGAGGTGGCGCTGATAAGTCTTGCCTTTCGTCGGCATTCTCTGTCATGGGCACATCTGCTTCTTTTTGCTGTGGCTCGACGTTCTGCTCACATCAAGAGCCCCGCCGCGGTCACCACGCTCTGAGCGATCTCAGAGATTTTCTTTTTCTCATTCATGGCGGTTTGCCGAAGCAGAGCATAGGCATCTTCTTCGGAGAGGCCACGCATTCGCATTAAAATTCCTTTGGCGCGTTCAACAATCTTGCGCTCTTCAAGCGCCGATTTTGCATCGGCAAGTTCACGCTGAAGTCGGCTGAAGGCATTGAAGCGACTGACAGCCATATCAAGGATAGGCTTGACCCGCTCTTTCTTCAGCCCGTCGACCACATAGGCAGAAACACCAGCTTCAACGGCAGCCTCGATGGAGGCAGTATCGGAACGATCGACAAACATCGCAATGGGCCGGCGCACGGTTCGGGTCAGCTGGAAGAGATGTTCCATCATGTCCCTGTTGGGATTTTCGATATCGATGACGATAACATCGGGAGCCTGCGTTTCGATAATCCGCGCCACGCCATGAACCTCATGGATAACCGTGACGCGATGATGTCCTGCCTCACGCAACCCATCTTCGATGATCGAGGCGCGGATCGCATTTTCATCAATGACAAGAATGGTGAGGTCGGCAGGCGGCATATGATATTGATGAAGGAAGCCATCGGGATTCGCAAGCCGCGATACCTAATGGCTGTCGCCACAGCAGGAATAAAGGAATGCACGCGTTCCTGTGGGGAACGGTGCTTGTCATACAGGTGCGGCGGAAGCCCAGGTTGGATGACTGATGCTTTGAAGAAGGTCTGGCGCGACACCATCGATCCGCGCGATGATCGCCTTTGCAAGTTCCCGTCCGGCATGGCGCACGTCTTCATTGACCGTCAGAATCTCCGGACGAATCCAATTCAGGAAATCTGCGGATTGCTTCGACACCAGATCGAACTCTTTCCCGAGAACCTTACCCGCCGCTTCCGTTCCTGCGATGAGCGCAACGGTTGCGCTGCCGCTGATGGAAACGATCCCATCTGGTGGCGCATGATTGCGCATCAGATTCTCTGCGAATTCCTTGATCATACCAAGGGAGCTTTCGCTGGTTACACGGCCGACCGGGACCTCGCTGGCACCCGTCTCGGCTAATGCGCGTTCAAACCCGATCCTGCTGTGATGGTAGTAGGAAAGATTGGAGGGCGGAGGAAGAAGCGCAATGCGTGTTCGGCCTCTCGCAATCAGCTTGCGGACAGCCTGATAGACATAGCTCTCATTATCGAAATCGTGGAATGCATGCATGATGCCCATGTCTGTGCGACCATGCGTGGCAAATGGGAAGCCCCGCTCCGTCAGCAAAGCGACGCGCTGGTCTTCCGGTGCAACGCGCGAAATGATGATCCCGTCTGCGGAGCCCGTATCGAGGATATAGCGGACCGGCATCATCGGATCTCTCTGATGCGAATGTGGTGTGAGAACAAGGTGATATTGGGTCCCGGCCAGCACCTCGGAAATCCCGAACACCATCTGGCTGGTGAAGCCCATGAGTTCTTCTTCGATGCTGAGAACGAGTGCTATCACGTTGGTTTTTCCAGTGCGAAGGCGCACGCCAGCCCTGTTCGGCTGATAGCCAAGTTGGCGCGCCACGAGCCGCACCCGTTCTTTGGTGTCCGCGCCGATATCGGGAGCGTCTTTCAAAGCCCTTGAAACGGTTGTGATACCGAGGCCCGTCATAAAGGCGATCGTTTTCAACGTTGGGCGCTCTTGGCTCTTGGAGGGGTGATTTGGAGTGATGCTCTTCTCGTCCATTGTACCGGTGGCCTGCTTCCCAATCCTAACCGCCATAAGCGTTTGACGCAAAGATCATTGACCTTCTTCAGCCAAAAGAAAAACAATCTGAAACGTTACAGTTAATTTGTCCATCCCCCCTGATACTCGCATAGAGGGTGTTGTTGTTGTGAGGTGATTTTCGCGCTGCAATATTTAATATCGGTATTCACAACAATGAAAGGGCAATTAATGCCCTGAAAAGGCTTGAATATATTGAGTAAAAGCAAGTCTGTTCGCAGATGATGCATCGCACGCCGTGGAAGCGAACAGCAACCAAAAATTGATTTTTGCGATAGAATAAAAGAATTTTGCTAAAGTAGCATTGCCGAGGGCGACGCTTTGTCCTAACGTTTTACGGCAACGTTTCAGTGGGGAGGAAATCCATGAATATGCGTGCTATGTCAGCAGTACTGGCGGCAGGAGTTATGACCTATGCGGTGGCGGCGTCCGCTGCGGATCTTGAGGTAACGCATTGGTGGACCTCGGGTGGTGAAGCTGCTGCAGTTAAGGAGCTCGCCAAGGCTTTTGATGCGACGGGTAACAAGTGGGTCGACGGCGCTATCGCCGGTTCGGGTGGTACGGCTCGTCCGATAATGATCAGCCGGATCACCGGCGGCGATCCGATGGGTGCGACGCAGTTCAATCACGGACGCCAGGCCGAGGAGTTGGTGCAAGCGGGCTTGATGCGCGACTTCACTGATCTTGCCGCGAAGGAAAAATGGAAAGAGATCGTCCGTCCAAGCAGCTTGCTGGATTCTTGCACCATTGACGGGAAAATCTATTGCGTTCCCGTGAATATCCATTCCTGGCAGTGGATGTGGGTATCGAACCAAGCTTTCCAGAAGGCGGGTATCCCGGCGCCGAAAAACTGGAACGAGTTCGTTGCCGCAGAACCTGCTTTGCGAAAGGCCGGGATATTGCCATTGGCCCTTGGCGGTCAGGCGTGGCAGGCACGTGGTATGTTTGACGTCTTGCTGACCTCGATTGCCGGTAAGGACGTTTACAACAAGGTCTATGTCGACAAGGATAAGACAGTTCTCGAAGGGCCTGAACTGGGCAAAGTCTTTGCGGCCACGGCTGACGCTCGCCGCCTGTCCCGCGGAACGAACGTCCAGGACTGGAACCAAGCGACCAACCTCGTCATCACGGGCAAGGCTGGGGCGCAGATCATGGGTGACTGGGCGCAAGGCGAATTTCAGCTTGCCGGCCAGACCGCAGGCAAAGAATATAGCTGCTTGCCCGGCCTTGGCCTGAACGAACTTCTTACCACAGGCGGGGATGCGTTTTACTTTCCGCTCCTGAAAGATGAAGCCAAGTCGAAGGCTCAGGAGCAGCTTGCTTCCGTCATTCTCGATCCGAAAACACAGGTTGCCTTCAACCTGAAGAAGGGCTCGCTTCCCGTGCGAGGCGACATCGACATGGGGACGGCCAATGACTGCATGAAAAAAGGCCTCGCCATTCTTGCCAAGCCCGAGAACGTGCTGACAAGCGGTGACCAGCTTGTATCGCCTGATACGCAGAAGCAGCTTGAAGATCTGTTCTCCGAGTTTTTCGCAAGCGATGCAATGACGCCAGATGCGGCCCAGAAACGCTTCGCCGAAATTGTTTCGGCTGGCGAATAAGCCTGCTTCGCAACGCATTCCGCAAAGAAAAACCTATCGGATCGTGTCTTGCGATCCTGATTGGAACCGCCGGGCGATACGCCCCTTTTCGTCCGGCGGTCCCGTTTCCGAGCGAGGAGTATCTCTCGTCATGAGCAGCGACAAATCCGCCAAAAGACCTAATCCGTATTTTCGCAATCTCGATGCCAAAATTGCCTCGATCCCGATGATTCTGGTTGCGGTCGGGATTTTCTTGGGAGGCACGATTTGGACGGTCGTCTATTCCTTTACCAATTCGAAGCTGTTGCCGCGTTTGACGTTTGTTGGCTTCGACCAGTATGAACGTCTATGGGCTGCCCAGCGTTGGGTCGTCTCAATCCAAAACCTCGCAATTTACGGCATCCTGTCGCTGATCTTCAGCTTCGTGATTGGTTTCCTTCTCGCGGCTTTGATGGATCAGAAGATCCGCTTCGAGAACGTCTTTCGAACGATCTTTCTTTACCCTTTCGCTTTGTCTTTCATCGTAACGGGCCTTGTCTGGCAATGGCTTCTCAATCCAGATTTCGGCTTCCAGTCCGTCGTCCGCTCTTTGGGATGGGCCAGCTTTACGTTCAATCCGCTCTATGACTCCAACATCGTTATCTATGGGATCCTGATCGCGGCCCTATGGCAGGGGACAGGGCTTGTTATGTGCCTGATGCTGGCAGGTTTGCGCGGCATTGATGAGGATATTTGGAAAGCTGCGCGCGTCGACGGCATCCCGACCTGGAAGACGTACCTGCTCATCATTATTCCGATGATGCGGCCAGTGCTCATCACGACGCTTGTTCTCATCGCTAGCGGTATTGTCAAAGTCTATGACCTCGTCGTCGCTCAGACCAGCGGCGGTCCCGGCATCGCATCGGAAGTGCCCGCTAAATATGTCTATGACTACATGTTCCAGGCCCAAAATTTAGGTCAAGGCTTCGCTGCCTCCACCATGATGCTGATCACAGTGGCGATCATCATCGTTCCTTGGGCGTATCTCGAATTTGGAGGGCGCAAACGTGGCTAATGTAGCTTCCTTAAATGCGGCCGCTGCAAGTGCAGATGCCGTCTCCAACCGGCTTGGCGACGGACCGCGCGGGCGAAAGCCGCGCCGCAGGCTGTCGTCCCGCAACATCATGCTTTACGGCACACTTTTCATTGCCGCTGCCTACTATCTTCTCCCGCTCTACGTCATGATCGTGACGTCTTTGAAAGGGATGCCTGAGATCAGGTTGGGAAATATCTTCTCGCCGCCGATGGAAATCACCTTTGAACCATGGGCGAAAGCCTGGGCGAGCGCCTGCACGGGACTGAACTGCGATGGGTTGTCCCGCGGGTTCTGGAATTCCGTACGGATTCTGGTGCCTTCGGTTGTCGTGTCGATTTCCGTGGCCTCGGTAACTGGGTACGCGCTCGCAAACTGGCGCTTCAAAGGGTCTGAACTTTTCTTCTCAATCCTGATCGTGGGTGCCTTTATACCCTATCAGGTGATGATTTATCCGATCGTGATCATCCTGCGCCAAATGGGTATCTATGGGTCGCTCACCGGATTGGTGCTCGTGCACACCATCTTCGGAATGCCGATCCTGACCTTGCTGTTCCGCAACTACTTCGTCTCGCTGCCGCAGGAATTGTTCAAGGCGGCGCGCATCGACGGTGCAGGCTTCTGGGGCATTTTTCTGCGGATCATGATGCCGATGTCGCTGCCGATTTTCGTGGTCGCGATGATCCTTCAGGTTACCGGGATCTGGAACGACTTTCTCTTTGGCGTGGTCTTCACACGGCCTGACACTTACCCGATGACGGTACAGCTCAATAATATCGTCAACTCGGTGCAGGGCGTCAAAGAGTACAATGTAAATATGGCCGCTACTCTTCTGACAGGTGCGGTCCCTCTATTTGTCTATTTCATTTCCGGCAGGCTGTTCGTTCGCGGCATCGCTGCCGGTGCGGTAAAGGGTTGACCATATGGCCACCAGTGTTTCCATTCGTGATCTGTCTTTGTCCTTTGGCGCCGTTACCGTCCTGAAGGATCTCAATCTCGATATTGCCGACGGCGAGTTTCTCGTGCTGCTCGGCTCCTCAGGATGCGGGAAATCGACGCTTCTCAACTGCATCGCGGGACTTTTGGAAGTCAGCGAAGGACAGATCTTCATCAAGGGCCGCAATGTCACCTGGGAAGAGCCCAAAGATCGCGGCATTGGGATGGTGTTTCAATCCTACGCGCTTTATCCGCAGATGACGGTGGAAAAAAACCTGTCTTTTGGCCTGCAAGTTGCAGGCGTCCCGAAGCCTGAAATCTCAAAGCGCATTGCGCGCGCTGCTCAGATCCTGCAAATCGAGCCGCTTTTGAAGCGCAAGCCGGCCGAACTTTCGGGCGGCCAGCGCCAGCGTGTGGCGATCGGCCGTGCGTTGGTACGCGACGTGGATGTCTTTCTCTTCGACGAGCCTTTGTCGAATCTCGATGCAAAGCTGCGTTCAGAACTGCGTGTCGAGATCAAGCGGCTGCACCAATCGCTGAAGAACACGATGATCTACGTTACGCACGATCAGATCGAGGCGCTGACACTGGCAGACCGCATCGCGATCATGAAGAATGGCGTCATCCAGCAGCTCGACGATCCCATCACCATCTATAACCGACCAAAGAACTTGTTCGTTGCCGGTTTCATCGGATCCCCATCGATGAACTTTTTGCGTGGCGAACTTGTCGACCAAGGTGGGAAGATCAAATTTTTGACCAATGGCGTGAGTTTTTCGCTCGACGGCTACACACCCGTCGAGCCGCTGAAAGCGGGGCGCAAAGTCATCCTCGGTCTACGTCCAGAGCATGCCAAGGTTGATGGTGATATCAAAGATGAGGACGTTCATCAGGCTGTCGTCGACATTGAAGAGCCGATGGGCGCCGATAACCTCTTATGGCTGCGCCTTGCGGACCATACAATATCCGTGCGTATCGCCGGCGCGCGGCGTTACAGCCCTGGAACAAAGCTCCGGCTCGGTTTTGACATATCACTTGCGTCCTTGTTCGATGCCACCACTGAAGACAGGATTTGACTTCTGATGCCTTCCTCAATTGATCTTACCGGCGTCTGGCGCCTGGTTGCGTCGGACGGCGCGCATGAGACGAAAATCTCCATCCCCGGTGATGTCCATTCTGCCTTGCAGGCAGCTCATCTAATTCCCGATCCCTACATCGGGCGCAATGAGAACGAAGTCCAATGGGTTTCTGAAGCAAATTGGACCATCGAGCGCACATTCCATTTGCCCTCTGCGGAAGGGGACTGGTACCTGGATCTTACTGGATTGGATACCATTGCCACGGTCAGGATGAATGGAGAGGTCGTTCTGAAGGCCGACAACTGCTTTCGCCGTTATCGCCCCTGCGTAACGCATGCGTTGAAGCCGGGTGACAATACGATCCGCATCCACTTCCAGTCGAGTATTGCCGAAGGTGCTGCGCGGCAGGACGCCCAGCCCTTTTATATTCCCTATAGTGCGATCAATTCGCCCATTCCAAATGGCAATATGCTGCGCAAGCCGCAATGCCATTTTGGGTGGGATTGGAATATCGCACTTGCTCCGCTTGGTCTTTATGGCGCAATCGCTTTGAAGCGCCTCGAAGTTGCCAGGGTGGAACATATCACGACGACACAAACGCACGGGCCTGAGGGTGTCGCTGTCGAGGTTTCCGTTACGCTTTACGGCCACGCTGATGGAGTTCTTCCCGTCAGTTTGTCCTTCGGCGGTGAAAACGTAACGATCAATGCGTCCGTCACGAAAGGGCAGACCGTGGTCAGCCACCGGTTTGAGGTCGATCAACCGAAGCTATGGTGGCCAGCGGGCAACGGCAAGCAGCCGCTTTATCCTCTTGAAGTCGAAACGCCGTACGAAAGGCACGAGCAGCAGATCGGGTTGCGGCATGTGGAACTCGATACGTCCAAAGATGAGGCTGGCCGTCGCTTTGCGCTCAAAGTGAACGGCCGCGAAATATTTTGTCGTGGTGCAAACTGGATCCCGGCCGACGCGCTGTTCTCACGGACCAGCCGCGAAAAGACGCGCGCGCTTCTTCAGTCCGCTGTTGATGCGAACATGAATATGATCCGCGTCTGGGGTGGTGGTTTTTATGAGGACGACTGGTTTTACGAGATCTGCGACGAGCTTGGTCTCATGGTCTGGCAAGATTTTCAATTTGCCTGCAACCTTTATCCATCCACGCCGGATTTCCTGGAAAATGTCGCTGAGGAAGTCGACTATCAGGTTCGAAGGCTGATGAGCCATCCTTCTATCGTCCTATGGTGCGGCGACAATGAACTGGTCGGTGCGCTGAACTGGTTTGAAGAATCGCGTAACAACCGCGATCGCTACCTCGTGTCTTACGACCGTCTCAACCGCACGATCGAAGTTGCTATGAAAAAGGCGGCGCCGGATGCGATTTGGTGGCCCTCAAGCCCTGCCGCAGGCTATCTCGACTACGGCGATGCCTGGCATGCGGATGGCTCGGGCGATATGCACTACTGGTCTGTGTGGCATGAAAATAAGAGCTTCGATGCCTATCGCACTGTTCGCCCGCGCTTCTGCTCCGAGTTTGGGTTTCAATCCTATACGTCCCTGCCGGTCATCAAGCAGTTTGCGGATGCCAAGGACATGAACATTGCCTCTCCCGTGATGGAGCTGCATCAAAAGAATGTCGGCGGCAACGAGCGCATCGCCGGGACGACGTTCCGGAACTTTCGCTTCCCACGCGATTTTGCGGGTTTCGTCTATCTCAGCCAAGTGCAACAGGCTTTGGCGATCAAGACGGCGGTGGATTTCTGGCGCTCGCTCAAGCCGCATTGCATGGGAACCTTGTATTGGCAGCTGAACGACACCTGGCCCGTCGCCTCGTGGTCGAGCCTCGATTACGGCGGCCGTTGGAAGATCCTGCACTATTTTGCACAACGCTTCTTTCAGCCGGTGGCTGTTGCCGCCATTCCGGCAGAGGATGGGCAAGAGATCGCTCTCTCTGTCGTCAATGACAATTTTAACGAGGTTACCGTATCGATTTCCCTGTCGGCGCTCGACTGCGCCGGACATCGCAGACATCTTTGCGCAGTAGACGCTATGTGCGGTCCGGATGCTGCTGTCAAAGCGCTGACGCTTCCCGTTGCCGACCTTCGCCCCGGCGAAATTCTTGCTTGGCAGTTTACCGCCTCCAACGGAATGGGCGGCAAAGGCCACTATGTGCATGGCACCTATAAGGCGCTGGAGCTTGAGCTTGCGAACTTGTCGATGCAGGTGCGACCCGCCCCGCAAGGCGGGTTCGACATCGAGGTCAGCGCGGCAGGCCTTGCGCTATTTGTATTAGTAGAGACGGATGTGTCTGGCCGTTATTCTGACAATGCTTTTGATCTGGCCGCCGGTGAAACCCATCAGATCACTTTTATACCTGACGATCCGCTCGCCGATGCGCCGGAGTTTCGTCTCTATGATCTTCATGCCTGCACGGCAGCGGGCTGATGAAAGAATTAGCAGTTCATAAGAGGGCCACTGGGCCAGGAGGATGACATGACCAAACTCGGTTTTCAGCTTTACAGCGCGCGTAATTTTTTGCCTTTTTCCGAAATCTTCAAAAAGCTGTCTGCTGCAGGCTATTCGGAAGTCGAGGGATATGGCGGTATCTATGCCGGCATGACTGATGCCGAGCTTTCCAAGTTCAAGGCTGATCTTGACGCAAACGGTCTTTCGATGCCGACTGGCCATTTCGGGCTGGACTTGTTGGAGAAGGAATTCGAACAGGCTCTGAAGATCGCAAAGGCGCTCGGTCTTGAGGCGATATACTGCCCACATCTGATGCCTGACCAGCGGCCATCGGACGCGCAAGGGTGGAAAGCCTTCGGCAAACGGCTTTCCGAAGCCGGTAAGCGCTATCGTGATGCAGGATATGTCTTCGGCTGGCATAATCACGATTTCGAATTCAAGGCACTCGAGGATGGCTCCACGCCTCAGGAACAGATCCTGGCAGGCGGTCCCGATCTCGCATGGGAAGCGGACATTGCATGGGTCATTCGCGGCGGGGCAGATCCCTTTGCGTGGATTGACCGCTTTGGCGATCGTATAACGGCTGTTCACGTCAAGGATATCGCGGCAAAAGGTGAAAATCTGGATGAGGACGGCTGGGCCGATGTTGGACACGGTACTGTTGATTGGAAGGCGTTGATTGCTGCGCTGAAGAAAACGCCGGTCAAACATTATGTCGTCGAGCACGACAATCCCAAGGATATCGACCGGTTGATCACCCGTTCGATCGCTTCCTTCAACGCATATTGAACTCAAAAGCGGAGTTAACCCATGTCCCGGGAACTTGGCGTCGGCATCATAGGATGCGGCAATATTTCAACCACTTATTTTTCTCTCTCGCCCCTTTTCAAGGGCATCAAGGTTCTCGCGTGCGCGGATTTGAACGCCGATATGGCTAAGCAAAGGGCCGAAGAGTTCGGCGTCAAAGCACAGTCTATCGATGAGCTTTTGGCCAATTCAGAGCTTGATGTAATTGTAAACCTCACGGTTCCAGCAGCACATTATGCCGTCTCGAAGTCCATCCTTGAGGCCGGCAAACACGTCTACTCGGAAAAGCCGCTCGTTCTTTCGCTTGAAGAGGGCGAGGAACTGCGTCGGATCGGGCGTGAAAAGCGGTTGTTCATCGGTTGCGCGCCAGACACATTTTTGGGCGGTGCTCATCAATTGGCGCGCAAATATATCGATGAGGGCGGCGTCGGCCGGATAACGTCAGGTACGTGCCATGTCATGAGCCCCGGCATGGAAATGTGGCATCCCAATCCCGGCTTCTTCTTTCTCCAAGGCGGAGGGCCGATTCTTGATCTCGGCCCTTATTATGTTGCTAACCTCATCAATCTGATTGGCCCCGTGAAACGGGTGGGTGCGTTGACATCGATGGCAAACCCGACGCGGACGATTACCAGTCAGCCGCTCGCCGGCACGATTATACCAGTAGAGACTCCGACCACGATCCATGCACTGCTCGAATTCGTCAGCGGTGCGACGGTGACGCTTTCGGCCAGTTGGGATGTCTGGTCGCATCGCCATGCGAACATGGAGCTTTATGGCACCGAAGGCTCTATCTACGTTCCCGATCCCAACTTCTTCGGCGGTGATGTGGAAGTAAGCGGACGCGACAAGAACATCCGCCCGCTCGAGGCTTGGGATCATCCTTTCAGCCGTCTCAATCAGGAAAGCCCGAATGGCTCGCGTGCCAATTACCGCACCGCGGGGCTCGCAGACATGGCAATCGCGTTGATCGAGGGGAGGGACCCTCGATGCTCGCTCGACCGAAGCCTTCACGGCATCGACATCATGACAAGCATCCTGAAATCCGGCGCTGAGGGGCGCTTTGTCGATATGACGACAAGCTGCACACAGCCAGCGCCTTTGGGCATCGAAGAGGCAGAAGCCCTTCTCAGATAAGACCGAAATTATTTGTCAAACCTGCAAAAGGGCGGACCATGGTTCGCCCTTTTTATTGTCGAGACGGTTTAAATCCTGCTCAAGGAAGCGTCGCTTGCACGCAATTAGGCCCAAATAGAAAGCAAATTGCTGCATGACCAAAAACTATGCATTTCTTTTAAGTCGAGCTTTTTCAGTGGGTTGATTGGAGTTTAGAATCTGGCACGCGGTTTGCATCGCTTACGGCATGCCAGTCAACGAAGACTGATATAGCGAGGCGCCGAAGTAGCCTCCAAGACATCGACGTCGCAAGGTTTTTGCAGCCCGGGTCCTCCTTCCCGAGAGCGCAACTTCCGAGCGGCGTTTTTTTTATTTCCGAATTCCGTCAGTCACCAAAGCAGAGGGACCCTGCGTATGACGAAAATCCTGAAAGCCGGTCTTTCCCGGCGCAGCTTGCTGAAGACCACTGCCACAGCCGCTCTCATCGGTGCGGTTCGCGCGGCCTTTCCCTCAGGCGCCTTCGCCGCTAGTTCCGGGCCGGAGGTCACAGGCGCGAAACTTGGCTTTATTGCCTTGACTGATTCAGCTCCATTGATCGTCGCCAAGGAAAAGGGACTGTTTTCCAAATATGGCATGCCCGATGTCGAGGTTGCCAAGCAAGCTTCCTGGGGTGCAACCCGCGATAATCTCGTTCTTGGCGGCGCTGCAAACGGCATTGATGGCGCCCATATCCTGTCGCCGCTTCCCTATCTCATGCATGCCGGAAAAGTGACGCAGAACAATCAGAAAGTGGCGATGAGCATCTTGGCGCGCCTGAACTACGACAGTCAGGGGATCTCGGTTGCTAAGGAATATGCCGACACAGGCGTTCACCTCGATGCTTCCAGGCTGAAGGCTGCCTTCGAAAAGAAGAAGAGTGACGGCAAGGAAATCAAGGCTGCCATGACCTTTCCCGGTGGCACCCATGATCTATGGCTGCGCTATTGGCTGGCAGCAGGGGGGATCAATCCTGACAAGGACGTGTCCACCATCGTCGTGCCGCCGCCGCAGATGGTCGCCAACATGAAGGTTGGCAATATGGACGTTTTCTGCGTCGGCGAGCCATGGAACGAGCAGCTGGTCAACCAGGGTATTGGCTTCACGGCGGCGACCACCGGGGAGCTTTGGAAAGGCCATCCTGAAAAGGCACTCGGTATGCGGGCCGATTGGGTAGAGAGGAATCCCAAAGCCGCCAAGGCGATGTTGATGGCCGTCATGGAAGCCCAACAATGGTGCGACAAGATGGACAACAAGGACGAGATGGCCTCGCTGCTTGGCAAGCGTCAGTGGTTCAACGTACCGCCTAAGGACATTCTTGGCCGTCTCAAAGGCGATATCAACTATGGCAACGGCCGCTCCATCAAGGGCAGCGACCTCTACATGAAATTCTGGGCCGGCGGCGTTTCCTATCCCTTCAGGAGCCATGACACGTGGTTCATCACGGAAAATATCCGTTGGGGCAAATTCGCTCCGGACACTGATGTCAAAGCATTGGTCGCGGAGGTCAACCGTGAAGATCTCTGGCGCGAAGCGGCCAAGGATCTCGCCGTTGCCGCTGCCGATATTCCGGCCGGCAGCTCGCGCGGCAAAGAGACCTTCTTCGACGGCAAGGTCTTCGATCCCGATAATCCTTCGGCATACCTCGATAGTTTGACGATCAAGGCCCTGTCCTGATCGCACTCTTCCCGCCCCATCCAACCATTAGGAGCGCGTCTATGCCCGCCCTTGCGAAACATAAAAACCAAATTGTTGCCACGGGCCTCAAGCCGGCCGCAACGGTTGTAGCTTTTTCCGGCCGCCGTGCACCGCGGTTCCAAGCGAAAGCGATTGCGGCTGACATCCTGCGTGGCACCGTCCCACCGCTTATCGTGTTGATCCTGATGATCGGCGCCTGGCAGCTTCTCTGTTCGTCGCCAGCCTCATCCCTGCCGCCGCCGTCTCAAGTCTGGCAGGACAGCTATGATCTTATCGTCAGTCCATTCTTCAACAATGGACCGCAAGATATAGGCCTTGGCTGGCGTGTCATCGTGTCTCTTCAGCGCGTTGCCTATGGTTTTGGCTTGGCAGCTGTCGCCGGGATCTTGATTGGCGCCACGATCGGGCAATCCGTCTGGGCAATGCGCGGGCTGGATCCGATTTTCCAGGTGCTGCGCACAGTGCCGCCGCTCGCCTGGCTGCCCCTATCGCTGGCCGCATTCCAGAACTCGAATCCGGCTGCGATCTTCGTGATCTTCATCACATCGATCTGGCCGGTGATCATCAATACGGCGGTCGGTGTGCGCAACATCCCTGAAGACTACCGGAACGTCGCCAAGGTTCTTCGTCTCAACCAGCTCGAATTCTTTTGGAAAATCATGTTGCCTTCGGCAGCTCCTTACATCTTCACAGGCCTTCGCATCGGGATTGGCCTGTCCTGGCTTGCTATTGTGGCTGCGGAGATGCTGACAGGCGGGGTCGGTATTGGCTTCTTCATCTGGGATGCTTGGAACTCTTCGCGGTTACCCGACATCATTGTCGCGCTCGCCTATATCGGCGTCGTGGGTTTTGCCCTCGACAAGCTTGTTTCCGCACTCGGCACCATAGTTACACGCCGCGCGACTGCCTAGGAGAGCACCATGACTGCCTATTTGAAGCTCGATCACATCGACAAGAATTTCATACGCGGCGGAACGCGCGCTGAAGTGTTGAAGGACGTTAGCCTAGTGATCGATAAGGGCGAGTTCGTCTCTATCATCGGTCATTCCGGTTGCGGCAAATCGACCTTACTCAATTTGATCGCAGGTTTGACCTCTGTGTCAAACGGCGTCGTCCTTTTGGAAAATAAGGAGGTCAACGCGCCAGGACCGGAGCGGGCGGTGGTCTTTCAAAACCACAGTCTTCTGCCTTGGCTCACGGTCTATGAAAACGTCAACCTGGCCGTCTCCAAAGTGTTCAACGGCAAGAAAAGCCGCCAGGAGCGGCACGACTGGGTGATGGCCAATCTTGATCTCGTTCAGATGGCCCACGCAAAGGATAAGCGGCCCTCGGAGATCTCGGGAGGCATGAAGCAGCGTGTCGGCATTGCGCGCGCGCTCGCGATGGAGCCGAAAATCCTTCTCCTTGACGAACCCTTCGGTGCTTTGGATGCGCTGACCAGAGCACACCTGCAGGACGCGGTTATGGATATTCATGCCAGGCTCGGGAACACGATGATCATGATCACGCATGACGTCGACGAGGCGGTGCTTTTGTCGGACCGCATCATCATGATGACCAACGGTCCTGCTGCGCGCATAGGTGAAGTTCTGGATGTTGCGATTGCGCGTCCGCGCAACCGGATCGAGCTTGCCGCAGACCGCACCTATCTCAAATGCCGCGAGGCGGTCTTGAAATTCCTCTACGAGCGTCACCGCTTCGTCGAAGCAGCGGAGTAATCCCTCATGTCTTCCCATCAAGAACATCTTGTCATTATCGGAAATGGTATGGCGCCCGGCCGCATGCTCGAGCATCTTTTCGAGCAATCTCCAGGGCGCTATCGCGTTACCATTTTCAACGCCGAGCCGAGGGTCAATTACGATCGGATCATGCTTTCGCCTGTCCTGTCGGGTGAAAAGAGCTATGACGATATCATCATCCATGGCGATGCCTGGTATGCCGAGCGCGGTGTAACGCTGCATCGCGGCGAGAAGGTCGTCTCGATTGACCGCACTCGCAGAGAGGTTACGTCGCAATCTGGATTGATGGTCTCTTATGATCAGCTTGTTATCGCAACCGGCTCCAGCCCTTTCATCATTCCTGTTCCAGGCAAGGAACTTCCCGGCGTCGTTGCCTACCGCGATCTTGACGATGTGGCCATCATGCTTCGCGCCGCCGAAGCGGGAGGAGAAGCCGTGGTCATCGGCGGCGGCCTGCTGGGCCTTGAGGCTGCTGCTGGCCTCAAGGCCCGCGGGATGGCTGTTACTGTCCTTCACGTGATGCCGACACTCATGGAGCGCCAGCTTGATCCCGCAGCCGGCTATCTCCTGCAAAAAGCCCTGGAGCAGCGTGGGATAGGGGTCATCACCAAAGCCAACACCAAAGCCATCCTCGGTAAGGGAAAGGTTGAAGCTGTCGAGCTCGAAGATGGAAGGATCATCCCGGCATCGCTCGTCGTCATGGCAGTCGGTATTCGTCCAAATGTCGGATTAGCAAAAGAGGCGGGCCTTGCCGTCAATCGGGGCATCGTCGTCGATTCCGGCATGCAGACATCCGATGGTCATATCCTCGCGCTCGGGGAATGCGCAGAAGTCGATGGACAGGTCTACGGTCTGGTCGCGCCGCTTTATGAAATGGCACGTATTGCCGCAGCGCATCTTTCAGGCGACCGGACACCAGCCTTCGTTCACGCAGACACGCCAACAAAGCTAAAGGTCACAGGCATCGATCTTTATTCCCTGGGTGACTTTGCCGACGGCGAGGATCGTCAGGAAATTGTTCTGCGTGATGCGACCGCAGGCGTCTACAAGCGACTGGTGATCAAGGACAACCGGATCATTGGAACAGTTCTGTATGGCGAGACCGCAGATGGAGCATGGTTCAACGATCTGAAGAAAAAGCGGACCGACATTTCCGCCATGCGCGACACCTTGATTTTCGGCCAAGCCTATCAGGGGGGCACCCCCCTGGACCCTATGGCGGCCGTTGCAGCCTTGCCGGATGATGCGGAAATCTGCGGCTGCAACGGCGTTTGTAAGGGGAAGATTGTTTCGACGATCACAACGAAAGGCCTGACATCCTTGGATGATGTCAGAGCGCATACCAAAGCCTCGGCATCCTGTGGCTCGTGTACGGGCTTGGTTGAACAGGTCATGGCACTGACGCTCGGCGAGACCTATAGCCCGAAAGCGGTCCAACCGATGTGCGCCTGCACCGAACTCGGCCATGACGATGTTCGCAGGCTGATCAAGGCAAAGTCGCTAAAAAGCATTCCCGCCGTCATGCAGGAGCTGGAATGGAAGACATCCTGCGGCTGCGCGAAATGCAGACCTGCGCTCAATTATTATCTCGTCTGCGACTGGCCCGATGAATATGCAGACGATTACCAGTCGCGCTTCATCAATGAGCGTGTCCATGCCAATATCCAGAAGGATGGCACGTACTCGGTCGTTCCCCGCATGTGGGGCGGCGTGACGAACGCAAAAGAACTTCGCGCCATTGCCGATGTCGTCGACAAGTTCGCCATTCCCATGGTGAAGGTCACCGGCGGTCAGCGCATCGATCTTCTTGGCATTGAAAAAGAGGATCTTCCCTCGGTATGGGCTGACCTTGGGGCAGCCGGGTTCATATCCGGTCAGGCCTATGCCAAGGGCCTGAGGACTGTGAAAACTTGTGTCGGCTCGCAATGGTGCCGCTTCGGAACGCAGGATTCGACCGGCTTGGGAATCCGTATCGAGAAATTCATGTGGGGCTCCTGGACGCCTGCCAAACTTAAATTGGCGGTTTCCGGCTGTCCGCGAAACTGTGCTGAGGCGACCTGCAAGGACATTGGCGTGATCTGCGTCGATTCAGGCTTTGAAATCCATTTTGCCGGCGCAGCCGGTCTCGATATCAAAGGTACGGAGGTTCTGGGTCTCGTGAAGACCGAGGATGACGCTCTCGAACATATCGTTGCGCTGACGCAGATGTACCGCGAGCAGGCTCGCTATCTGGAGCGGATTTACAAATGGGCTAAGCGCGTCGGCCTTGACGAGATCCGCCGGCAGATCATCGAGGATGCCGGACGGCGCAAAACCTTTTACGATCGCTTTGTCTTCTCTCAGAAATTCGCCCAGGTGGACCCTTGGTCGGAGCGTGTCTCCGGCAAGGACAAGCATGAGTTCAAACCAATGGCTGTTGTCGGCTTCGGTGAAGCCGCTGAGTGATACGTGCTTGCGCCTTGAAGCGCAGACATCCGCACAACCATGAAAGGATTTTCCCCATGCAGTGGGTTGCTATCGGCCATATCGACGACATCCCTTTAAGGGGCGCAAGATGCATCAAGACGCCTATGGCTAACATCGCGGTTTTCCGCACAGCGGCAAACGAGGTCTATGCTATTGAAAACCGCTGCCCTCATAAGGGCGGACCTCTTTCCGAGGGCATCGTTCACGGCCGGTCTGTCACGTGCCCGCTACACAATTGGAACATCTCGCTCGAAAATGGCGAAGCCTTGGGTGCGGATGAGGGACAGGTTCAGTCTTTTCCTGTCCATCTTGAAAATGGCTATCTGTCGATCTCGCTTGAAAATCTTCATCTCGAAGCAGCGGAGTAGCCCATGGCCTGCGAGGTGAGAACGACATGCCCTTACTGCGGTGTCGGATGCGGCATTATCGCCACGCGGGACGATGCAGGCACCGTTACCGTGAAAGGGGATCCGGAACACCCTGCAAATTATGGCCGCCTGTGCTCCAAGGGATCGGCGCTGGGCGAAACTTTGGATCACGAAGACCGGCTGCTTTTTCCTCAGATCGATGATCGGCAAGCTTCGTGGGAAGAGGCGTTGGACCTAGTGGCGGAACGCTTTTCCAGAACGATCGCGGAATATGGTCCTGGTTCCGTTGCGTTCTATGTGTCTGGCCAGCTCCTGACCGAAGATTATTACATTGCCAACAAGCTAATGAAGGGCTTCATCGGCTCAGCAAATATCGACACCAATTCCCGGTTATGCATGTCCTCTTCAGTCGCCGGTCACAGGCGAGCTTTCGGATCGGATACGGTGCCGGGCGTTTATGAAGACATCGAACTTGCCGATCTCGTTGTGCTTACCGGTTCAAACCTTGCCTGGTGCCATCCTGTTCTTTTCCAGCGGCTTGCTGCCGTCAAGGCAGCCCGGCCGACGATGAAGGTCGTGGTCATCGATCCGCGCCGGACAATGACCTGCGATATTGCGGATCTTCATCTCCAGATCAGACCGGATGGCGATGTTGCCTTGTTTCTTGGCTTGCTCGCGCATTTGGCCAGAAGCGGCGGCCGAAACGAGACCTATATTTCCGCCTATACCCAAGGTATCGACGAGGCCCTCAACGCAGCATGCTCAATCGATGAATTGGCCTTAAGCGATGCGAGCGGACTTCGCATTGAGGATATCCGGGCTTTTTATCATCTCTTCGCCAGCACCGAAAAGACTGTCACCTGCTATAGCCAAGGTGTCAATCAATCCGTTTGCGGCACTGACAAAGTCAACGCCATTATCAATTGCCATCTTGCCACCGGCCGTATCGGGCGGCCGGGAATGGGTCCTTTCTCGCTGACGGGGCAACCGAACGCCATGGGAGGTCGCGAAGTCGGCGGTCTTGCCAATATGCTGGCAGCCCATATGGAGATTGAAAATGAAACGCATCGTGCGCGAGTCCAGCGCTTCTGGTCTTCCCCAAGAATTGCCGAAAAACCAGGCCTGAAGGCGGTCGAACTTTTCGAAGCGATGGCCGAAGGGCGCATCAAGGCCGTCTGGATCATGGCCACCAATCCTGCGGTCTCTCTTCCACAAGCCGATAAAGTCAAGGCGGCGCTGGAGATTTGTCCTTTCGTTGTCGTCTCAGATCTGACGGCAAGGACCGATACCGCCAAGCTTGCGCATGTGCTGCTACCTTCGCTCGGCTGGGGAGAAAAGGACGGTACCATCACCAATTCCGAACGTCGCATATCGCGTCAACGCGCCTTCCTTCCAGCGCCCGGAGAGGCGAGGGCGGACTGGTGGCAATTGTCAGAAGTTGCAAAGAGACTAGGCTTTGCCGGAGCCTTTTCCTATCAGAGTCCGGTCGATATTTTTCGCGAACATGCAGCTCTCTCCGGACATGAAAATGCAGGCACGCGAGATTTCGATTTATCGGGCCTGATCGATATTACCGCCGATGGCTATGCCGATTTGTCCCCGGTGCAGTGGCCAGTCGTTGAAGGCGGACGGCGCGATGCAATTAGATTTTTTGGGAAAGGCGGCTTCTTCCACGCCGATGGGAAAGCGAGGTTCGTCGCTGTTTTGCCGCCATCACCTAGGAGCGATCGCCCTTACTATCCGCTGAACCTGAACACGGGGCGAATCCGCGATCAATGGCACACGATGACTAGAACAGGGAAAAGTCCGCGCCTTTCAGCTCACATTGCCGAACCGTTTGCCGAAGTCCATCCGCAAGATGCAGCGGACATAGGGCTTATCGAAGCCGATCTCATTGAAATCAGGAGCCCTCATGGGCGAGCTATAGTACGTGCGCTGATCACGCCGCGTCAGGCGCGGGGCAATCTCTTCGTTCCGATGCATTGGAATGATGAATTTGCTGCCGAAGCGAGGATCGGTGCTCTCATAGAAGCGGTCACAGATCCAGTCTCGGGCCAACCTGCATCCAAAAAGACAGCAGTTGCGGCGCGTCGGTTCGAGGCCTCCTGGTATGGCTTTGCCATCTGCACTGAACGACCGTCCACTATCTCGGCAGATTATTGGGCGATCGCCAAGACAGACGGTGGCTACCGTATCGAGTGCGCTTTTACCGCTACGGAACGTGATTGGCTGCATTGGTCGCGGGAAACCTTTGCTATTCCGGAGGATGTTGAACCTTTACGTTATGCCGATAACGTTAGCGGCCAGGAGCGTCTCGCCTTCTTTGACGGGACCCGGCTTTTGGTTGCTGTTTTTCTTGCGCGCGAACCCGTTGCCGTTGCGCGCAACTGGGCAGTCGCGCAGCTTTCGACCGATCATGAGGATACCCGTCGTCGATTTGCCTTGATTGCAGGTCGACCGGGTGGCGACCGTCCGGATCCGGGCGCAATCATCTGCTCTTGCATGAGTGTCGGGATCAACGAAATCGTCGCTGCGGTGCGCAACGGATGTCGCGATGCCGAGACGGTCGGACATCGGACGAAGGCCGGAACCAATTGCGGCTCGTGCCGCGCTGAAATCAGGGGGATCATCGATGGATGTCTTGTCGCAGCCGCAGAGTAGGACGCCGGCCCGCATGGATGAATTGGCCAAGCTTCCGGTGTTTTGGGCCCTTGAAGGAAAGCCCGTCATTGTTTCCGGCGGAACAGATGCCTGCGCCTGGAAGGCGGAACTCCTGGCGGCATGCGGCGCTCATGTTCGAATCTATGCAGAAGAGCTTTGCGATAGCTTCGCCGATCTGATCGCGCAAGGATCGTCTCATCCTGAAGGACGGCTCGAGCATTTCCCGCATGCATGGGATGCAGGCTCGTTCAGTGGTGCAGCCTTGGCAATTGCCGATTGTGAAGATGACGCAGCGGCATGGATCTTCTTTCAAGCCGCCAAAGCCGCGGGCGTTCCCGTCAATGTCATCGACAAGCCAGCCTTTTGCCAGTTTCAATTCGGCTCTATCGTCAACCGGTCGCCTGTTATTGTCTCCATTTCGACAGATGGAGCTGCTCCCATTCTGGCGCAAGCTATTCGCAGACGAATTGAAACGCTTCTCCCACCGAGCCTCAAGAGTTGGGCAGCTCTTGCGCAAGATATTCGCGATCGCGTCAGTAAAAGCTTTGCAGCGGGCAAGGAACGGCGCTTCTTTTGGGAGCGCTTCACCGATCGCGCTTTCGGCAGCAATAAAGTGCCCGATGACTGTACCCAAGACGAACTGTTTAGGCATCGATCAGCATTTACCGAGCAAGACGCAGGGCGCGTCACGTTGGTCGGCGCAGGGCCTGGTGATGCTGAATATCTGACTTTGAAAGCCGTTCGTGCGCTTCAGGCTGCCGACGTCATTCTCTTTGACGATCTTGTCTCAAATGAAGTTCTGGAACTTGCACGGCGGGAAGCAAAGAGGATGCTGGTCGGCAAGCGTGGAGGAAGGCCGAGTTGCCGCCAAGAAGACATCAACGAGATGATGATAACGCTTGCCCGGTCTGGGAAGCACGTCGTGAGGCTGAAATCAGGCGATCCGATGATCTTCGGTCGCGCAGGCGAGGAAATTGCCCATCTCAGAAAGGAAGGTATTGCTGTCGATGTCGTGCCAGGCATAACGGCCGCAACGGCGATGGCGGCGCGCTTTGGTTTTTCCCTGACGCACAGGGACTATGCGCAGTCCGTTCGCTTTGTCACCGGCCATTCTAAGAATGGAGGCCTACCCGCAGATTTGGATTGGGCAAAACTAGCCGATTCGCGGACTACCACCGTTTTTTACATGGGTGGACGGACTGCAGCTTTAATTGCTGAGCGGCTGATCGGCCAGGGGCTTGATGGATCCACGCCTGTATTGATCGTGAGCGCGATTAGCAGGCAGGATGAGAGACACTGGCATGGCCGGCTTGACCAGATGGAGATTGGAGCCAACGAGATAGGGTGGAACAGCCCTGTTCTAATTGCTATTGGTGATGCAGTTAAACCCTTAGAAACATCCTGCGCACTTAAAAGTTCCCTCGAACTTGCAGTTTAGTGCGATTTTTTTGAAGTGGTCATGATAATGACTCGTTTCCGTGATGATTTTACGGCGTGGCGCGGATCTAACACAGACGTTTGGTGATGGACCTCTTAAATCGTTATATCGACCGACCGCTGCTTGATGCAGCGTCGAAACTTCTCAACGCGTGGCATAATGTGTCTGGCCTAGCGCCGTCCCGTTTAGAGCCCGTTTGGAACATTGCCGTTCTCCTTCTGATGCTCGTCGGTAGTTTTCATGCCTTGGAAGGTCAGATGCTCGCCTTGTGCGTTGGAGCTTTGACACTTCTTGTCGCTCCGTCGATTTTAAAGCTATGGATGCTTTCCGCAAAACCTGCCGCCTATGACGTCCGCGAGTATCGTGCGCGAATGCAGCGTGCCCTTGCCAAACGTGAGGGCGAGTGGGCAATGCGACTGACGGTTCTGGTCGTTGCGGCTGTTCTGCCCTTCTTTTCTCCGATGAAGGGGGATGTCGATGCAGCCTGGTTCATGTTCGGCGCAAGCTTATGGTTCGTTTTGACGGCGCCGATCAGTTTCTATCTCGAAGCCGCTGAACCTCCCAAGCCAAGAGATGGTGATCCGATGTTCAATTCAAAAATGCTTTTCAACTAGAATGGCCCGAGAGGTGAGTTCAAGCGCATCGTGCCTTGAGTGAACTTGCCACGACATTGATCCGGCTCAGAAAACCTGACGCTGGCAAAGAAATTTTAAGCATGCCCTCCAACCTCAGTGGAACGTTTTTTGGCGCCTCTCGTTATTGGTGCATGACGTCACAAGAGAGGAGAATGTCATGCTCTACTACGCTCTGGTATTTCTTGTAATCGCCCTCATTGCCGGCGTTCTCGGTTTTGGTGGGATTGCGGGTGCTTCTGCTTCCATCGCCCAGGTTCTTTTCTTTATATTCCTGGTGCTCTTCGTCGTTTCGCTGGTCATGCGACTCGTACGCCGCGTATAATTCGAAGAGAATTTAGTCTTAAAAAGAGGTCGGCGAGAGCCGGCCTTTTTTATTCCAGCGAGTCGTCAATTAGGTGTTCAAAAAAAGTTGCTGATGTAAATCTTATTTTTGCGCGTATTCTATACAACAAATGAGCTGTTAGGTTTTTGTGCATTGCCATATTGGCGGGACGGGTGTCCTATGAATAGCACGAAACAAATGATTCCCGTTGAAGCGAACCAATCTCCCCAAGGAGCAACCGCTTCATAGGCTGCGGCATAACCTTGAATGGAGGGCCCATGCTTAACGAATCCGTGTTCGATGCGTTCTCGCGAAGTTACGAATCGCGTCGTGAAGCCGATATGTCCATAGAAGAGTATCTTTCGCTCTGCAAGAGCGAGCCGATGGCCTATGCGAACGCGACAGAAAGGCTTCTTGCCGCAATCGGCGAGCCTCAGATCGTCGATACATCGAAAGATCAGCGTCTCGGCCGAATTTTTATGAACCGGACGATCCGCGTCTACCCTGCCTTTACCGGGTTTTATGGTATGGAAGACACGATCGAGCGGATCGTTTCTTTCTTCCGTCATGCGGCTCAGGGTCTCGAGGAGCGCAAGCAAATCCTCTACCTTCTCGGTCCTGTGGGAGGCGGCAAGTCTTCTCTGGCTGAGCGGTTGAAGCAATTGATGGAGACCCATCCGATTTACGTGCTCAAGGCCGGTAACGAGATCAGTCCGGTTTTTGAAAGTCCGCTCAATCTTTTCGATCCGATCTCGATGGGTCCGCTTCTGCTTGAGCGATACGGCATTCCGACCCGTCGCCTGACTGGCCTGATGAGCCCGTGGTGCCTCAAGCGCCTCGACGAATTCAACGGCGATATCTCGCGTTTCCGCGTGGTGCGCATGCAGCCTTCACGCCTGCGCCAGATCGCAATTGCAAAAACCGAGCCTGGCGACGAAAACAACCAGGATATTTCATCCTTGGTCGGCAAGGTCGATATCAGGAAACTCGAGACCTATTCGCAGAGTGATCCCGATGCCTACAGCTATTCCGGCGGTCTTAATCGGGCCAATCAAGGCGTTCTTGAATTCGTTGAAATGTTCAAGGCGCCGATCAAGATGCTGCATCCGCTGCTGACGGCGACTCAGGAAGGCAACTATATCGGCACGGAGAACATCGGGGCTATTCCGTTCTCAGGCTTCATTCTGGCGCATTCAAACGAGGCTGAGTGGCAGAGCTTCAAGGCCAACAAGAACAATGAGGCCTTCATCGACCGCATCTGCGTGATCAAGGTCCCATATTGCTTGAGGGTGACCGAAGAACAGAAGATTTACGAAAAGCTCATTGAAGGCTCAGAGCTTGCCGATGCGCCTTGTGCGCCCAGCACGTTGGAGATGCTGGCGAGGTTTTCGGTTCTGTCACGGCTGCGCAAGCACGAAAACTCGACCTATTTCTCAAAGATGCGAGCCTATGATGGCGAGAGCCTGAAAGAAACTGACCCCCGCGCACGCAGTGTGCAGGAATACCGTGATGCAGCAGGTGTCGATGAAGGCATGGATGGTATCTCCACCCGATTTGCCTTCAAGATCCTGGCTTCGACATTTAACTACGACACGACAGATATCGGCGCAGATCCCGTACACCTGATGTATGTTCTCGAGCAGGCCATTCGCCGGGAGCAGTTTCCCGATGATGTCGAGAAGCGCTATATTGAGTTCATCAAAGCCGATCTTGCCCCGCGTTATGCGGAATTCATTGGCAATGAAATACAAAAGGCTTACCTTGAATCTTACGCTGATTACGGTCAGAATCTGTTTGACCGTTACGTCGACTATGCCGATGCATGGATTGAAGATGTTGACTTCAAGGATCCCGATACCGGGCAACTCCTTGACCGTGAGTTGCTGAACCAAGAGCTCACGAAGATCGAAAAGCCTGCGGGGATCGCTAATCCCAAGGATTTCCGCAACGAGATCGTCAAGTTCTGCTTGAGGTCGAAAGCTGCGAATGGCGGCAAAAACCCTTCCTGGACTAGCTATGAAAAAATCCGGGAAGTTATCGAGAAACGAATGTTCTCGCAGGTTGAGGATCTTCTTCCCGTGATCTCCTTCGGCACCAAGAAGGACGGCGAAGCGGAGAAGAAGCACAGCGAATTTGTCGCCAGAATGGCGGCGCGCGGCTACACAGAGCGCCAGGTTCGGCGTCTTGTGGAATGGTACATGCGAGTGAAGCAAGCAAGTTAAGCTCATTCAGGAGCCATCATGCATATTGTCGACCGCCGGTTGAATCCGCGCGGTAAAAGCCTAGAAAATCGGCAGCGCTTTCTTCGGCGCGCAAAGAATGCCGTTCAACAAGCGGTAAGACGATCGCTACAAGAGCGGAATATTCGCGATGTACTCGATGGAGGGGAAATCAGCCTTCCCATCGACGGAATGTCGGAGCCAAACTTTCGACGTGGCGCGGGCGGAATTACGGACCATATTCTGCCCGGGAACAGAGCTTTCGTGGAGGGCGATATTATTCCCCGCCCTCCCGGTCGTAACGGCGGCAAGCCGAAGGATGCGGGCGAGGGAGACGGAGAAGACAGCTTTCGTTTCGTGCTAACCCGAGAGGAGTTTCTCGATGTCTTTCTTGACGATCTTGAGCTTCCCGATCTTGCCAAGCGGCGTTTAAGCGAGACGGAAGAGGAAAGCCCGATCCGGGCGGGCTACTCTGTTTCAGGATCGCCTGCCAATATCTCGGTTGGTCGCACGACACGGCTTGCCATGATGCGCAGAGTAGCACTGCGCAGGCCAAAGCCTGAGACCATCGAGGCGCTGACCAAGGAGATCGAGGAGACTGAAGACGAAGAACGGCGTGCCGGTCTGCAGGCTGAACTGTTGGCGCTGAGGGACCGCGTTCGTCGAATCCCCTATATTGATCCGCTCGACGTCAGGTATCGCCGGTTCGAGACACAGCCAAAGCCCGTGGCAAAGGCGGTTATGTTCTGCCTCATGGATGTGTCCGGCTCGATGTCGGAACATATGAAGGATCTGGCAAAGCGCTTTTACGTTCTCCTGTACCTCTTTCTGTCGCGGCGTTACAAAAAGGTCGAGATCGTCTTCATTCGTCACACTGATCGAGCAGAAGAGGTGGATGAAGAAACGTTCTTTCATGGCCCGGCCACTGGCGGAACGTTGGTTTCCAGTGCCCTGGCAGCGATGCGTTCTATCGTTGCAGCGCGGTTCGATCCTACGGAATGGAATATTTATGCCGCGCAAGCTTCTGACGGCGATAACGCTTATTCCGACGGAGCGACGACGGAGCAATTGCTGAGGCAGGAGATTTTGCCGTCCTGCCAATATTTTGCTTACCTCGAAGTCGGAGAGGACGGCAGCGATCACAACCTTTCACGCTCGCCGCTTTGGATGCTCTATGCGGGTCTGAAGTCAGATCTTTTGCCCCTTTCGATGCGTAAAGTTTGCCGTCGTGGGGATATTTTCCCGGTATTTCATGATCTTTTCAAAAAGCGTGAGGGGAAGGTGGAGACAGCGCCATGACCTTGACGATGACGCGCGAACGTTTGTTCGAGGGGTCAGACTGGGATTTCGCGACGCTTCAGCGCATACACGATGCCTGTGAGGACATCGCTCTGAAGGAGTTGGGGCTCGACGTTTATCCCAATCAGATAGAAGTCATCACCTCGGAACAGATGCTGGATGCCTATTCCTCAACCGGCATGCCGCTGTTCTATCGCCATTGGTCTTTTGGGAAGCACCGTGCCCACCATGAAGCGTTTTATCGTCGAGGGATGCGTGATCTCGCCTATGAGATCGTCATCAATAGTTCACCTTGTATTTCCTATCTGATGGAGGAAAACACGGCGACGATGCAGACTCTCGTCATTGCTCACGCCGCCTTCGGACACAACCATTTTTTCAAGAACAACTACCTCTTCAAGCTATGGACGGATGCAGAGGGAATTCTGGACTATCTTGATTTCGCTAAAGGCTACATAACACGATGCGAAGAGCGGTATGGCGAGGCTATCGTCGAAAAGACCTTGGATGCTGCTCATGCCTTGATGTCGCATGGTGTCCATCGTCATGCCGGCAAGACCAAGCTTGATCTCAGGCTTGAAGAAAAGCGTCTTCAAGAACGTCGTCTTCATGAAGAGCAGATGTTCAACGATCTCTGGAGGACGGTTCCGACCGGTCCGAAACGCAACGCAGCCGATATAAGCTTAGATAAGCGGCGCGCCGCTCTGGGGCTTCCGCAGGAAAACATTCTCTATTTCCTGGAAAAATCGGCCCCTCGTCTTATGCCTTGGCAGCGTGAGATCCTGCGAATCGTGAGGCATGTCGCACAATATTTTCATCCCCAGCGCCAGACGAAGGTCATGAACGAGGGCACTGCCACGTATGTTCACTACCAGATCATGACGAGGCTGCATGAGCGCGGCCAGATCAGCGATGGCAACTATCTGGAGTTTTTGAAGTCTCATTCGAATGTCGTCTTCCAGCCTAATTACGACGATCGGCGTTTCTCTGGCTTCAATCCCTATGCACTTGGCTTTGCTATGATGCAGGATATCGAGAGGATTGTTACCAAGCCGACCGAAGAGGACCGCGCCTGGTTTCCCGATATCGCAGGGCGCAATGACGTAATGGGCGTTCTCCGCGGCATCTGGGCGGATTTTCGTGATGAGAGCTTTATCAGCCAGTATCTCAGCCCGCATCTGATGCGCCAATGGCGGCTGTTCCATCTTTATGACGATCCTGAGCAGACGGAAGGAATGCTAGTCTCGGCCATTCATGACGAACGCGGCTATCGCCGTATCCGCCGCCAGCTTTCCAAGGAATATGATATCGGCTGGACCGATCCCTTAATCGAAATCGTCGATGTCGATCTGAGCGGAGACCGGAGACTTCTTCTTCGTCACGACATCATCAACAATGCGCAACTCGATGCCACGGAAGCGCAACGCGTTCTGCAGCATCTTGCCGATCTTTGGAGCTATGATGTCCTGCTTCAGGAGGTGGACCGAGAGCAGACTATCCGCGAGATTGCCGCAACGCCGAGATATGTGCTCTCCTGAAGCAATCCCTTCAAATACTTCACGTCGTCGGAACGAAGATCTGCGGCATGAAGAGGCTGTCCGCGTCGTCAAAGATGCGCCCGATCATTCCGTTCGTTTCATCTCCCGGCTCCTACGAAGAAGCGGTGCCTGACGCTATGATTCAAGCACCGCTACAAACGTTTATTCAGGCGCTTAGCCCTCCAGCCACTTCACATCCTCAGGGCTTAACTGGATGTCTAGGGCTGAAAGACTATCCTCAAGTTCTGCAATGGTACGTGGCCCAATCAGCGGAACGACAGGAAATGGTTGCGCGATAACATAAGCCAGCGCGATATGAATCGGTGAGCGACCGAGTTTTTGCGCAAGTTCGATTGCACGATCACGACGCGCGAAGTTCTTATCGGAATACCAGCAACGAACGATCTCTTCGTCATCGTGCTTGTCGCGGCCAGCACGGTCGGTGAAGAAGCCTCGACCCTGGCTGGACCAGGCGAAGTTCGGCACCTGCGTTGCCTTGAGCCATGTCTTCCAGTCATCGTCGGACGATGTCACGCATCCTGCCCAGATCGGCTCCAGCATTTCTGCAAGTGAAAAATTGTTCGAGAGAGCGGCTGGCTTCGCTTTTCCTGTCTTCTCGGCATAAGCGATTGCCTCGTCCATGCGCTCGCGTGTCCAATTCGACCCGCCGAATATACCACGGATACGACCTTTCCGGACTTCGGCGTCCATGGCATCGACGAATTCACCGACGGGAACAGCCGTATTGTCACGATGCATGAAGTAAACGTCAACATAATCCGTTTTTAAGCGATTGAGGGATTGGTCCAATTGCGTTGCAATGACGTCCGGATAGCAGAGCGGCGAGTGGGCGCCTTTGCCGATAAGCACGATGTCATCGCGAGGCACCTTGCGGCTGGTATGCCAGTCGCCGAAAATGCTTTCCGTCTTTCCCGCGCCGTAAACGAAGGCGGTATCGAAGACGTTGCCACCGCGCTCATAAAACGCGTCCAACGTCAGTGATGCGGACGCAAAATCCGGAAAGAACTCGAAGCCAAGCGCGACGAGTGAAGACTGCTTCGAGAGGCCTGGAATTGCTCGGCGCGGAACAGTGTTGCCGGGTTTTACCACGCCACCAGCAATATTGAGAGGACGGCGATCGGCACGCTCGATGCCATAGTGCAGCCCAATCGATGTACGCCATTGATCCATGACTTTTAGATTCGAGACCGAATCTTCCATGGACATACCAGGCCAAGCGAATTCGTGGCGACCAGCCCGGATCGCCTCGTCCGCGGCGTCCACTTCAAACGAATAGAGCCAGCGCTCTTCCCTGACGTCGACAACCTGACGATCGTTGCCTTTGATAATCTCGATCTTGCCCGTTCCACCTTCGTGGCCTGAGGCAAACCAGAAGTCGGCAACTTCGATGCGGCCTTCCGAACCTATGATGCGTAGAACATTATCCTGCTGCGCCATAATCGAGCAGGATACTTCAGCGATGATGCCACTTGGAAACTGGAGAACAGCAGAGGCCCATTCGTCGACGCCTGATGCGCCAAGATGTGCCACGCCCGAAACCTTTTGCGGCTCGTCAACCGGCTTGCCAGCCGCTGCCCCTGCGATGAGGCGCGCCATGGAAACCGGATAACCGCCAACATCGAGAATCCCGCCGCCGGCAAGATCATTGGAAAAGAGGCGATGCTCAGGCCGAAAGCTCCCCATGTTAAACCCGAAGCTCGAGCGGATAATTCTGACCTGTCCAATCGCACCGCTTTTCACGAGCTCAACCAGCCGCTCCGTTTGCGGATGAAGCCGGTACATATAGGCTTCACCGGCAAAAACCCCTGCTTTGCGTGCTTCGTGGTAGATTGCTTCTGCCTCAAAGGCGGAGAGAGCGATCGGCTTTTCGACAAGAACGTGCTTGCCGGCGCGGATGGCTTTGATTGCCCATTCGGCATGGCCCGTATGCGGAGTGGCAATATAAACCGCCTCTACCTCTGGATCGGCGAGCAAGGCATCATAGCCCTGAAGGATACGGGCTCCCGGAAATTTTTCAGCGAGAGCAGGCTGAGGGGACCTGCTGGCGATTGCGGCAAGGCGGCCGGTCTTGGAGTGCGCTATCCCCGCAGCGAAAGTACGGGCAATGGTTCCTGGTCCAATAATGCCCCAGTTGATCGGGTCGAGCGTCATCATAAGCTCCTCTTCCTATAAGCTTCGGATTGATTGTTTAGCGCAGGCGCTTGCCAGCTCCATCGAACAGGAATGTCTTTGCAGCGGGAATTCCGACCTTCACCTTTTCGAGGTTGCCGTCGTGACGTGCTTCGGGTCGCTCCACGATCAATGTTTCTCCGCCCGCAGTTCGGGCATAGAGGTAACTTGTATTGCCGAGATGCTCGGTCACGTCGATTGATAGAGTTATGTCGGTTGCCCCAGCATCTGAGGGCACGAAATGTTCCGGACGGATCCCGAGAGTCACTGGCATTTTTACTGCCAATTCGGCTTGCAAAGGTAAGCTGATGAGAACCGACGGGTCCGACAGCAGACGAATTGAAGCCTTTCCTGGGACGGACTCTTCGACTTTGGCTTCCAGGAAATTCATCTTCGGCGACCCGACAAAGCCCGCGACGAATTGGTTCGCCGGGTCATCGTAAAGCTCGAGCGGCGCGCCAACTTGCTCCACATTGCCAGCGCGCAAAACCACAATACGGTCGGCAAGCGTCATGGCTTCGGTTTGATCGTGCGTGACGTAGATCATCGTCGTGCCGAGCTGTTTATGTAACCGGCTGATCTCGACCCGCATTTGGACACGCAGTTCCGCATCAAGGTTGGAAAGGGGTTCGTCAAACAGAAAGATCTGCGGCTCGCGCACGATCGCGCGTCCAATCGCAACGCGTTGACGCTGTCCACCCGATAGTTGTTTCGGCCGGCGTTTCATAAGCTCGCCAATTTGCAGGATGTCCGCGACCTTGCTAACGCGCCGCTGGGTGTCCTCCTTGGGATTGCCGTTCATCCGCAGGCCAAAGCTTAGGTTCTCCTCCACGGTCATATGCGGATAAAGAGCATATGATTGGAAGACCATAGCAATGCCGCGCTCAGCGGCTTCTACGTCATTGACGAGCCGTCCCCCGATGCGCATTTCGCCGCCCGAAATGTCTTCCAAGCCAGCGATCATCCTCAGCAACGTTGATTTACCGCAACCAGAGGGGCCGACAAAAACAACGAACTCGCCGTCTTTGACCTCAAGGTCCACGCCATGAATGACTTCGAGCGATGAGAATGTTTTGACGATATTTTTGAGTGAAAGATCTGCCATGGGAAAATCCTATTTGACGGCGCCGGCCGTGATGCCGGCTATAAAGTGCCGCTGAAGGAAGATGAAAATGACGAGGATAGGCGCGGTCAGGAGAACTGCGCCGGCCATGATGCCGCCCCACGAGACTTTGGTCAGGCCGACAAGCGTTCCGAGCGCGACCGGGGCTGTCATCATGTCGGGGCGCGAATTGATGAGAAGCGGCCACAAATAGTTGTTCCAGGAATAGAGAAACAGAATGATAGCCAAAGCCGCCATTGTCGGGCGTGCCAGTGGCAAAGCAATACGCAGGAAGATCTGCCACTCTTTGACGCCCTCGACGCGTGCCGCATCGAAAAGTTCGCTCGGCATCATGGAAAAAGCCTGGCGCATGAACAAAACGCCGAGCGAGTTGAAAAGCGGCGGTACGATCAAGGCGATCCACGTGTTGCCAAGCTTGAATTCGCGCGCGACCATGATGAATTGCGGGATGACGACCACAGCGAATGGAAGCGTGATCGTGCCGATGATGATGCCAACGATGACGGATCGCCCCATGAAGCGGTAGCGAGCAAGCGCCCATCCTGCCATCGATGTCAGGAAGATGGACAGTATCGTGTAGATCACCGCGACACCGATCGAGATCGTCAAAGCACGAATGAAGTCCGTATCGGCCTGCAAGTTTTTCACATTGTCAATGAAGGAGGTCGAGGGCCACAAAACAATGCCCGGGCTGAAAATCCCGTTATCCGGCATTGTCGAGAAGACAAACATCATCCAAAGCGGAAATAACCAGATGATGGCCAACGGCGTGAGCACTAGGTGGAGGACAACCCGGCGGAGGGCGAGAGATCGAGAGCGGGACTTCATGCTTTTTCCCTCCCAAACCAGAGATTGAAAAGAGACAGAACGATTGCAATAGCCGCGATCGTGTACGCAATCGAAGAAGCGTAGCCGAAGTTCAGCGCTGTGAAGCCCTGGCGGTAGAGGAAGATACCAAGCGTTTCAGTGGCCCCGCCCGGACCGCCGCGGTTGGTGATCAGGAACGGCTCGGTGAAAAGCTGCATCGTGCCGATGATCGACAGGATGATACAAAATAGGATGATCGGCTTGAGCAGAGGCAAGGTGATGTGGAAGAATTGCTGGCGTTGCGAGACGCGTTCCAGCGTCGCCGCTTCGTAGACATCGTCCGGAATGGACTGCAAGCCGGCCAGGATGATGATGGCGTTGTAGCCCGCCCAGCGCCACGTGATGGCAATGATGATGAGAGCCATCGCGGCGTGCGGATCGGAAAACCATTCGACGGGTGTCAGTCCTGCGCCGCCAATAATCTTGTTTATGATGCCCATATCAGCATTGAACATCAACTTGAAAACCGCCGCGTAAGCCGCTTCACCAACGACCACGGGCGCAAAAAAAGCAAAGCGAAAGATGCCTCGCGCCTTCAAAAGCGGCGAGTTCAACAACACCGCCATAACCGTCGCCAAAGCAATCATGACCGGAACCTGGATGACCAGGATGATCATGGTGTTGTAAAGCGCGTTATAGAAAGCCGGATCGCTGAAAAGCCTGCCCCAATTGGCGTTGAGGCTATAGCGCCACGGATTGATGCGCGTGTTTTGGAAGGAAATCAGAAAAGAATTGATGATCGGCCAAATCCAGAAGGCCGCGAAAACAAGCAAATACGGTGCAAGGAAGGCGTAAGCGGCCCTGTTGCGGAACGGCATGGCTTTTCCCCAGATGATGGACAGCAGGAGAAGGCCGGCAAAGCTGCCGGCCGATGTTCTCTTTACTTCGCTACTTCCAGCCCGGTTGCCGAAGCAATCTGCTGTGCAGCATCGTCAAGCGCTGCCTTGGCATTGGGGTAGCCCCCGGAGAAATACTTCGTTTGAACCTGTCGGTAGATCCCTTCCGCATCGCTTTGGAATTGCGTACCGCGTGCCGGCTTGATCTTCGGCAAGGTGGAAAGGATATCAGCCCAGATTTTCTGGTTGCCCCAGAAAGGCTGAGGTTGGCTGACGTAAGGATCCTTGTCGGCGTCCAGAAGGGATGGCACAAGGCCGAAGGACTTCAACATCGTGACCTGCCCTTCCGTGGTCGACAGCGTGTACTTCACGAACTCCCAGGATGCTTCCTTGTTTTTCGAGTTGGCCGCGATCGCAAGAGAGGAACCGCCTAGGTTTGCAGCGCGCGGACCGTCGGCCGTCAGGCTTGGCATCATATAGACGCCCCATTTTCCTGCCTGGTCCTTTGCCGCATCGCGGATTGTTCCTTCGTACCAACCGCCGAAGAGCTCACTTGCCGCCTTGCCTGCAACCAGGGTCTGGATTTTTTCGCCCCAGTCCGCGGCCGTAATGGTTCCGGCGTCCTTCATCTGCTTCAGCTTTTCCAGCGTCGCGACGCAGGGCGGCTGATTGATCGTGATCGCCTGGCCGTCGTTGGAGAAATAACCACAACCTTGCTCATTGGCGATCATACGGAACCATTCGCTGTCGCCGTTAAAATCAGCCTGGGTCATGACGACGCCAGGATTTGCAGCGGAAATCTTCTTTCCAGCAGCAATGAAGTCATCCCAGTTCTTGATAGTCTGTGGATCGACCCCTGCCTTTTCATAGAAGTCGCGACGGTAAAAAACCGCAACCGGACCTGAATCCCAAGGCATCGCATAGGCGACATCGCCCACTTCAAGTTCCGTGCGTTTGAAATCGGGGAACTTCTTCTGCATCTCTTCGGTATAGCCGAGGTCCTTCAGATTGCTGAAGCAGTCCGGGAACCGGTTCCAGAAAATTTCGGCTTCAAAATTCTCCACGGTGACGATATCGGGCAGTCCATCGCCGCCGGCAGCACATGCTGCGAGCATCTTATCGAAGACCTGCTGATTACCGAGGTCTTCCACATTCACTGTGATATCGGGATGTTGCTTCTTGAAGCCATCAAGCGTGGATTTAAGAGCTGAAGCGGCGACGTTCCAGCTCCAGACAGTAATGGTTGATGCCGCCCAAGCCGGGGTCGACATGACCACGCCAAGTGCAAGAGCGACGCCAAAATGGTGTAAGCGCATGAAAATACCTCCCTCAATTGTTTGCCGTTCCTCACCGGACGTGGCTAAAATGGTGTAGGGACAGAGTGCTGTCTCTCAAAAAAGGAAGATGGACTTGGCCGAAAGTAAGGTGGACGTACAGGCAATCTATCAACCCGGTGCAAGCAGTATCGAAGGCCTGCCGACGGCACTTGAGTTCTTTTATGCACATCCGGGCGTTATGTTATGTCCCCATTGGCACGCTCAAGTCGAAGTGAACTACATTATACGCGGTCATGCTCATTACCGCATGAAGGATCATGATCTTACCTTGAGCGCGGGGCAGTTATGTCTTTTCTGGGGTGGCCAGCCGCATCAGATGGATGAGGTTTCGAGTGATTGCGTCTATGCCGGTGCGCATCTTCCCCTTGTCTACTTCTTCCGGTTGCGTCTGCCGCAGATGATCTCGGAAAGGATCATGAAGGGATCTACGCTTCTTTCTTCTGCCACCGGTCTTTCCGACGAGGAAAATTTCGCGCGCTGGTTTCGCTATGTTAAATCGCGCCAAGAGGAAAAGGTGCAGAATGCGGTCGACGAACTGCTCTTGCGTTTGCAACGCATTGCGTTTGAGCCCTATCGGATGACCGTCGAAGGAGAGGAAAAGCCGATCACATTGGATGCGCCACATCCCTCGACACGAAGCCTCGCGCGCATGTGCGACTTTATCGCCGCCAATTTCCTCCAGGAAATCGATTCAACCGATATTGCGCGGGCTGCCGATCTTCATCCGAAATATGCCATGAGCCTTTTCAAGAAATCAACCGGGATGACGCTCAGCAAGTACGTGACTCTGCTACGCCTGTCTCATGCGCAAGCAATGCTGATGGATGACAGGATCAACGTGCTTCAGGCAGCGATGGAAAGCGGCTTCGGCTCGATCAGCGCATTTAATAAATCGTTCAAGGATATCGCTGGAACGTCGCCGTCCACGTATCGGCGCGACATCCGTCATATCGCCCAGGCGCTCAACGTCGCAACGAATGGGAAAGTACAATAATCCCGTCAGCCCGCATTCAAATGAAAACCGGCCGCCTATCGCGACCGGTTCACTTAACGGCAAGTCTTGGGAGCATTAGCAATAAAGGCACGATCCCGCCGCTGGGAGCGGAGCAAGCTTTTTCAAGAAGTTGCTTTTCGCAGATCCCGTGGCGCGCATCTTCAGGGCGGCCGTTTCAAGAAGTCGGCGAAAATCCTCTTGTCTCACGCCATCAGCACGCAGAACTTGTGCGATCAGCGGATCCTGAAGGGCTTCGTTCATGGTCAAATCATCTGTTATCTTCTTCATCGGCTCATCCTCCTTTCATGGGCGAGTGCCCGTGTTCCACGCTCCGTGTCAGACTTGACTCCCGTCGAACGTGGTGTTACCGGTAAGTAACAGCCCATTTGTTACCGACTGGTCACATCGATGTCAAGGACATTGTCCGTAAAACTTTCTCCATCTGAAAATTCATGCGCATCCGCTTCAACGAAAGTTCCCCCACGGGAGCGTATTGTTTCGACGGCATGCGAATTGTTTCGCGAACATGGCATTAAAGGCATCGGTGTCGATGCTATTGCCGATGCCGCAGACACGAACAAGATGACGCTCTATCGGCATTTCGGCTCCAAAGACGAGCTGATTTGCGAAACACTTCGCCGTGCGTCAGAAAATGCCGATGCCATTTGGTCCGACCTGGAGAGTCAGTTTCCCGGAGAGCCCGCCAAACAGCTGGCTTACTGGGTTGAAAAACTTGCCGACTGTCTGAAAAGCGAGAGAGCTGCGTGCGATCTTGCCAATGCCGCGATCGAATTGAAGGATGAAAACCATCCTGCCCATGCCTTGATCGCGGGTCACAAGGCCGCTCAACGGAATAGGCTTGCCGAGCTCTGTCGCAGGGCTGGCGTGCGCTCCCCTGATCAGCTCGCCGACACGCTTGCTCTTCTGGTTGAAGGGGCGCGCGTCACAAGGCAAGCGACCGGTGCTATAAATTGCAGTCAGCAATTCATGACAGCGTGTAACGCGGCTATCTCCAGTTTTTCCTGAAGCAAGCTTACCGGTCGGAAAGCTTGCTACAGGCTATTGAACGGTTTTTTTCTTCGCGGCACTCTCTCGTATCGAAGACTCGCGACAGCCATGTTTTTACGTGGCTAGGGTCAGGTTTTGCCAGAAGGTACGATTGTGGTTCACGCAGCAGAAACATTTAAGATACTGATTTGCGATCCGGTGGGGCTTCGGCAAGGGCCGAATGGGAAAGCCGATTTCAGTGGGGTCAAGGCCTACATTGAAGCAAAAGGCGGCGTTTTTCATAATGGTCCTGTCAACAATCCGGGCGATCTTGAGCTGGGCAGATTGCATTTTTTCTATCAACCGCATTTGTCGGAGAAGGATGAGCTGATCGCCGCCGCCGGCGACGGTCAATATGATGCAGTCATTGCAGCGGCGACATTCCTGCCGCCTGAGACAGTTTTCATGTTTGGTGGAGTGAGAATTGGAGCAGGAACTGGCAACATGGGCTCGCGCTCTTGGGGCGGGGGCGATGGAGAGGGTGGCGCCGCGCCGTTGATGAATACACCCGGCATCAATAGTCGTGCGACAGCGCAAATGGTGATGAAGGCACTGCTGCGCGTCTTGCCGGATCTGCCTATGGAAGAGATGTATAAACGCGTTGCAGAAGGTGCATTCGATACGGGCCGTGATCTTCTTGCTTATCCGACAGCCAAACTCGAAGGCAGACGAATTGGTATCCTTGGTTATGGCAATATCGGGCGCGAAGTTGCCAAGCTTGCCGCCGCCTTCGGCATGCATGTCGTTGTTTATGCGCGCGAGCGACATCGCCCATGGATCGAGAGCGAAGGATTTGAATATGCAGTCTCGCCGCGCGAGGCTGCTCGCGCTGCTGATATTCTGTCGGTCCATCTTGGGCTGGGACCAAAGAATCCTGTGACCGGACATCCGATCAATCGGGGCGTTGTCGATGAAGGCGTGCTCTACGCGCTTGCGCCGTCGGCGATCCTGATCAATTTCGACCGCGGCGAACTTGTGGATGTCGCCGCCCTTGGAAAGGCCCTCGAGAGTGGTCAGCTGCGGCACGCTGCCATCGATGCGGACCTGTTTTGTCACGCTTCGACAAAGGCGCTGTCCGGTCCAATGCAGCCCTATCTCGAACTCGTCGCGCGTTTTTCAGACAAGTTGATGCTTCTGCCTCACGCGGCCGCCGATACGGATCATCCGTCTCGAGTCCAGGGTGCCAAGCAAGCGGTCGATCAAATCTTCGACGCCATCCTTCATAAGCGTGTTGTCAATCTCAAGGGCTCATTACCTTCAGGATACACGGATGGCGGCACGAAGATCGCCGCTGGGGTTGGACCGGTCTCGTCGCGTCATCTGCTGGCGGTAGCGCAGAGCGAGGCGGCGACCGGTGCGCTGGTGCAGGATGCATCCATCCTCGCAGCGTTTTGGCAGAAGCTTGCAAGCGTCCCGCCGGAACAGCGCGCTCAAATTTTGGCGCAAGATGGAGAAAAGGCGACGCTCGCTACCAATCGCCTTGCGACAACCTTGGGCCGTCAAGCGCTGCTAGGCCCCTATCAGGATTGACTGCTGTTATGGCATTGGCTTGGTCAGATACAGCGACGGTTGCGCGGACCCGATTTCGATCGCTTTTTATAGGCAGAGGCTGAGATCGCCGCTTCGGTTTGTTCGCGTCCTCGCGTTCCTTGAATGTCGGATCCTGCTTGTTGCTTTTCTCCAGGGCTCCGATACGGTGCGGAAGCTTAGGATGGGGGGAGGCCTTCCTTATTATGCGTAAAGTTGCGTTTGCCGGAGCGGCAGCACTAACGGAGAAGGTGCTGCGCAATCGGTCGGTACAAAAAATTCTCTTCAATGCGGTGCGATTAAATAGGCGAGAAATCCGCTCCGTCGTGATCGATGACGATATGCGCTTCTTGTCCTATTGCTTAGCCAGGCGCCCTCTTTCTCGCTCGCAGATATTGCAGGATCTATGGGTTTGTTTCGAGCTTGGCGAAAAGCGGGAGGGCTACTTCGTCGAATTCGGTGCGACCAACGGCTTCAAGAACAGCAATACCTGGCTACTCGAGACGAAGTTTGGGTGGAGAGGCATTCTCGCTGAACCCAATCCGCTTTGGCATGCAGACCTAATCCACAATAGACGGACTCACATCGAGCATAAATGCGTATCGTCCAAAACCGGAGACGTGGTTAGCTTTATTACCACGAACGATACCGATCCTGAACTCAGCGGCATTGCAAGTTCGTCGGAGGGCGATCACTTTGCGGAAACGCGGCGTGCAGGCCAGCGTATCGAGCTCGAGACGATCTCCCTCGACGACATGCTCGATAAATACGATGCGCCCGCAGCGATCGATTATATGTCAGTGGACACGGAAGGAAGCGAGCTCGATATTCTTTCGGCCTACAGCTTCAGACATAAGTTCAAACTCATGTCTGTTGAAAACAACCCGAAGAACGAGACAGCTATCGACAACCTCCTGGCTTCAAAGGGCTATCTGCGAGTATTCCGCCAGTTCTCCCAATGGGATAGCTGGTATGTGTCGGCAGAAATGCGCGCGAGGCAGGACGTGACGATCGCCGCACCGGATGCTTGATCCTGTTTCATCCCGCGGCAGGTAGTGAAGGCGACCGTGCGCATTGATCGATAGCGTGTTTCAAAGCCTGAAAAATTCGCTGATCGGTGCATTGGGCGACATTGAAGCGCATAAAACCATTCGCGCTTGAGGATGAACTGAAGGCATTTCCAGGCGCTAGAACGACATTGTCCTTCAGGCATAGCTTTGCAAGCGTTGCTGCGTCGTGGCCGTCAGGGACATGGCACCATAGGAACATTCCCGCGGTCGGCTGGATCCATGGCTTAAAGCCAAGGGCGTTTAGCTGTTGAGTCACGGCAAGACGTAACGTCCCAAGCCGTCGGCGAACCAGGTCCATGTGCTTGCGGTAGCTTCCGTCCGCAAGTGCCAAGGCTACGAACTCTCCGGACAAGCGATTGCTTCCGAAGCTTGTTGCGATCTTCAGATCGACGATGTTCTCGATCCAATCCTGATTGGTCGCTATGTAGCCGCAGCGAAGGGATGCCGAGAGCGTCTTGGAGAAACTACCGATCTGGATAACGCGCCTCAAGCCGTCGAATGCCGAAAGGCGCGGCGCGGGCACTTCTTCGAAGTCTGCAAAGATATCGTCCTCAACAACAGTCAAGTTTGCATCTTCTGCCAAGCGCAACAATTGATGTGCATTTGCCGGCGAGATAATGGCGCCCGTAGGATTGTGAACGCCAGAGTTCGTTATGTAGAGGCGCGGCGTGTGTTCCTTCAGCGCCTTCTCAAAAGCTTTTAGGTCTGGGCCGCTCGGCGTGTAGGGAATTCCGACCGCTTCTACCCTGTGGGCCTTTAAAAGAGCATGGAAGTTGAAATAGCAGGGATCGTCCAGCAAAACTGTGTCACCTGGCTGCAGGATAAAGCGGCAAACGAGATCGATCGCATGCGTGCCTGAATCGGTCAGCGTGATCTGGTTCGGGCGGGCGTCGATACCATGATTTGCGAAACGGCGCGCTAGGATCTCCCGCAATTGGGAGGAGCCAAAGGTTGTTTCGTAATCTGCAAGCCGAGATCCTTCGGTACGGGCGAGACTTCGGAGCGCGCGTCGCACACCTTCCTGAAACATCCATGATGCCGGTAGCCAGCCGCAGCCCGGCTTTAAGATCTCATCGCGGCTGTCGAGCGCTTGCTTTGCAATCCACAGTGGATCGACTTCACGCTCACGTTTTGGCGCCAGATCTGCCATTGCGAGAGGAGCGGTTAAACCGCAGACGTAATATCCTGAGCCGGGCCGCGCGCGCACGATGCCCTCCGCAACCAACCTCTCGTATGCTTCCACAACCGTCGACACGGAAAATCCGAGGGCTTTAGCTTGCTGGCGCACCGATGGTAGGCGGTCGCCTGGCATCGTCCTGCGACTTGAAATACCTGCCTTTATTGCCTCCATCACCTGCTCAATACGGGACAGAGGGGGTTGCCATTCGGAATGATGGTTCAGAACCGTTCTCCTTACATGGCCATAACAGTTACTGACAATTGTACTGTACCGTGTCTGGCTTTCTTCGGCGCGTCAATAGACTTTCCTGTCCAAGAATCAGGAGTATCGGAATGGATAAGGGCGCGAGCGGCTGGCTGAACGGCTTTATAGGTGTGGCAATCTTTTCGGGATCGTTGCCGGCAACGCGTCTTGCCGTGGCGGGATTTGATCCGATCTTCCTGACTGCGGCGAGGGGCGTTATTGCAGGGCTGCTCGCAAGCGTTCTCCTGATTGTCCTTCGTGAACGTCGTCCCTCGCTGTCGGACCTCTTATCCCTGTTAATCGTCGCTGGCGGCGTGGTGATCGGATTTCCTCTCCTAACGGCAGTTGCTCTTCAGCGCATTACCTCAGCGCATTCAGTTGTCTTTATTGGCCTCCTCCCTCTCGCGACGGCGATCTTCGGCGTCTTGCGTGGGGCGGAAAAACCGCATGCAGCCTTTTGGTTGTTTTCCTGTCTCGGTAGCGCGCTCGTCACCGCGTTTGCGATCCGTGACGGAATATCGGTTTCACTGCGAGATGATTTGTTGATGCTCGGCGCTATTGTTGTATGCGGACTTGGATATGCTGAAGGGGCGAAGCTCTCGCGTCGTCTCGGGGGATGGCAAGTGATATCCTGGGCTCTTGTCCTAGCTTTGCCTGTCACCTTCACTCTTGTTCTGTCTCAACATCATGTTCCCTTGGCCGATGTGCCGCGCAGCGCGTGGATCGGGCTGGCCTATGTGTCCATCTTCAGCATGCTTATCGGCTTCATCTTTTGGTATCGGGGTCTCGCACAGGGGGGGATTGCTGCGGTTGGTCAGCTTCAACTCCTGCAGCCCTTCATGGGATTGGCCCTGGCAGCTGGACTGCTGGGAGAGCCAGTCAATTTTTCCATGATTGCAGTCACGGGAGGTGTGGTTGCCTGCGTCTTCGGTGCGCGTCGCTTTGCTTAGAAAGTTGCATTTAAAAGAAAATGCAACTTTTGATAAGTATAAAGCGAAGTATAAGTTGGCCTCTTCTAATATGAAGTTTTAGAAATATCTCAACAAAATTCAATTTGATTGACAGCAGCGAAAAATAATCGCGTTTAAATAGGCGTATCACAACGAAAAATTGATATCCGCCTTATTTTTGTCTTCTCACCCTAGAAACTACGACAGCGAATACTAAGGTTCTGCGTATCTGCGCAGAATTGCATGTCTGAAGTTTTCGCAATGAGAAGCAATAGGCTGGCGCCTCCAATCCGAGAACGCAATCACAATTGAGGTTACGGAATTGAGTTCAAATATCCGGAAGTTTGTATTTCAAGATCTTCATAAGGTGGAAGGTTATATTGACCCACCCGATGCCCTTGTCTTTGTGTCGATCGTCGAAGATCAAGACCATGCGAGGATGGAAGGGGGACTGGCCGAAATCGGCGTCTATTATGGTCGCTCTTATTTTCTGCTGCGTAAAATCACGAATTTGAAAGAGAAAGTTCTTGCTGTTGATCTTTTCAACATCGGGGAGGGCGGCAAGCAATATCGTCGCTTCCTTGACAACGGCAATTTGCTCGGTATCCCCGTCGATGAGAATTGTGTCATCCGCGGCGACAGCACGGCTCTTCGCCCCGAATTGATAAAAGAGAAAGTCGGACAAGTTCGCTTCTTCAGCATCGACGGAGGACATCTGTTCCAGGATGTCGTGCATGACAGTCGTCTTGCGGAGCAGTCTCTTGCTCCTCACGGCGTGATCGCCTTCGATGACACGTTCAATCCCGCATGGCCGGAGGTAACGGTTGCCGTTGGAGATTTTCTACGCAGCAGCGAAGACAAGCTCAAAGCCTTCTGCATGACAAAATACAAAACCTACGTTTGTCGAAGCGAGTTTTATGACTTCTACGTGGACGTCATCCGTAATTCGCAACATCTCAAAGCCTTTCGGCACGAAGAGGTCGATTTTCTCGGGTCGAAGGTTCTGCGTCTCCACAATCCGATGAAGCGCCGCATTGCCTACGAGCTTCTTTCGCGCTCTGGCATGAAGAACATGTCTGACTGGGCCTATCGCACAGCCTGATTGCGTCGATCGTTTAATCTACCTCTCATCTGTAACCCAACAATCTCGGCTATAAATGCGAAAGGCCCGCACATCTTGCTGATGTGCGGGCCTTCGACATAAATTGTCACCGCCAGCCGATAGACTGGCGGCGGAAGCTGAACTCTACTTCTGCCAGCTTTTCACCAGTTCGTCGTAGTTGACGGTGACCGGCTTTTCTTTCTCGTTCTCGATCTTCAGCTGCGGAGCAAGGTTACCCTTGGAAACTGCATCCTTGTTCCAGTAGGCAAGGTCATGTTGTTCTGCGAGTTTAGGGCCGATATCGCCCTGAACGCCAGACTTTTCGATACGTCCCATGACCTTTTCCTGCGCTTCGCAGAGCGAATCCATCGCCTGTTGCGCGGTCTTGGCGCCAGAGGCCGCATCACCAATCGACTGCCACCACAACTGAGCCAGCTTTGGATAGTCGGGAACATTGGTGCCGGTCGGCGACCACTGTACACGCGCCGGCGAACGGTAGAATTCGACAAGACCACCGAGTTTCGGCGCGCGATCGGTGAAGCTCTGGTGATGGATCGTCGAGTCTCGGATGAAGGTGAGACCGACATGGCTCTTCTTCACGTCGACGGTTTTAGACGTGACGAACTGCGCATAAAGCCATGCGGCCTTTGCCCGGTCCGTCGGTGTTGACTTCATCAGCGTCCAAGACCCAACGTCTTGATAGCCAAGCTTCATGCCTTCCTTCCAGTAGACACCATGCGGAGACGGGGCAACGCGCCACTTCGGCGTACCATCTTCGTTGACGACAGGCAGGCCAGGCTTTGCCATGTCCGCGGTAAACGCTGTGTACCAAAAGATCTGCTGAGCAATGTTGCCCTGTGATGGGACCGGACCGCTCTCGCTGAAGGTCATGCCCTGCGCTTCCTGAGGAGCATAGGCCTTGAGCCACTTGAGATACTTCTCGATTGAGTAAACAGCCGCTGGGCCATTGGTGTCGCCGCCGCGGGCTACGCAAGAGCCGACAGGACGCGACTTGTCATCGACCTTGATACCCCATTCATCGACTGGCAATCCGTTAGGAAGGCCTTTGTCCCCATTACCGGCCATCGAAAGCCACGCATCGGTGAAGCGCCAGCCGAGCGAGGGGTCCTTCTTGCCGTAATCCATGTGGCCGAAGACCTTCTTGCCGCCGATGTCGCGGCCGGTGAAGAACTCAGCAATATCCTCGTAAGCCGACCAGTTGACCGGAACGCCGAGATCGTAGCCATATTTGGCCTTGAAGTCCGCCTTGTTCTTCTCGTCGTTGAACCAGTCGTAGCGGAACCAGTAAAGGTTTGCGAACTGTTGATCCGGAAGCTGGTAAAGCTTCTTGTCCGGCGCTGTCGTAAAGGATGTTCCGATGAAATCCTTGAGGTCGAGACCTGGGTTGGTGACGTCTTTTCCTTCATTGGCCATGAAGTCGGTCAGATTGCGCACCTGCTGATAACGCCAATGGGTGCCGATAAGGTCGGAGTCGTTCACCCAGCCGTCGTAAAGGTTCTGGCCGGTTTGCATCTGCGTCTGGATCTTCTCGACGACGTCGCCTTCCTGGATGACGTCGTGAGTGACCTTGATGCCTGTAATCGCTGTGAATGCCGGGGCCAGCACCTTCGATTCATACTCATGCGTGGTCAGTGCTTCAGAGACGACCTTGATTTCCATGCCCTGAAACGGTTTTGCAGCATCGATAAACCACTGCATTTCCTTTTCCTGGTCCGCCCGCGAAAGCGAGGAAAGGTCGCCAATTTCCTTATCAAGAAACGTCTTTGCCTCGTTCATACCGGCATGGGCTGATCCCGCTGCCAGTGCGACAAGTATAGCCGCCGTAGATGTCAAAAGATGCCGTCGCATATTATCCTCCCGGTTGTTGCGATTGCAGTTTTCATCCTCACGGCCCCCCGGCTTGAGAGACCGAAACTTTAGACGTAACGAAATACGCCGATCGTGTAGACGATTGAGATCGCGAGCGCCCACCAAAGATTGCCGCCCACAAAGCCGAGCCAGGCAAGATTGATAAAGGCGCTTCCAAGCAGTGAAACGAACAGTCTATCACCGCGCGTTGTCTCGAAGTGCAAGATGCCGTGTCGCGGCGCGCCGCCGGGTGAGAAATATTCCCACACCCCCATGCTCGCGATCAGAAGTGCGATCACGGCAAAAAAAACGGCAGTTTGCCACGTCCAGGCCATCCATGAGAAATCAGGCAAAAAGGACATGACTACACCCTCCCCAGGGCAAAGCCCTTTGCAATGTAATTGCGTACGAACCAGATCACGAGGGCGCCCGGTATGAGGGTCAGAACGCCGGCCGCGGCCAAGAGCCCCCAGTCCATGCCGGCTGCAGATACCGTTCTTGTCATCGTTGCAGCGATCGGCTTTGCATCTGTTGTCGTCAGCGTGCGGGCAATGAGCAGTTCCACCCACGAGAACATGAAGCAGAAGAAGCAGGCGACGCCGATCCCCGAGGCAATGAGCGGCATGAAGATCTTCAGGAAGAAGCGCGGAAACGAGTAGCCATCGATATAGGCAGTCTCGTCGATTTCCTTCGGTACGCCCGACATGAAGCCTTCCAAAATCCATACCGCAAGTGGGACGTTGAACAGGCAGTGCGCGAGTGCAACGGCAATATGCGTGTCGATGAGGCCGAAGGCCGAATACAACTGAAAGAAGGGCAGGGCGAAAACGGCGGGCGGTGCCATCCGGTTTGTCAGCAGCCAGAAGAACAAGTGCTTGTCGCCCAAGAACCGATAACGCGAGAAAGCATAGGCCGCCGGCAAGGCGACGCTGACCGAAATTACCATGTTCAAAACAACATAGATGATCGAGTTGATGTAGCCGGAGTACCAGGACGCATCGGTGAAGATGATCTGGTAGTTCCGCAGGGTCGGGTTATGCGGAAAGAGCGTCAGTGACGATAAGATCTCTTCATTTGTCTTGAAGCTCATATTCACGAGCCAGTAGATCGGCAAAAGCAGGATCAAAATGTAGAGCGTCGGGATAATCCACGCGAAGCGAGAACTTTCGCTGTCCTTGACGGCCTTGTTTCGTGTCGCCTCGCTGCGTTGAGCAGACGCGGGTGCAGTCTGATCCATTCCGTCGTGACCTCTGGAGGTAATGGTGCCGTTTGCTGTGATCATGTTAGGTCTCCGCATCGTGGCTGGTCATGACGGTGTAGAAGACCCAGGAAAGCAGCAGGATGATCAGGAAGTAGACGAGCGACATCGCTGCGGCTGGACCGAGGTCGAATTGACCGAGCGCCATCTTGACGAGATCGATTGATAGGAAGGTCGTGGAGTTACCAGGACCGCCGCCGGTCACGACGAACGGCTCCGTGTAGATCATAAAGCTGTCCATGAAGCGCAGCAGGACTGCGATCAACAGGACGCGCTTCATCTTTGGAAGCTCGATGTAACGGAACACCGCAAAGCGGGAAGCGCCGTCGATCTTCGCAGCCTGGTAATAGGCATCTGGAATGGATACGAGCCCGGCGTAGCACAGCAGAACGACAAGACTTGTCCAGTGCCATACGTCCATAATGATCACAGTTGCCCAGGCGTCCAGTGGATCCTGGACATAGTTGTAATCAATGCCGATACGATTGAGATAATAGCCGAAGAGACCGATATCGTTGCGCCCGAAGACCTGCCAGATGGTGCCGACCACGTTCCACGGAACGAGCAGCGGCAGGGCCATCGTAACGAGGCAGACTGGAACCCAAATCCCCTTCTTGGGCATGTTGAGTGCGATGAGGATGCCGAGCGGGACTTCGATCGCAAGGATGATCAGGGAGAAGATCAGATTGCGCTGAAGCGCTTCCCAAAAGCGCTCTGACTGCAAGAGTTCATCGAACCATTGCGTGCCTGCCCAGAAGAACTGGTTGTTGCCGAACGTGTCCTGAACCGAGTAGTTGACAACGGTCATCAACGGGACCACCGCCGAGAAAGCCACCAGAATGAGCATTGGCGCGACCAGGAACCATGCCTTGTTGTTTAACGTCTTTTCCATTGATCAGACCTCCCTTCCAACACGCCAGGAGTCGGCATAGAGATTGATGCCGGTGGGATCGAAACTGATACGGGCATCGGCCGGGATATCGCCATCCTCGGGAACGACGATCGTAATCGGCTTGCCTGAGAACTGTCCTCTGACGATCTTGCGGCGGCCGATGTCCTCGACCTTGGCGACCTGAAGAGGCATTCCCTCGCGACCGATGCGGATGAACTCGGGCCGGATGCCAATTTCGGTCTTGGCGCTTGGCGCTACTTTCGGCGCAAAACCGATGTCGATAATTTCCGCTCCGATCCGCGCCTTGCTACCATCGATGTCGGCCGACAAAACGTTCATTCCGGGAGAGCCGATAAAGTACCCGACGAACGTGTGGCTGGGACGATCGAACAGTTCGTCCGGCGTTCCGATTTGGACGATCTGGCCCTCGTACATGACGACGACCTTATCGGCGAACGTCAAAGCTTCAGTCTGATCGTGGGTGACGTAGACCATCGTGAACCCAAATTGCTGATGCAGCCGCTTGAGCTGTGAGCGCAGCACCCATTTCATGTGAGGATCGATTACCGTCAGCGGTTCGTCGAAGAGGATTGCCGACACGTCGTTGCGTACGAGCCCGCGACCGAGCGAGATTTTCTGCTTCTGGTCGGCAGTCAAACCGCGCGCCTTGCGTTTCGCCCAGCTTGAAAGATCGAGCATCTCAAGGGTTTCCCGCACGCGCCTGTCGATTTCCGCTTCCTTGACCCCTCGGTTACGAAGAGGAAATGCCAGGTTATCGTAGACGGTCATCGTGTCGTAGATTACCGGGAACTGAAAAACCTGCGCGATATTGCGATCCTGGGTGGACAGATCGGTCACGTCACGTCCGTCGAACAGCAGCCGTCCATGCGAAGGGTGCAGAAGACCCGAAATGATGTTGAGAAGCGTGGTTTTGCCGCAACCGGACGGTCCAAGCAAGGCGTAGGCGCCGCCGTCGGTCCATTCGTGATTGACCTCCCGCAGTGCATAATCTTTCGGTGAGGTCGGATTCGCGCCATAGGCATGGCGGATGTGATCGAGTGTTATCCTAGACATATTGCCCCCTCAAGCCACAGCCATGGCGCGGCCGTCGTTGCCGAAGGCCATCAAGTGTCTGGTATCAAGGAAGACGTTGACATCCGTGTCGGGCGCAATGTCCTGGATACCGTGTTCCAGCATGACCCAGCTCTTTCCTCCGAAACTGAGATGCACGAAACTTTCCGAACCGGCGATTTCCGAAACGAGCGTGCGTGCACGCAAAGGTGCCGACAATTCTCCCTTTGAGGCCAAAGAGAGATGATGTGGCTGGAATGCCAGGGTAATCGGGCCATCCGGCAGGCGCTGAAGATGCGGCGGTACCGAAAGCATCGCCTGTTCTCCCTGCGCAAAAACGCCGTCCTTTTTAGCCACCTCTATGACGTTCAAAGGTGGATCGGCAAAAGTTCGTGCCGTAATGAGGTTCGAAGGCTTACGATAGACCGCGATGGTCGGTCCAAACTGTGTTATCCGGCCTTCGTGAAGCGTTGCGGTGTTGCCGCCGAGCAGCAAGGCTTCCGACGGCTCGGTTGTTGCGTAAACAAAAATGGCGCCGGCTTCGGAAAAGATCTTCGGAAGCTCCTCGCGAAGTTCTTCACGCAGTTTGTAGTCGAGATTGGCCAAGGGCTCATCAAGCAGCACAAGACTTGCATTCTTGACCAGAGCCCGTGCCAATGCCGTCCGTTGCTGCTGACCGCCTGAAAGGTTCAGCGGCGTCCGATCGAGATAGGGCGTAAGCTTCATCAACTCCGCCGCTCTTTTGACCTCCCGGTCGATCTCTGCCTTGTCTTTGCCGGAGATTCGCATAGGTGAGGCGATATTTTCATAGACGGTCAGCGATGGGTAATTGATGAACTGCTGATACACCATCGCGATGTTCCGTTTTTGAACGGGAACGCCCGTGACATCGACGCCGTCGAAATGGACTGTCCCGCTGGTCGGACGATCAAGACCCGCCATCAGACGCATCAGCGATGTTTTCCCAGATAAAGTGGGTCCCAGAAGAACGTTGAGCGTCCCGCGCTCCAATACAAGATCGGTTGGATGGATATGATAATCCGTCCCCACCATCTTGGCTGCTTTTCGCAATTCGAGCATAACTCCCGTGCCTCCTCCTACACCGGTGCCTGCGTAAATGAACTATCCGATCATCCTCGCTGGCGCGTCGGCCATGTAGCTTTCCAGTTGCGCCGTCTCCTGTGGAGTAAGGCGCAATCCCATTTTCGTTCGCCGCCATAAGATGTCTTCGGCAGTGACGGCCCATTCCTTTTCGATGAGGTATTTGACTTCCGCCTCGTATAGATCGGATCCGAAACGAATGCCGAGATCGGCCAGCGTTTTGGCATTGCCAAGGATCTTGCGTGTCAGCGTGCCATAGCGGCGCACGAGATTGCGCGCCATCCGGCCCTCCAAGAAGGGATAATCTTTTTGAATGGAGGCGACTTGTTCATCGTAGCCATTGTACGCGAAATCGCCGCCAGGCAACTTGCTCGACGACGTCCAGGTCGTTCCTTTCTGGCCAATCGCTTCGCCAATCTTCTCCAGAGCGTGTTCAGCGAGCCTGCGATATGTGGTCAGCTTTCCACCGAAAACATTGAGAACTGGCGCAGTTCCGTTGTCATCCTCAACCTTGAGAACATAATCCCGCGTCGCTTCCTGAGCTTTCGATGCGCCGTCATTATAGAGCGGACGAACGGCGGAGTAACTCCAGACGATGTCTTCGGGCCTTACCGGTTCTTTGAAATATTCGCTGGCTGCCTTGCAAAGATAATTTGTTTCTTCCGGCGTGATGCGAACATCTTTGGGATCGTCCTCGTAGTCCCGATCAGTCGTTCCAATAAGCGTAAAATCGGTTTCATACGGGATCGCAAAAATGATCCTGTTGTCGGGATTTTGGAAGAAGTACGCACGCGGATCGTCAAACTTGCGCTTCACGATGATGTGGCTGCCCTGAACAAGGCGTACGTTATGAGCTTCATTCCGCCCGAAGGCGCCGCGGATGACGCCGTCGACCCATGGACCTGCCGCGTTGATCAGCATTCGCGCGTGATGGCTTGCTTTCTCGCCTGAACGCATATTTACCGTATCGATCCGCCAAACTCCGTCCTCGCGTCGTGCCGAGACGACTTTCGTGCGCGCCATAATGAAGGCACCGCGATCGGCGGCGTCACGCGCGTTCAGGACCACAAGGCGTGCGTCGTCCACCCAGCCGTCCGAATATTCGAAAGCCTTGGTGAAGATGGATTTGAGAGGCTTGGCAGCGGGGTCCTTGCGCATATCAAGTACGGATGTCGCCGGAAGACGCTTGCGGCCGCCGATATGGTCGTAAAGAAACAGGCCAAGCCGTATCATCCAGGCGGGGCGAATGCCGCCTTTATGATAAGGAAGAACAAATCGCATCGGCCAGATAATGTGAGGGGCCATTGCCCACAGGACTTCGCGCTCCATCAAGGCTTCGCGAACGAGGCGAAATTCATAATGTTCAAGATAGCGCAGGCCGCCATGGATAAGTTTGGTGGCGCCTGAAGACGTGCCGGATGCAAAGTCGCCCATTTCGGCAAGCGCTACCGAGTAGCCGCGACCAACTGCATCACGCGCAATGCCGCAGCCATTGATGCCGCCGCCTATGACGAAGATATCCAGGATGTCCCGGCTCACTCTGTCCTCCCCGCGCAAGTCACTTCGGCCCTACCCCATCCGAAAGTGAAACGACCTTAAAACGAAATTAATTCGAATGTCAAACGAATGTATAATATTCCTTTCGCGCTTCACAGAGGATTTTCCGCCACCGGAGAAATGACCGTCAAATCGAGCCTGTCTCGATCAATCTGACGTTATTGTCGCGACAGAGCGCGCGCACTGACCCCAAAGGACAATGGTCAGTGATGAAAGTGTGAACTTGCGACAAGCGCGCGATACGCACCGGTGCGGTACGCTCGAACTTACTGGAATCGGATACAAGGATCACGTGCCGTGCATTGGCGATGATCGCCTGCGCGACCTTGACTTCCCGAAAATCATAGTCGAGCAGCGCCCCATCTGCATCGATGGCGGAGGTTCCAATCACGGCATAATCGACCTTGAATTGACGGATGAAGTCGACGGCGGCTTCACCGACGATCCCCCCATCAGATCCACGTACTACGCCGCCAGTAATCACGACCTCTATCGAGGGCCTCAAACGAAGACGATTTGCGACATTGATGTTGTTTGTAATGACCATCAACTCACTGTGGTCGACAAGCGCCTCGCCGACGGCCTCGGTCGTGGTGCCGATATTGATGAAGAGGGAGCACTGGTTGGGGATCAGACCTGCTGCGGCAAGACCGATCGCCTGCTTTTCGGAGGCCGCGATTTGACGCCTCGCCTCGTATTTTACATTTTCGGTGCCGCTGGGAAATGTCGCCCCACCATGGATGCGCGATAGAATCTCTGCATCGCAGAGTTCGTTGAGATCTTTGCGTATCGTCTGCGGCGTGACGGAGAATAGATTGGCGAGATCATCGACCAGAACGCGACCATGTCTTTTCGCGAGGTCGACGATTTCTTTCTGTCGATCTGTTTGAAACATGCTCCCCTCATGTTCGCCTTTATCGTGCCTGTGTATCAGAACGAAAATAAGAGCGAAAGCTTGCCGTCGTCGATTTTCGCCTTGCGAGGGAAACCGAAAGGAAAGAGCAACAAAAGCGAAGACTTGCTAAGCGCTTTTGACGAGGAACTTTTCCTAGGATGGAACCTATCCGCATTAGCCGCGTTACTCGGGGAGTATTTGAAGGGTGCACTGGGGCAAATCATGTTGGAACTGGACCATTCTTTGGCGCGCGATGACGCCGCCGTGGTCTCTGAGAACCGTTGGGTCGGTCGGCTGAAGCGCGTCGGCCGTCGTGATAATTCGGGTTCCATCATCAAGCCGGGTCGGAATGCCTGGCGAGCCGATACTGCTCTTCGTTTGTCGTTTTTAATCGATGGGGCCTCCTACTTCAGCGCTTTGGACAGCGTTTTGCGCAAGGCGAAAAAGACGATCTGGATCATCGGCTGGGATTTCAATCCCGATATCCGATTGAGACCCCGCCACAGCTCTGAAACCCTCGGCGAACTTCTGTTGTCGCTCGTTGACGAACATCCAGAGCTGCAAATTCGCATCCTTGTTTGGGGAATGGGGCCTGTCTATTCCGGCAAATCCCTAAGACTGTTTCGCGAAAGCAGGCTGTCTGCGCATCCACAGATCGATTTGAGATTTGATCTTAGACATCCTTTGCGCGCGTGCCACCATCAAAAGCTGGTTGTCATAGATGATAACTGCGCATTTCTGGGCGGCATAGATCTCACCGCTCGTCGCTGGGACGAACCCGATCATCGTCCGGACAATCCATTGCGAAGGAGCCCGGAGGGAGAGTCATACGGTGCCGTCCACGATATGCAGGCCGCGATCACGGGGCCTGCCGCAAAATTGGTGGGCGACGTGGCGCGGCGCCGGTGGCAGTGGGCCACTGGAAAGGTTATTTCGCCCTGTGAGTTGGAGTATGATGCCGATCAATGGCCGGCATGTATGACCACTGACATGAGCAATGTGAATGCAGCTGTCGCCTTGACAGAACCAGGGCTCGTGGGCCGACGTGGGCGCCACGAGGCAGTCCGTCTCACGCGCGATGCGATAAAGGCTGCAAAGCGTCACATCTACATCGAAACTCAGTACCTTGCTTCCTTCAACGTCGCCCGGGCAATTGCTGCGCGCCTGCGCGAAGAAGACGGTCCTGAAATCGTTGTTGTCGTGACCAAAAGCTCGCACGGCCTGATCGAGAAGCTTACGATGGGCAACAATCGTGATCGTTTGATCCGCAAACTGAAGCGTATTGATGTGCATGACAGGCTTCGCGTCCTTTATCCGACGATCCTCGACGATAAAGAACAGGAAAATGAGATTCTCGTTCATTCGAAGCTGATCGTCGTCGACGAGCAATTTGTCAGGATTGGCTCGTCCAACCTCAATCATCGCTCTGAAGGGTTAGACACAGAATGCGATATGGCTGTTGAGGCCTCAAGCGATGATCATCGCCAAGCCCTCAACAGGTTACGGAACAGTTTGCTGGCCGAGCATCTTGACGCCGATGTTGAAGAGGTGAGTGCGAAAGTATCTCAGACGGGGTCTCTTATTTCTGCGATCGACTTCTTCAACGTCAGGAAACGCAGGCTTTGCACCTTTGCGGTGGATATTGAACAGGGTGAAGTCACGCCGATGCCGGGAACGTCGCTCGTCGATCCGCGTCGCCCGTTCAGGTTTCTACGAGAGGTGCGCCTGCACGCCTCGCTCATCAAGGCGCGGTTCGGAAGCATCTTTCTTTGACTCTTTTCCACGCCTGAAAATGATTTCGCTGACGATCAACAACGCAATTCCCATGACCAGAGGAATCAGAAAATAGATTGTCCTGAATGCGATCAGCGCTCCGATCGATGCCGAATTCGGCATGACATGCTGAACGGTTGCTTCCAGTACGCCAAGGCCTCCAGGAACGTGCGTTACTAGGATTGCGATATTCGCAAGCACGAAAGCTGTTGCAGTTTTTACGAAGCTAACATCCGAGCCAGCCGCGACCAGTTGGTGTAAGCAGGCTGCAACGCAGATAAAGTTCAGGGTACCGACAATAATCTGAGCCAAAGCAAGGCGCGGCCCCGGCATTTTAAAGTGCCATTTCCAGATACGTAACGGGGCCTTCAATATCATCGAGAGGCCCATATAGGCGACAGGGACGGCTCCACAGGCAATCCCCAGCCAGAAGAGTTCGTTGCCATTGAGATGAACGACGGCTGCAGCATCTTGTGGGTTGAGCAGAAGAGCGACACTGGCCAATGCAATCAGGCCTAGGCCTACCGTTACTCCGCAAAACAAAATGTTACGCGCAACTTCTTCTGCGCTCAGGCCCCAGCGCGCGTAAAAACGGTAGCGGACTGCTCCGCTGCTCAAAGCTGCGACACCGAGATTATGGCCTATCGCCAGTGCAGTAAATGAAGCAAGCGCTGCCTTGGGATAGCTCAAAGGTTTGCCCGCATATCGAAGCCCGAGCCAGTCAAAGCCAGTCAGGCAGATATAAGAGGCAGCGGCAAAGCCTGCAGAGGCTGCCAATCGCGGCAGCGGAATTGCAGTGATGGACTTCGTGATATCGTTCAGTGAATAGCCGCGGAACACACGATAAAGAAGATAGGCCGCAAGCAGCAAACCGAAAACCATGGTGGCATGAAGAAGAAGACGCTTGGCGGTCATATCGTTCCTAAGAAGACGAGTGTTCGGCGCAGTACACGACGTGGGAACGAACAGGCTGGAAACGGGTTCCTTCGCGATGACACTAAAAGTTCATAGAAGATCTACCGAAAAGGGCATCAGCTTCACGCTGCTCACCTATAACGTTCATAGCTGCGTTGGCACTGATCGTAGGCTCGATCCAAAGCGCATTGCCGATGTAATTGCACAATCGGGTGCGGACATTGTCGCTCTTCAAGAGGTTGACGTCGGACGCAAACGGACAGGCGGAATAGACCAGGCAGAACTCATCGCTTCGCATCTGAAGATGAATGCGCAATTTCATCCGGCACTTCATCTTGAAGAAGAGAAATATGGCGATGCGATTTTAACTGCATTCCCGATGCGCCTCGTCAAGGCAGGCGCCTTACCATCCATTGGCGAGACACGCGGTGCGCTGTGGGTCCGCATCGATGTTGGTGGCTTGAACGTGAATGTCATCAACACCCATCTTGGTTTGCGTTCTCACGACCGCAGGCAGCAGGTGAACGCCCTTATGGAACCCAGCTGGATGGGAAGCGAGCAGTTCCAATCGGCTCCTTCCATCTTTTGCGGCGATTTCAACGCCGGACCGCGCTCTCCAATCCATGCCACGCTCGAAGGGACGTTGCGCAATTCCCACCGATTGGCGGGGAAAGGAGTAGCGCGCACTTTCCCGTCTCGTCTGCCTCTCCTCAGTCTCGATCATGTATTTGTTTCAGATGGAGTTGACGCTCTCTCCAGTGAGGTCATCGCCAATCCTCTTGCAAGACGCGCATCGGATCATTTGCCCCTTCTTGCCAGTCTGGTGGTCGAGCCGAAGCGTGCCTCAAGCGTCAACCTTTCGCTTGAGGATGCATTGGACCAATAGCCCGGTTTCGCGCTTTCAGACCAGCAACACGCTGTGCAATCAGCGCAGCAATCCCTGACCCCCATCGATCCAGATCGGTGTCCCTGTAATGTGGTGAGAGCGGCCTGAGGCTAGAAAGACGATGGCTTCGGCAACATCTTCGCTTCGTCCCGCCTTTCCGTCAGAGATCGGAATTTCGCCCTTTGGCCAAACAACCGGCACCTCGGCTTCCGCTTCGTTGCGGCTGCTTGTGTTGGCGTTGATACTTGTTTCAATTGCACCCGGGCAGACGGCGTTGACGCGGATCTTGTGTTTTCCCAGCTCAAGCGCCAGCTGTTGCACCATGGCCAGCTGCCCTGCTTTTGTTGCGCTATAGGCCGTTGCGCCTGGCGTGGTGAATGTCCGCGTGCCGTTGATGGAGGAAACAACAATGATCGATCCGCCTTGCCGAGCTTTGAGGGGAGGAACGGTAACATGGAGGGTCAGATAGGTGCCACGCAAGTTTACGGCGATGGTCTTGTCCCATTCGTCAGGTTTCAGGTCGTCGATCGGCGCCCAGACGCCATTGATGCCGGCATTGGCCACGACGATATCAAGACCGCCAAACGTCTCGACCAGTTTGCTGACAGCAACGCGCATATCGTCTTCATCCGTCGTGTCGGCGATCAGCGCCAGCGCCTTGCCGCCGCCGTTTTGGATCTCCTCGCAGGTCTGCAGAAGCTCATCTTCGGTGTGACCGAGAACACCAACGGCAGCGCCTTCCTTTGCGAGCATCAAGGCGCACGCCTTCCCGATGCCCGAACCAGCTCCGGTAACGAGAGCGACTTTATTAGCCATTTCCATCGATCCGATCCTTCCGAAATCCGCGGATATTCAGACCCAATGACGGAGCGCGTGGCTTGGTTCCCGGCGTCTCATACAAACGCGATTGCTTGTGGAAGAAAGAGGCTGGCAATCTCAGCCTCGCCTTTCAGCTTCCACGCGAATTCAGCGGTAAAAGTAGCGAGCGATGCGATGGTATCACCCGATCTGCATCACCTTTGCGTTTCTGCTTTCAAGCCCAATAGAGAAGCACCGATGAGGCCAGGTTCGAGGGTACACTGGCTTTGGACAACAAGTGGGCGATCGAATTGACGCAGGATTCTGTTGCGCACCGCGACGTCGAGTTCTGCCATCAGAGCCTTTACGTTCGCAAGTCCGCCGCCGGCGGGCACAATGGTTGCTCCTGTCATGTTAACACAGACCGCCAGGGGAGAGGCGACGAGATCAATATAAACATCGATGGTTCGTACCGCTTCGGGATCGCCGACCTGCCACGCAGCGATGATGTCTTCGCTGGTAAGATCCTGACCATGGAGGGTCATGTGAATCCGTTCGAGACCTCGCGCGCCGCCGACCGTATCAATACAGCCGGATTGACCGCATCCGCATTTGAAGTGCGCAAGCTCGACCGGCGGATGTCCGGCCCGTAACGCGGCGGCAGGCCCATGTCCCCACTCGCCCGCAAAGCCTCCTGCAGCATTGACCAACCGTCCATCGGAGACCAGTCCGCCACCTACGCCGGTACCCAAGATAATCCCGAAGACGATGCGGTGTCCCTTGCCCGCACCAACCTCGGCCTCCGCCATTGCGAAGCAGTCAGCATCATTGGCGATCATCACTGGGACAGAAAACTCTGCTTCCAGATCGGCGATGAGATCGCGCCCGTTGATGCATGGGATATTGGCGCAGATGATGCGGCGTGTGTCCGGATCGACTACGCCAGCCAATGAAAGGGATAGCCGCGTGAAAGGTTCTTCCGCTTGATCTGTGACGGTGCGCAGGGCCGCGATGAATTCGGCGAGGTTGTCCTTGGGGGTAGGGCGACGGTCAAGAGCTCGAATATCACTTTGTGAACGCACAATGCCGCCTTTTATGGCCGAGCCGCCGATATCGAATGATACGATCATGAATGCATCTCTATTTTTTAAGCTCGTGCTACGTCGAGCGGAATTATCTGGTGTGGCGATATCGGTCGACAGCGATTGATGTTCAAGTCGGGATCATGTTGGGAGGATGATGCGTGCTTCGAATCCGTCGCTACGACCTGAGGCCGGTGAAAGGATCTCAAGTCTGCCGCCCATTTGCGTGACCATGCGATCGCTAATTGCAAGGCCCAGACCAGAACCGGCGGCGTTGGTTTTGCCGCGTCGAAAACGCTTCTTCAGGCTTTCTGGATCAATGCCTTCAACGACTTTACAGCTGTTTGAAATGCTGACCACACCTGAAGCGTCGAGACCCACCTCTATTGGCGCTTCCTGATCTCCGTGCACCAATGCGTTTTCAATAAGATTGCGCACCACGATGCCGAAGGCGTCTATATCCACATGCCGCTTCAGTTCCGTCGTGGCGCGGACTTTATAGCGTATCCTGCCGTCTGCGCCACCGTCCCGACGGAAGTCCTCGATCATCAATTCAAGGACTTGTTTGAGATCTTCCGCTTTGTCGCTTTGTCCGATCCCAGCCTCGGCACGGGCCAATTGCAGCAACTTTTCCGCCGTCCTTCCGAGGTTGACAAGCGATGTCTCGATGTTGTGCGCTCTGTCCTTCGCCGCCCCCTCTGGCAGCGTTTCCATCAGCATCTGTGTCTGGGCAAGAGCGCCAGCGATCGGCGTACGCAATTCATGCGCGCTGTTGGCGGTGAATTCCCTTTCTGCTTCGAAAGCCGCCCTCAGCCGCATCAGGAGATGGTTCACGGATACAGCGATCGGCCTCAATTCCTTTGGCAGTGACGTGCTGATCTCGCCCATGTTGCCACCGTCTTTAGTTGCTATATCGCGGCGCAAGGTATCGATCGGTTTCAGGGCTTTCCCAACGATGAACCAAATCGCGAAAATGCTGGCCGGAATTAACACGATCAATGGAATCAAGAGGGTCACTGCTGTTTCCCGAACGGCTTCCCATCGGTTCTTGAAGCGATCAGCCACCTGCATGAAATAGGCGTCGTCAGAGGTCGGCTCGGTGTAGATGCGATGCGTTGGGGTGTTGGCGAATCCCGCTTTTAAGGGTACGTCGAACGGGCTGGAATCGGCATCGTTAGACCGAAGAACGACTTTTCCGCTTCTGTCGCGCAGTTGATATGTTAGATATTCGCGACTTGCCGCTGACTTGAGAATAGCAACGCTCCTCGGGTCGAGAAGCGGCTTATCGTTCATGTCGTCCACGATCAGAGCGAGCAGTCTTTGTGTCGTTTCCTGTTGCGCGCTGTCGAAGATCTCGGAAAACTCGTGCTGCATCACGCGCAGGCTGAGACCGATCGCGAGCAGCCAGAAAACCACCATCGCGCTCGTGAGCCAGGTAATAAGGCGACGCGTTATTCCCGTTTCCTGTCTCATTTTTCCTCGAGCGTGTAACCGAGGCCGCGCGCCGTCTTGATGCGCTCCTTGCCGATCTTTTTTCGCAAGCGGCTGACGTAAACTTCTACCGTATTGCTTTCGATCTCAGAGCCAAAGGCGTAGAGCGCTTCTTCAATGCGCTCCTTTGGAACAACAGCGCCAGGGCGGACAAGAAGCAAATCAAGGACCGCCCATTCACGCCCGGTCAATTCTGCGGGCGCTCCATCGACCAGGACCCGATGCGACGAACGGTCGATCTCAAGCGTGCCCATTTTGACGATCGGCTGCGGAGTAGCGCCCGATCGGCGACTGACGGCGTTGATGCGCGCCTCCAACTCACCGAGATTGAACGGCTTGACCAGATAATCGTCCGCGCCCGCATTCAGCCCGTCGATGCGGTCCGAAATTTGATCGCGCGCAGTCAAAATGATGACCGGCGCTGCATCTTGATTGCTGCGTAACTGCTTCAGGAAATCGATGCCGCTACCGTCCGGCAGCTGCAGATCGAGAAGCACCACCGCGTAATGCACGGATCTTGCTGCGGCCTCGGCATCAGCGAGGTTGCGGACCCAATCGACCGCGTTGCCTCCAGAAATAAGATGCTCGCGAACCGCTTCGCCGATCATCTTATCGTCTTCCACCAAAAGGATGCGCACTCTTTTTATCTCTCGAGTTAGCGAAAAGCCGGCCTTGAACGTCCCTTTGCGGGAATAAGGCCCATCTGCCCTTAGATATTGAAAGGTACGGTTGCTGGCAATGAGAGAACGGCGGGCATATGACCGTATCGGAAAGCGCTCGACATTCCGTTCAATTTTGGTTTGATCATGCGCGATATCGAAGGTCCATCTGCCAGGCCAAGGCGACGGATCCAACATGGTTGGACGAAAAGATATGGCAAAGAAAACCGAGGTACTGACTCGTCTCGACGACGCGGCCCGCGCTGGCTGGCTCTACTATGTCGCAGGGCGAACGCAGGACGAAATCGCATCTGCAATGGGCATCTCGCGCCAATCTGCACAGCGTCTGGTGTCTCTTGCTGTTGCGGAGCGGTTGATCAAGGTACGTCTTGATCATCCAATCGCTGCCTGCATGGAGCTTGCCGAAGCGCTCAAAGAACGTTTCGGTTTGAAACAGGCGGAAGTCATCCCCAGCGATCCCGGCTCAGAATCAACCATAAGCGGCATGGCTGAGGCAGCTGCTGCCGAGGTCGAGCGCTGGCTGAGACGCACGGATCCTATCGTCATGGCGTTGGGAACAGGGCGAACGCTGAAGGCAACAGTCGACCAACTGCCGACGATCGAGTGCCCGCATCACCGCATCGTATCCTTAACCGGTAACATAACGCCGGACGGTTCAGCTGCATACTACAACGTCATTTTCAGCATGGCTGATGCTGTGAAAGCTCGGCATTTCCCAATGCCTTTGCCTGTTCTCGCCAGTACCGCAAAGGAGCGGGAAACATTGCACAGCCAGCAGTTGGTTCAGTCGACTCTCAAAATAAGCGCACAGGCTGACGTTACTTTAGTGGGCATCGGCGAACTTGGGGTCGATGGTCCGCTTTGCGTGGACGGCTTCCTGGAAAAAGATGAGATGATTGATCTCATCGAGGCTGGAGCTGCAGGCGAGATCTGCGGCTGGATCTTCGATTCGAAGGGTCGGCTGCTGGACAACGCGGTCAACAAGCGTGTCGCCTCGGCGCCCGTGCCATCCCGCGAAACCTCATTGGTGATCGGCATTGCGAAGGGAAGACGAAAGCTGAAGGCAATTCATGCGGCGCTTCTTGGCCATCAAGTGAACGCCCTCATTACAGATGAGGACACCGCCGCAGCTATTCTTGGCCACGTTTGACAGTGGAAAACCGCTTAAATTTTGAACGCGATGACTTTCTAATAAGCTGCCTGTTGACAAATTCTGCATCTTGATGAGTAATTGCCCACGAGCAAAGCGAATGCTCACTCAATCTTCTTGGGAGGAAGATCATGACATTGAAAACTATCTTGCTAGGTGCGTGCTCGCTTCTCGTTATGGCCGGTGCGTCCTCGGCAGAGACTTTGACGATTGCAACCGTCAACAACGGCGACATGGTGCGCATGCAAAAGCTCACCGACGATTTCAAGGCGAAGAACCCAGGCATCGATCTTGAATGGGTTACGCTCGAAGAAAACGTCTTGCGCCAGAAGGTCACGACCGACATTGCCACAAAGGGCGGCCAATACGATATTTTGACGATCGGTAACTACGAAGTGCCGATCTGGGCAAAGCAGAACTGGTTGCTGCCACTCGACAATCTCGGCGCCAGCTATGATGCAAAAGACCTGCTGCCGGCAATCAGCGCGTCCCTTACGCAAAATGGCAAGCTCTACGCGGTTCCGTTCTACGGCGAAAGCGCCATGCTGATGTACCGGACGGACCTTCTCGAAAAGGCGGGGCTCAAGATGCCCGACTCGCCGACCTGGGACTTCATTGCCGACGCGGCAAAGAAGATGACGGACAAGAAGGATGGTGTCTATGGCATCTGCCTGCGCGGCAAGGCAGGCTGGGGCGAGAACATGGCGTTCCTCACCGCGCTTGACAATTCCTTTGGCGGGCGCTGGTTCGATGAAAAGTGGAAGCCGCAGTTCGACTCTCCGGAGTGGAAGGAAGCTCTCAGCTATTACGTGAATCTGATGAAGGAAGCCGGCCCTCCGGGCGCTTCGTCCAACGGGTTCAATGAAAACCTCGCTCTGTTTCAGACCGGAAAGTGCGGCATGTGGATCGATGCAACGGTCGCAGCCTCGTTCGTGACGGATCCGAAGGAATCGAAGGTTGCCGATAAGGTCGGTTACGCTCTGTTCCCGACCAAGGGCGATCTAAAGAACCATGGCAACTGGCTGTGGTCTTGGAACCTCGCTATTCCTGCAACCTCCAAAAAGCAGGAAGCCGCGCAGAAGTTCGTGGCTTGGGCGACAAGCAAAGAATATGCGCAGCTCGTCGCCTCCAAGGAGGGTTGGGCCGCGGTTCCTCCGGGAACGCGTACCTCGTTGTACGAGAACGCCGATTACCAGAAAGCTGCACCCTTCGCAGCCAAGACTTTGGAAGCCATGAAGGCAGCTGACACGCAGAAGCCGACGGTCAAGCCTGTCCCTTATACCGGAGGCCAGTTCGTAGCGATCCCGGAATTCCAGGGAATTGGTACGGCTGTCGGTCAACAGTTCTCTGCGGCGCTTGCAGGGCAGTCAACTGTTGATCAGGCGTTGAAGAGTGCACAGCAACTCACGACGCGTGAAATGACCAAGGCTGGCTACATCAAGTAATAGCGACACCTTCGCTTGGGGCGGCTGAGCTGTTATGCTTCCGCCGTCCCAGATGCCGCCGAGGCTTCGGCGGCAACTTCCCCTGTGGAAGGTTTTTTGCCAGTTACTCCAGCTACATAGACGGGTAGACCATGGCCACTTTACATACTCGTTCTGCCGCACGTTTCATGATGGCGCCATCTGTCCTGCTGCTTTTCGCCTGGATGATCGTGCCCTTGCTCATGACGATCTATTTCTCCTTCATCGACTACAATTTGTTGATGCCGGGCGAGAACAATTTCACGGGATTCCTGAACTACGAGTTCTTCCTTACCGATCCTGCCTTCTTCGATGCACTGATCAACACGCTTCTGCTCGTCGTCAGTGTTTTGGCGATTACAATCGTCGGCGGAATGGCTCTGGCGCTGCTCCTGGATCAACCGATGTTCGGGCAGGGGATCGTGCGCATTCTCGTCATCGCGCCCTTCTTCATTATGCCGACCGTTGCCGCGCTCGTCTGGAAAAACATGTTCATGAATCCGGTGAACGGCCTATTCGGATACTTGGCGCGAGTTGTCGGTGCTCAGCCCATCGACTGGCTTTCAGAGCTGCCGCTTTTTTCCATCATTCTGATCGTCGCCTGGCAGTGGCTGCCCTTCGCGACCCTTATTCTCTTAACTGCGCTGCAGTCCTTGTCGGAAGAGCAGAAGGAAGCTGCAGAGATGGACGGCGCGGGCTTCTTCGCAAGGCTTTACTACATCGTCCTTCCGCACATGGCGCGGGCGATCACCGTCGTTATTCTGATTGAAACGATCTTCCTCCTATCCGTCTTCGCCGAAATTCTTGTGACGACCAACGGCGGACCGGGCACGAGCAGCACCAACCTGACCTATCTGGTTTACAACCGTGCACTCTTGCAATTCGATATCGGAGGTGCATCGGCCGGTGGTATAATTGCTGTCATCCTCGCCAATATCGTTGCCATCTTCCTGGTGCGCATCGTCGGCAAGAATTTGGAGGCCTGAGATGGCGAGAGCTATTACAACGAAGCGCAAGATTGCCATCTCCGTCGTCGCCTGGATTATCGGCATCCTCATTTTCTTTCCGATCCTCTGGACGTTCCTCACCAGCTTCAAGACGGAGGGGGATGCGATAGCCTCTCCTCCGCAATTCCTATTTTTCCATTGGACGCTGGAAAACTACGTTGAGGTCCAGGCACGCTCCAACTACTTCAGTCACTTCCTGAACTCTGTCGTTATTTCCTTTGGTTCGACCCTCTTGGGACTGATCATTGCAGTCCCTGCGGCCTGGGCAATGGCATTTTCACCGACAAAACGGACGAAGGACGTTTTGATGTGGATGCTGTCGACCAAGATGATGCCGCCAGTGGGTGCGCTGATCCCGATCTATCTAATGTTCCGCAACACGGGTTTGTTGGATAGTCGCCTCGGTCTTGTCGGCATCCTCATGCTGATCAACCTGCCGATCATCGTCTGGATGCTTTACACCTACTTTAAGGAAATTCCCGGCGAAATCCTGGAGGCGGCCCGTATGGATGGGGCATCCCTGATGAAAGAAATCATCTACGTCCTGACGCCCATGGCCGTCCCCGGCATCGCATCGACGCTGCTTTTGAATATCATTCTCTCGTGGAACGAGGCGTTCTGGACGCTTAATCTTTCGACATCAAATGCCGCGCCATTGACCACCTTTATTGCCTCTTATTCCAGTCCGGAAGGGCTGTTCTACGCCAAGCTTTCCGCCGCATCGACCATGGCTATTGCGCCAATTCTCGTTCTCGGCTGGTTCTCGCAAAAACAACTTGTCCGTGGCCTCACCTTCGGTGCGGTAAAGTAAAAGATATAGGGAGACGAAAATGGGCAGCATCACCCTGGAGAAGGTGTCGAAGTCTTTCGGCGAGGCGGCGGTCATTCCTTCTATCGATCTTGAGATCAAGGACGGCGAATTCGTCGTCTTCGTCGGCCCGTCCGGCTGTGGAAAGTCGACTTTGCTTCGCCTCATCGCGGGGCTGGAAGACGTGACATCGGGAAAAATTATCATCGACGGCAAGGATGCGACCGACCGGGCACCTGCCGAACGTGGCTTGGCGATGGTCTTTCAATCCTATGCGCTGTATCCGCATATGAGCGTGCGCAACAATATTGCGTTCCCGTTGAAGATGGCAGGCGTCGACAAGGCAGAGATCGACCGTAAGATCGCCGATGCAGCGCGGGTTCTCAATCTTACCGATTACCTGGACCGCAAGCCGCGGCAGCTTTCGGGAGGGCAGCGTCAGCGCGTGGCGATTGGCCGTGCCATCGTTCGTCAGCCGTCGGCCTTTCTCTTTGACGAACCGCTGTCCAACCTCGACGCGGCATTGCGCGTTAACATGCGCCTGGAAATCAGCGAGTTGCACCAGCAGCTGAAGACCACGATGATCTATGTCACTCACGATCAGGTCGAGGCCATGACCATGGCCGATAAAATCGTTGTCCTCAACCGAGGCAATATCGAGCAGGTCGGTTCGCCGCTCGAACTCTACCGCAACCCGCGCAATCTATTCGTCGCAGGTTTCATCGGCTCGCCTAAAATGAATTTGCTGACGGGTTCGGCCGCCAAGGCCTTCGGCGCGCATACTATCGGCGTGCGGCCAGAACATATGATCCTGTCGATGGACAGCGGTGAGTGGAAAGGCCAAGTCCTTGTGGCCGAGCATCTAGGGGCCGACACATACCTGCATGTTGATGTCGATGGTATCGGCTCGGTGACTGCGCGCGGCGGTGGTGATTTTCCTGCCAAAGCCGGGGACATGGTTTACCTCTCTGTCGACAAAAACAGAGTTCATAAGTTCAACGAAGGCGGTCTAGCCGTTTGAACGAACAGTCGCGTGAAAAGCATGTTGAGCATTTTCTGCTGTAACGGCGATGATGCGTGCCTCCAGGCGACTTTCCGTGCGCCCTTCAAGAAGGATGATGAAGATGACCTGCAAACTTTCGCTGGCAACGCTTTCCGAGGCGGCTAAGACGGCGGCAATTCCTCACTATGATCGGCAAGGACTGAAAGCCGGTATTGTGCATTTCGGCGTCGGAAACTTCCATCGCGCACACCAAGCCATTTATCTGGATGATCTTTTCAACTTCGGCAAAGACCATGATTGGGCCATCATCGGTGCAGGGGTTCTTCCCTCTGATGCGGCCATGCGCGACAAACTCGCTGCACAAGACTATTTGACCACTGTCGTAGAGCAGGACAACAACAAGACAGCTGCGCGCGTCACGGCGCCGATGATCGACATGTTGCCTGTCGGTGATCCAGCGGCGATTATTGCGCGCCTCGCAGAGCCGGACATCAAAATCGTCTCGATGACGATCACCGAAGGCGGCTACTTCATCGATGCGTCCGGCAAGTTCAACCCTGCACACCCTTCTATTGCCGCAGATGGACAAAATCCTGATGCGCCGAGCACCGTCTTTGGCCTCATTGTCGCAGGTCTGAAGGCTCGCAAGGCGAAGGGCCTGATACCGTTTACGGTTATGTCCTGCGACAATATTCCTCATAATGGCGTGGTGACCAAGAACGCAGTTGTTGGCACCGCGCAGCTTTCAGATCCCGCCTTTGCGGATTGGATCGCCGCCAATGTCGCGTTCCCCAACGGGATGGTCGACCGCATTACGCCAGCGACAGGCCAGCGCGAAATCGAAATTTTGAGAGAAACTTTCGGGATCGAAGACAACTGGCCTGTTTATTGCGAAGAATTCAAGCAGTGGGTGCTCGAGGACAAGTTTACTGCAGGTCGCCCTGCACTTCAGGATGTCGGCGTCACCTTTGTGGACGATGTAACACCTTACGAGCATATGAAGATCCGCATCTTGAATGGTGGCCATGCGGCGATTGCCTATCCGGCAGCGCTTCTCGACATTCATTTTGTGCACGATGCGATGGAGGATCCGACGATCCGCGCCTTTTTGGCAAAGCTCGAAAAGGAAGAAATTATCCCCATCGTGCCTCCCGTTCCCGATACCTCGCTCCAGGATTATTTCGCTCTAATCGAACGCCGGTTCCTTAATCCCAAGATCGCAGACACGATCCCGCGTCTTGCTCAAGATGGGTCGAACCGGCAGCCGAAATTCATTCTGCCCTCGACGCTGGATAATCTGCGCCAGGGTAGAGACGTCGTTGGACTTGCCTTGGTATCAGCGCTTTGGTGCCGGTACTTCGCCGGCAAAACCGACAGCGGCAAGGATATTGTCTTCAACGATCCAAGCGCAGAGCGGCTACATGAGGCGGCATTGAAGGCAAAGGACGATCCGATGATATTCCTGGCGTTCAAGGATATTTTTGGTGAGGTCGCAAGTTCCGACGTTTTCCAGAAAAGATTCGCAAACGCGCTGAAAACTCTTTGGGACAAGGGCACCCGCGAAACGCTTCAAATGTATCTGGATGGCAAGTTGGCGGCCTGACCGCTTGCGTAATGCAAATTGGTTCAGACCGAAGCTTTTTAGGAGGTGCGCTTTGACTGACGCCAATTTACGGCTCGTCATTTTCGATTGTGACGGGGTCTTGGTCGACAGTGAGCCAATCTCGGTGGCCGTACTCGTCAGCGCAATGCGTGGGCTCGGTATCGATATTGCCGAGCCGGAAGCCTATCGTCGCTTTCTTGGTCGCAGTTTGGCGACAGTCCTTTCGGTGATGGAGGAGGAATATGCAGTCGTTGGAGGGGATGATTTCCTCGAAACGATGCGCGTTGATCTGTATCGCCGGTTTCGCGAGGAATTACAGCCGATTGCCGGCGTTGCAGAAGCGATCGATGCGCTTCCTGTTCCATGCTGTGTGGCCTCTTCGAGCCAGTTGGAGCGAATTCGGCTTTCGCTGACAGTCACCGGTCTCATCCAACGCCTGCCGCACATATTCAGCGCCTCAATGGTCAAGAACGGTAAGCCTGCTCCGGATCTATTCCTCTATGCAGCAGAACAGATGGGCGTTGCGCCGCAGCATTGTCTTGTCATTGAGGATAGTCCTGCTGGCATTCTCGCCGCTAAGGCGGCGGGGATGCGTGTTTTTGCCTTTTCGGGCGGCGCTCACGCCAAGTCAGAAGGCTATGTCAAAGAAATCAGACAGCTTGCGCCAGATGTCATATTTGACGACATGGCCGATTTAAGACACCTTGCAAGCTAGCGCACCATGCGTCAGGACGGATGTGCGCGGAACGTATTATTGTTGATTCTGCGCATCGGACGGGACCTGGAAATCAATGCCTGATCATGTGGTGGCGGTTGATGTCGGAACCAGCAGTGCGCGGGCCGGCGTCTTTGATCTTTCTGGGAACTTGCTTGCGAGAGCGGAAACGCGGATCGAAATGAACCGCCCGCAGCTGAACTATGCCGAACACGATTCAGAAGATATTTGGAACGCGGTATGCCAATCGGTGCGGCAAGCGCGTCTCTTGGCCGCGATCGATCCAGCATCCGTCGCCGCGATCGGCTTTGATGCAACATGTTCGCTGGTTGTTCGTGATACCGGCGGAAGGCAGATCAGCGTCTCGCCATCAGGCCAGGAACGGTTCGATACGCTTGTATGGCTTGATCATCGCGCTATGCAGGAAGCCGATTTCTGTACGGCGACAAAGCACGAGGTGCTCGACCATTCAGGCGGCTTCATGTCGCCAGAAATGCAGATGCCAAAGCTGATGTGGTTGAAGAAGTACCTACCGGAAACGTGGAAGAACGCTGGCTACTTCTTTGATCTTGCTGATTTCCTTACGTGGAAGGCCACGGGTCTAACCGCAAGATCGCTTTGCACCCTCACTGCCAAATGGAATTATTTGTCCCATCAGACGAAAGGCTGGCAGGCCGATTTTCTGCAGCAGATCGGCCTTGATGATATGCTTGAGAAAGGCTCCTTACCGGATCGAGCAGTGCCTGTTGGCGTTGCGATCGGCGGACTGACGGCCGATGCTGCGACCGAATTGGGGCTGACTTCGCGTTGCTGCGTCGCCTCCGGCCTAATTGATGCCTATGCCGGGGCTTTGGGTCTTCTCGCCCGTTACGGCGGTGAAGGCGACGACGTCGGTCGCCGACACGCGTTGATCGCGGGGACATCGAGTTGCATCGTCGCGTTTTCAAAGGAAAAGCGGCCGAGCAGGACCCTGTGGGGCCCTTATTACTCTGCTGTTTTTCCTGATTTATGGCTGGTAGAAGCCGGACAGTCGGCCGCAGGTGCGCTGCTCGATCATGTCGTTCGTATGCACGCCGCCGGTGGAGAGCCTACAACAGAGCTGCATCGCAAGATCGTCGAAAGAATTGACGAGTTGCGTGCCGCGCAAGGACCAGCTTTTGGGGCACGGCTGTTCGTATTGCCAGATTTTCACGGCAACCGCTCTCCCTTGGCCGATCCGCATGCGGTGGGCGTCATCAGTGGTCTGACGCTGGATACATCTTTTGACGGCTTATGTGCCTTGTATTGGCGCACGGGCGTCTCAATTGCTTTGGGATTGCGGCATATTCTCGAAGCGATGGCGAAGCTTGGCTATCGATGCGATACGCTTCACCTTGCCGGAGGTCATGTCAAAAACGCTATGCTTATCGAACTCTACGCCGATGTCACCGGCTGCAAGATCCTCGTCCCCGCCATGAGCGAAACGGTTCTGCTGGGAACGGGCATGAGTGCCGCTGTTGCCTGCGGAGCCTATCCTGACCTGCAAACTGCAGGAATCTCTATGTCATCGGTGACTGTCGAACTATATCCCAATCCTCACTTGCGTGAGGTCTATCAACGAGATTACGAGTGCATGCTCGCCATGTATCGTCATCGGGCTGAGTTGGAGATGATCAGCGCAGGGGTTTGATGATAATCTGCCGATCGATCCCAAACCAGTTGCCTGCGCTGCGTCGTTTTAAGCTTCTTCGCTGACCGACGCCGAAGAGTGTTCGTCAGGGACGTCTTTTACGGCGGCGCTCAGACACTCCAAAAGCCCCATGAGTGTTAGAACACTCCCGCTTCCGGTGCTCGAAGGGGGTAGACCAAGCAGCAAGCCTTGCTGTTCGCCGCGCCAAACGTTCGGTCGTCCTGTTATGACGATCGGCTCATAGCCATGCTCCCGCGCCGACTTTGCAAGCTGACGCAGATCTCCCGTGCCGTCGAGGTCGATGATCAAAAGAACGATATCCTCGACAGCCGCTGTCAGGAAAAGTTCTTGATAAGATGATGCAACGCCATCCAGCAATTGAATGACCTTGGAGCCTTGAAGCAATTGTTCACGAAACGTTGTGCCAATACCCGTAAACTTCGGGTGGATGACGATGTACATGCGCTGCGCATCGCGAATTCTCGTGGAAATGTCCTTCCAACGGCGTTGTTGCGTTAGAAGATAGACCTGTTGAAAGGCCTTGATGTGATCGTTGATCATTAGCGCGAGTGCATCGGTCTGTGAGATCGCAGGTTCGGCACCGGCTTCTTTCGTCGCAAGTCTTGCGCTGCGTTTTCTGGTGCCTTGCGCTCTCGGCGCGATCTGCTCCAGCGAGTCGTAGCCCAGCTTGCGAAGAAACCGACCCACAGTCATTGGGCTGAGATGAAGACGGCCCGCAATCGAGGCCGGGCTTTCCAGATCCAGTTCATAGAAATGATCAAGGAAATACCGGGCTATCCTCCGCTCCGCGGGCGTCCCAGCTTTTAGATATGCTTCAATCTTCTCGATGAATTTGTCCATTGCGTTTACAGTTTTGGCGGGCCTAATCGCAGCCTTAGTGTTCACGAATATTAGCAAATAGTGAAGGGCAATTTTTGGGTGGATTAAAAGCCCATCGAGGATGGCAACGAGTAGAGCGCGCTGCTTGTTCCCGCTCTTCTGATTTCCTACATCACGACAGCTTGGTGGAGTTTTGATCCTGATGATATTGAACTGCGCGCGCCTGTCGCTGGCCAATCTTCTAGCACCGGAAACGAGGACGACCTTCTGGAAAATCCTTGCATTGACCTTTTTGGCGTTGATCGTCCTTTGGTTCGGAGTGCGGGGTCTTTTCGACGCCTATCTTCTGCCCTGGCTTGCATCCGATCTTCCTGCAATGCCGGATTGGACAAGCTGGCTTGGTCTTATCGCTGCAATTGCGGCCGGGATCGGGCTCGCCCTCGGGCTGGCATTTTTAATTTCTCCGGTTACCGCGTTGATTGCCGGGTTTTTCCTGGACGGCGTTGCATCCATTATCGAGAAGCGCGACTATCCACATGAGCCGCAAGGCAAGGAAATGCCGCTAGCATCTGCATTATGGGGTTCCGTGCAGTTTCTAGGTGTGGTTATTCTCGCGAATATCGTCGCTCTATTGATGCTATTTATTCCAGGCGTAAACCTGATCGCCTTCTTCCTCGTCAACGGATATCTCCTAGGCCGAGAATTCTTTGAATTCGCTGCTATGCGTTACCGCTCGCCGCAAGAGGCAAAAGCTTTCCGGGCGAAGCATTCTTCAAAGGTCTTCAGCGCCGGGCTGCTGATTGCTGCTTTTCTTGCGGTTCCGCTGCTCAACCTCTTAACGCCGCTGTTTGCGGCCGGTTTGATGGTGCACTTGCACAAGGCTCTCTCGCAGAAAGATCGCCATTTCGGCACTGAGGAGCTGGCAAAATCTTTGCGCTGAGCCCTGTCAATCTCGGAGCTTTTGATGTGCTGGATCGAAGTCGCAGTGGATATGTCGATAAGAATGCACCGTCGCTCGCCGTCGCCCATCATCACAAAGCCAGGCGATCAATCGATGGCTTCCCCGATAACCTGCGCCGGCAATTCGACGAGAGACGCCGGAATATCCCATGTCTTTTCGGGTGATTTGCAAATGTCGGCAATCACGCAGCGTTCGCACTCGGGTTTTCTAGCTTTGCAGACATAGCGACCGTGGAGGATCAGCCAATGATGCGCGTGGTAGAGGTAGTGTTTTGGGATGACCCGCAATAGGTTCATTTCGACATCGTCGGGAGTTTTCCCAGGAGCGAGCTTGATCCGATTGGCAATGCGAAAAATATGCGTGTCGACCGCCATGGTCGCCTGTCCAAAAGCCATGGACAGGACAACATTTGCGGTCTTGCGTCCGACGCCTGGCAGCGTCACGAGTTCTTCCCTGGTTCGCGGTACTTCGCCGTCGAATTCCTGTATAAGCTTGTGAGATAGTGCCATAACGTTTTTGGCTTTATTTCTATAAAGGCCGATCGTCTTGATGTAGTCGCGAAGCCTGTCTTCGCCGAGCGCGATCATTTTCGACGGCGTATCCGCAACATCGAAAAGTGTGCGTGTGGCCTTGTTAACCCCGGCATCGGTTGCCTGTGCCGAGAGTGCCACAGCCACAAGAAGCGTAAAAGCGTTCGTGTGCGCAAGCTCGCCCTTAGGCTCTGGGCGCTGCACCGAAAAGCGACGGAAGATTTCCTCGCGCTCCGAGAGCGAATAGGCGGAGCGCGAAGGCGGGCTCTTTCGCCGCACGACGACTTTCGGCTTTTTCTGCGGAGATGGCGATTTCAGTTTGGGTTCATCCATTGTTCTTCTATAATAGTGGCCCATGAGGAAAGGCAACGACGATCCGGCCATTGCAAAAGCGGTTTTTTCGGCCGAACTTTATTCGCATCGCTCGCTCGGTCGGCGCGGGTTTCGGATCCTGCTTGCCTTGACTGGCCTTGTGTGCGCGCTCCAAGTCTTGTTCTTCTTTATCACAGGCGCTTGGCCGATCGGCTTTTTCTGCGGGCTCGACTTTCTGCTGCTGTATATCGCATTTCGCGCCAATTACCGCTCGGCCCGCATGCGCGAGGAGGTCACCATCTCCACAACAGATGTGGCAATCCGCAAAATCGCACCGTCCGGCCGCATCAGCGAACACCATTACAACCCTTTCTGGACACGATTCCAGGTGAGACGGCATCAAGAGCTCGGCATACTCTCCATGCATGTTTCAGGCGAAGGTCGCCGCACCGAGATCGGCGCGTTCCTCAACCCGGAAGACCGCGAGAGTTTCGCAAATGCGTTTCAGGGGGCTTTAGCCACTGTAAAGAGAGGCATCTGATCCGATCTCGAACGATGCATGCGCAAGAAACGGGTGGCTTGCCGTAAAATCGCGCAGTAGTCCTGGTGTGGAAGGCTAGAGGGCGATGGAACGGAGACCTTACCTGCTGAACTAGCTTGCTTTAGGCAAACTGCGCGATCGGAGAAAGTCATGAATATCAGCGTTGATCTTGCGGTGGATATAACGCCAGATGGCGGCGATTATGACATCGTGCGCCAGGTCATCGAGATCCTCTCTGAGGATTATCGGGAGCAGCCATCCTTGGAGATAATCGCAAGCAGGCTCAACCAGTCGCCGACGCAACTGCAGAAAGTCTTCACGCGTTGGGCGGGTCTTTCGCCAAAAGCCTTTCTACAAGCCGTCACGCTTGATCATGCAAAGCGCTTGCTGCGCGTCGAGGGCCTGCCGCTTCTCGAAGCAGCGATTGAAGTGGGTTTGTCCGGCCCAGGCCGCCTTCACGATCTCTTTGTCACCCATGAGGCGATGTCGCCGGGAGAGTGGAGGGCGATGGGCGCGGGCTTGACCATCCGCTACGGCTTCCACCCGTCGCCGTTCGGCCACGCTCTTGTCATGGCGACGGACCGGGGTCTTGCCGGCCTTGCCTTTTCAGATGAGGGTTGTGAGGCGGAATGCCTTGAAGATATGACGCGCCGCTGGCCTCAGGCAATCTATGTCGAGGATCGCGAAGCAACCTCGACTTACGTCGATCGTGTTTTCAGGCAGGATCGCTGGTCAGCAGATCAGCCATTGAGGGTCGTGCTCATCGGTACGGATTTTCAAATTCGCGTCTGGCAGAGCCTGTTGCGTATCCCGCTCGGCCGGGCAGTCACCTATGCCGACATCGCGCGAGACATCGGCCAACCGACGGCTTCACGCGCGGTGGGGGCCGCGGTCGGGCGAAATCCGCTCTCCTTCGTCGTGCCGTGTCACCGTGCGGTCGGCAAAGACGGGGCTTTGACAGGTTACCACTGGGGACTGACGCGCAAGCGCGCAATGCTGGGCTGGGAGGCGGGTCACGCTTGATCACGCGGTCTTGCGAACATTTCCCCGTCCCGAACCTCATGTTCGTGAATATGACGTCAGCTTTTCGCTTCCATAGGTAGCTCGGAAGGTTCATCTCGCGCAACGAGTTCGAGGAGCGCATGGGCAGCGCTTTCATCGGTGATCAGCGTGTTGCAGCCGATGCGCCGTATCGTCGCGCGGATGGCGATGGCTCTGTGTGCGCCTCCGGAGGCAAGAACGATATGCTTTGCTTGCCTTAGCGTATCGAGATCGACCGCCATCACCCGGCTGTTTATGGAATGATCCACATTGTTGCCTTGTTCATCCAGAAAGTTGAACATGGTATCGCAGACACACCCAGCGTTTATCAGCTGCTTCAGCTCTTCCTTCGAGATCCATCCTTCTGAAAGCGATGTCGAATGGGGGCCGATATCGCCACAACTGACGATAGCAAGGTCGAGTTTTTCGGCGAGCCGGTAGATCGCGTCGAGACCGCATTTTTCAATCAAATTCTGCTTCGTCGCAACGGAATCGACGAGGAGCGGCGCTAGAAACATGTAACATTCCGCGCCAAGCTGGCTGGCCAGTCGCCAGCTATAGTCAATCGGGTTCGTCTGGTGGACGGCAACGATGCCGCCGAGAAGCGAAACGACCTTGCAGTTGTTGCGCCGGGGAGGGCGGAAACTGGCAAGTGACGCGGTCATCGTACGGCCCCAGCCGACGCCGATCGTATAATCGTCCGGAATGGCCTCAGAGAGAAATTGTCCGAGCGCAAGTCCGACGCTTTTGGCAAGAGCTTCCGCATGGCCGGACACAGGAGCGGGCACGACAATAGCTTCGTCGAGCCCAAAGGCTCGTTCAAGTTTCACGGCAAGTTCGACGCAGACATCAACGGAATCATTGATCCAAATTTGGACCTCGCTTCTCTTCATCGCCTCATCAAGCAGGCGAATGACGGTGGTGCGACTAATTCCCAGCTGCTCGGCTACATCTTTTTGTGTCAGGCCCTGATTGTAATAGAGCCATGCAGCCCGAAGCCGAAGCGATGCCGCTTCCGCATAAGCTGTGTGCGTGCCGCGTCTCAGCTTTGCCACGTCTCCTCCATTGCTTGTGCTGGCGACTGTTTTCGATCAGACTTTAATTTTCAATCGGAATAATGGTGCGCTGCGCACTTATGTCAACTTAAATGCACAAATGTCCTTGATTTTCGCGAGCGCATTGGCGATAGTCTACATGGTTTTTTCATCTAGAAATCCAAGGACGGGCACCGACCATGGAGCAATTCTGCGGCCAGGACTTTAAGAATGGGAACGAAGGCTTGTCCTGTAACGTTTCTGTTCGGATAAGCCCAAGGTAGTGGTTGTACTATGCGGAAACATTGATCTGCGCTGACCTTCAGGCGCGCCTCCAATCGAAACAAGGATTACGTCATGACATCCAAGCTCGACCAACTTCGCGAAATGACGACCGTTGTCGCCGACACCGGTGATATCGAAGCCGTTGCGCGGCTGAAGCCGGTGGATTGCACCACCAATCCGTCAATCGTGTTGAAGGCGCTCGGCACAGACATGTTCGCCGACGATATGAAGGAGGCGATCGGCTGGGGTCGCAAGCTGGGCGGCGATGTCGACAAGGCGACCATTGCCGTAGCCGATCGTCTTGCAATTTCAGTCGGTGCAGCGCTGGTCAAGCTCGTGCCAGGCCGTGTCTCGACGGAAGTGGATGCCGATCTATCCTTCGACACCGAAGGCTCGGTCAAGAAGGCTCACGGCATCATCGCAGCGTACAAAGAGCGCGGCATCGAGAAAGATCGCATCCTCATCAAGCTCGCTTCGACTTGGGAAGGTATCCGCGCAGCCGAGATCCTTCAGAAGGAAGGCATCGATTGTAATTTGACGCTGCTCTTCGCGAAGGCTCAAGCAATTGCAGCAGCTGACGCGAAGGCTTTCCTGATTTCACCCTTCGTCGGACGTATCCTTGATTGGTACAAGAAGTCCACCGGCAAGGATTACACGCCGGACGAAGATCCGGGCGTCGTGTCCGTTCGCGATATTTACCACTATTACAAAGCAAACGGGATCAAGACCGTCGTGATGGGTGCCTCGTTCCGGTCTGCCGGAGAAATTGAAGCCCTGGCCGGCTGCGATCGTCTGACGATCAGCCCATCGCTTCTCGATGAACTTGCAAAGGATGAAGGAAAGCTTGAACGTAAGCTTTCTCCTGACACCAGCGCCAAGATCGAGCCAATGAAGATCGACGAAAAGACCTTCCGTTGGATGCTGAACGAAGATCAGATGGCGACCGAAAAGCTGTCCGAAGGCATCAGAACGTTCGCCAAGGATCTCGAAACTCTTCGCAGCCAGGTGCGCAAGGAACTGCAGCAGGCCTGATCAAGATATCGCAAATTCGCTGATTAAATCGAACGCCCGGCTATCAGTCGGGCGTTTTTCCTTGGACGACCCTGCTTATCCGAGAAGCTGCCTGCTTGAGATAGTCGATAATTTGATCGACGTTAGTCTCTATAGGTCCAACAGGCGCAATGTACGGGCAAGTGAGAGCGGCGATCGCCGATCCGTCGGCGCTTAAGATTGGCGCCGATAGATTCAGAACTCCTCGTGTCTGAGCGCTTTCCATCGCCTCGAAGCCCCGCTCGACCACGCCGGTCAACTTTTGCTGGAGATCAGCGGGAACGATGACGTCCTCTTGAATTCTCTGACGCTCCTCGATCATCATTTGACGCTCCTCATTGCTCCTGAACGCCAGTAAAACATGGCCCGAACCTGTATTGAACAAGCTCATCTGGGCTCCAGTTCGGATCGATAGCCCCCAATACGTAGGAGAGTCCTGCTGACTGATGACAACGACAGCGCCACGATCAAACACCGCGAGATGACATGCCTGGCGAGCAAGATTGGCAAAATCCCGCATAATGGGCGTGGCAAACGACGTGAGGCGCCGCAAGGGTGCATGATAGTGGGACAGGGCAAAGAGTTTAAGCGTGAGGCAGAAGCGGTCTCCCTCCTGCCTTGCCACGTAACCACGGCGCACGAGGCGGTCCAGCATTCGGTAAAACTCGTTCGGACTTTTGCCGAGACCACGCGCGATGTCTGCTTGCGTCAAACCGCCATCGACACTGGCCAGTAATTCGAGAATATCCAGCCCTTTGTCGAGGGCCGGCGCCCGATAGCGGTCGTTTTCTTCGTCCGTCAAATTGCTTTGCCCCCGCGGATGGCCGTTGACTGAACCATAAATATAATGTTTGCATATGAATAATGATGCTGCAAGCAGCCAAGGGAGGACATTCAGTGGATCATGGGCTAGCAGGTAAGAAAGTCTTTATTACCGCTGCGGGGCAGGGGATCGGACGTGCGAGCGCAGAACGTTTCATCGCCCTCGGTGCAAACGTCATCGCCACAGACATCAACGAAGCTGCGCTGTCATCTTTGTCGGGTGCTCAAACCCATGTTCTCGACGTCTTGGACAGCAAGGCTGTCGCGGATCTTGCTGCGAAGATTGGCCCTGTTGACGTGCTCTTCAATTGTGCAGGTTTCGTCCATGCCGGCACGATCTTGGAATGCGAAGAGAAGGATTGGGATTTCTCGTTCAACCTGAACGCCAAGGCGATGTACACCACTTGCCGTCTGTTCCTGCCCGGAATGCTCGAAAAGAAGAAGGGCTCGATCGTCAACATGGCGTCGGTCGCGTCCAGTGTGAAGGGTGTTCCGAACCGCTTTGCCTATAGTGCGTCGAAAGCAGCCGTGATCGGCCTTACAAAGGCAATCGCCGCCGACTTCGTCAGCAAAGGCATTCGTGCGAACGCCATTTGTCCGGGGACGGTGGATAGTCCTTCTCTGCACGAGCGGTTGAGGGCTACTGGCGATTACGAAAAGGCGATGAAGGATTTCATTGCCCGCCAACCCATGGGACGCATTGCGACACCCGAGGAGATTGCTGCTCTAGTCACCTATCTGGCCGGCGACGAGGCGGGCTTTACGACGGGTCAAATCCATGTCGTGGACGGCGGTTGGACAGGCTGATATCAGCAACAGGCTTTGCATTGAGAAGCTGAAGTGCTACGAATTCAGCAATATTGTTATGAGGTTTTGAGTAATGCGCATTGCGGAGGCTCAGCCTCGTAAGAATTCGTTTTCCAGGCTAATTCGAAAACATCTCGCCTTTTCCCTCGCAGTGCTTGCGGGGGTCGTAATCTTTCTCCTTCTGACCAGCCGAACCATAAACGCTCGGAACCTGCTGTTAGGTTGGAACGGCGGTGCTTTGGTGTTCATCGCCTTCATCTGGCGCAGAATGCTCTATGCAACGGTCGATCGGATAAAGCAGCGCGCCGACAATTTCGATTTCTCGGACCGCGTCCTTTTGGGGCTTTCGATTTTGGCTGCTATCGCAAGTGTCGGCGGCATCATCATAGAGCTGAATTCAGTGAAGGATGCTTCACCCGATGTCGCCATTGCTAGGGCTGGCGTTGCGATCCTGACGATCATTATTTCGTGGGTTTTCCTGCACACGCTGTTCACTGTACATTACGCCCACCGCTATTACCGGGCTTCTGATCGAGGCGCGGGGCTGAAATTTCCTGATGATATCGAAAGTCCGCTTTATTGGGACTTTCTCTATTTTTCCTTTACCATCGGCGTGGCCGCGCAAACTGCCGACATCGGCATAACGTCCACCGAAATGAGGCGGCTTGCCCTTCTCCACGCCGTCCTTTCTTTCTTGTTCAATACGACGATCTTGGCTTTGGCTGTCAATGTAGGTGCCAGCCTCATATGAAGAAGGGCGGCCATTGTAGCCGCCCAACAAAAACATCGAAAACTGGAAGAAACATCGCCCGGCTACTACAGGATCGCCTGGCCCGCCATCAGCGCAAGAACCAAGAAAATCAGGAAGATAATCAGTGCAATCCCGAAGAGGACACGCGCGATTGTTGCCGTTGCTGCGGAGACGCCGGAAAAGCCGAGAAAGCCGGTTATCAGCGAAATCACGAAGAAAATCAGAGCCCATTTAAGCATTGGCTGTATCCTTTCAGGTCAATAATCACATAGACTCCGCAGAAGGAATTTTGTTCCGTCGCTTCCTGCCTGTTGCCTCCAGAAGTTCTGCCTGCATACCAACTTAAGCATTCCGAAACATGGTTGCGGTATACAAAAGGATCAGTTGAAGCATCGGGGTAACCAATGGCGGGACTTTCGGCGTGAAGGGCTTGTTGCGCATCTTCCGGCCCTCCAAGAAATTATTGATCATCTTGGTTGCCGTTCTCATTTTGAACGCAGCTGCCGGAGGCGCCGCCTATTACTTTGGTTTCATCGGTGGTCACGCAGAAACCGGTGTCGCCGAGAAGCCCAATGGTCTGGCTTGCACTGACGTAAACCTTGTGACGATCAAGCACGCTGATCGTTTATGGGTGCGGAAATTCATTCGAACGGAAAGTACAGACGGTTTGACACGGGTCAAGACGGCATTGCGGGTTGCGCGCGCTGTTTATCAAGCCCAGAAAGATCATCCCGACCTGGTTCAGGTGGTCGTGCTTGACCAGAACGGCCCGACTTTACGCTCCGACATGCGGGGACGGGCGATCGCTGCCGACATAATCTATGCGCCTCACCCGGATGACATCCTGAAAAACCTGGGCCAAAAGACTTTCACGGCGCGTTATTTCGATAGCGGACCTGCTCTGAACGGCGAGTTTTTTGGAGACCGGGTCGAGCTTCCCGAAGACAAGATTGAAGCGATGAATGCTGCGCTGACGGAATCGACCGACTGTGTGGACCCCACCGTTGTTGCGGCGACCGATAAAAAGGGCGCGGAAGCACATGGCGGCGAGAAGGGCGGCAAAGGCAAGGAAGCCGGCGCTCATGGCGAAGCTTCCGCAGAGAGCCACGCAGAAGGCGAAAGCAGCGATCACGGCGGCAGAGAGAAACCGGCAGATGGTCACGAAGAGCCGGTAAAGGAAGTCAAAGCCGAACACTGAGTGATCATGCTATTGTGTGAAGCCTGGCCTGTGTAAGTTCAAAACTCTACTCGCAACCGCGCGCGATCCGCGCCGAAGATTGACCGCAAACTGCGGCGGACGCGGCAGTTTGCGGTCAATCCATATCGCCCTCATATGGCTCTGCCCTCCTGCCAAATAGCTGAATAGAGCCGAGAGCGAAGCACAGCTATGAGACTTAATCGGCTTTGCTGCGCCGAGCCGGGAACAGAATAACGTCGCGAATGGACGGTGCGTTGGTCAGCAGCATGATCAAACGATCGATGCCGATGCCGAGCCCGCCAGCAGGAGGCATGCCTTGATCGATGGCATCAAGGAACTCGTCATCGAGTTGCTTTTCCTTTTCGCCGCGCGCATGCGCCTGTTCCAACTGTTCCACCATACGCTTGCGCTGCTCTTCAGGGTCGTTCAGCTCCGAGAATGCGTTGCCGATTTCCCAGGCATTGCAGTAGGTCTCGAAGCGTTCCACCAAACGTGGTTCGCCCGGCACCTCCTTGGCAAAGGGTGAGATGTCCTTCGGGAAGTGCGTCACATGCGAGGGCTGGATCAAGGTGCCTTCGACCTTTTCCTCGAAGATGAAGGCAAGGCATTCACCCCACGTCCAGTCCTTCTCGACCTCAAAGCCGGCCGTCTTAGCAGCGGCACGTGCTTCCTCATCCGATTTAATGGACAGGAAGTCGATACCGGTTACGTCCTTGACGGCCTGGGGCATTGGAACGCGCTTGAACGGACCCTTGAAAGAGATTTCGGTCTCGCCAAACATAAATTCCGTTTTGCCATGGATGGTCATTGCAAGCGATGCGAATAGCCGCTCGACCAGGTCCATGATGTCTTCGTAATCGGCATAGGCCCAGTAGCACTCCATCATCGTGAATTCGGGGTTATGCCGGGTCGATACGCCTTCGTTCCGGAAGTTGCGATTGATTTCGAAGACCTTGTCGGAGAGCCCCGATACGAGAGTCCGCTTCAGGAACAATTCGGGCGCAATCCTCAGATACATATCGAGCTTCAGCGTGTTGTGGTGCGTTTTGAACGGCTCTGCCGTTGCACCTCCATAGACCGAATGCAGCATCGGCGTTTCGACTTCCATGAAGCCGTCATTCTCCATAAAGCGGCGGACGCCTGAGACGATCCGGCTGCGCTGCTGAAAGCGTAACTTCGACTCTTCGTTTGTCATGATATCGAGGTGCCGCTTGCGATAGCGCAACTCGATGTCGGAGACCCCGTGCCACTTCTCCGGCATTGGAAGAAGTGTCTTGGTCAGCATGGTGATTTCGTGCGCGTTGATTGTCAGCTCGCCCCGCTTTGTGCGGCGTACCAGACCCTTGACGCCGATAATGTCGCCGATGTCAATCATTGGCAGCAACGCGCGCGCCTCTTCGGGCGTGGTGTCTTTGTGGCTGAAGATCTGGATTTTGCCAGACGCGTCGTGAAGATCGATGAACATGCCGGAATTGCGCGACGAATAAACGCGGCCCGCCACCGTTACCAGGTCCTCGGTCTCCGTATCGGGTTCAAGACCCGCATACTTATCCGCAAGCTCGGCATTCGTCATGCTGCGGTGGAAATGTGCAGGATAAACATCGCCAATCTTTGCGCGTAGCATCGCCAGTTTCTGACGACGTACTTCGGCTGCATCGGAGGAGAGGGCGGTTTCGGTTTTTGTGTCGGACATCTTCGTCGCCTTTTCGGCAGTGAGTTCTAAGGTCTTGCTGATGAAAAGTCAGGCGCTACCGACTGCCGCGGCAACGACAGTTGCAGCTGTTTTCAATCTCTGGCGTACAACAGATCGCCCAAGTAGAGCCATGGAATCGAACAACGGCAGCGAGCGGGACGAGCCCGACATGGCCACAAACAGCGGCGGAGTGACGACGCGCAGCTTCTTGCCCAACCGATCGGAGATGGCACGCAGCTCTTCCTCGATGGAAGCGACCGTCCACTCGTGTATCTTTTCAAGATCAGTCTGTACGGTCGTCAGGATTTCCAACGTTTCGGCTGCACTTGTCTTTAATCCAGCAAAGGATGCGCTGCTGAGTGCGACATCGCTCGACAGAAGAAAGCCGCCAAGTGATGGGAGTTCGCCAAGCTTCGAAATTCGGCTCTGCGCCAGCTTGAGGCCCTCTGTGAGACGCTCGTTCTCAGAGGCCCAGTTCAGGACGCGCGCCATGAATTCTTCCTGCGAAAGCTTCTCGCGGATCCAGCGCCCGTTCAGCCAATCGAGCTTCTGAATGTCGAAGATAGCACCTGCCTTTGAAAGATTTTCCGGGTCGAACTTTTCTGCCAGTTCGTCCATGCTCAAAAGCTCTTCGCCCTCGGCAATCTGCACAAAAAAGAGGCCGAGGAAGTTCATCAAGGCTTCCGGCAGGTAACCAAGAGCCGAGTAGTAGGAAATCGATGTCGGGTTTTTCCGCTTCGAAAGCTTCGACTTGTCGGCATTGCGCATCAAGGACAAGTGCATGAAGACCGGTGGTTCCAGCCCGAGATAGCGATAAATCAGAATATGCTTTGGAACCGAGGCCAGCCACTCCTCGCCGCGTGCGACATGCGTGATCTTCATCAAGTGGTCGTCGACAACATTTGCCATATGATATGTCGGCATGCCGTCGGCCTTCAGCAGAACCTGCATATCCACTGCTTCCCACGGAATTTCCACGTCGCCATAAACGCCGTCATGGAATTTGCAGCTACCTTCCGTCGGCACCTTCATGCGCACGACATGTGGCTCGCCAGCTGCAATTCGTGACGTGACTTCTTCTGCAGCCAGGTTGAGGCAGTGTCCGTCATATTTAGGCGCCTTGCCTGCCGCACGCTGTTCTTCGCGCATGCGCTCAAGCCGCTCCGGCGTGCAGAAGCAGTTGAAGCCGTGGCCTGCTTCGAGGATCTTATCGACGAACGGACGATAGATGTCCTTTCGGTCCGACTGGCGATAAGGACCATAAGGCCCACCAATATCCGGACCTTCCGCCCATTCAAGCCCGCACCATTTCAGTGCGTCTAGCACCTTCTGCTCAAATTCGCGCGTCGAGCGCGTTTGATCGGTATCTTCGATGCGCAGGATAAATGTCCCGCCGTTCTTCTTGGCAAAAAGATAGTTGAAAAGAGCGATATAGGCGGTGCCGACATGAGGCTCGCCAGTCGGAGAAGGGGCGATGCGGACGCGGATGTCGGAATTGCTCATGGTTTCGCTCGAATTTATGGCGCGGACAGGCAGCGCGAGGTTGTCTCATGGATCGGCTGGCCTTAACACATATTCGCCGTATCCCGTCAAGATTTTTGGTTTTGACACACACGCTCGCAGACCGCGAAAGCCACGCTTATCTGATCGGCCACACGTAAAGAAGCAGCGGCACGCTGACGATCAGGATCAGGAGTGAGAGCGGAAGCCCCAATCTCGGATAATCAGAGAACCGATAGCCACCAGGGCCGAAGACCAATGTATTGCACTGGTGACCTATCGGGGTCAGGAAGTCGCAACCCGCGCCGATGGCAACAGCCATCAAAAACGCCTCCGGCCGATCGCCAAGCTTTTGCGCAAAGCTGGCGGCGATGGGCGCCATGACGAGAACCGTTGCCGCATTGTTGAGAAAAGGCGTGACCGCCATGGCCGTGACGAGGATCAGGGCTATCGCGCCCCATGGCGGCAGATGTTCTCCGATCATTCCGAGCCAGCCGGCAATAAGGTCGCTACCGCCTGTTGTCCTCAGCGTATCGGAGACGGGGATGAGAGCTGCCAGCATGATAAGGATCGGGCCGTCCAACGCGTTATAGACTTCCCTCAAGGGGATCACGCGAAATACCACCATGGCGAGCGCAGCACAGAAGAAGGAAACGCCCACTGGGGCAATGCCGGCTGCCGTTGCCCCCATTGCAGCCACCAAGATAATGAGCGGAAGCCAAGCTTTTCGCTTGGTGCCAAGAAGGATCTCGCGCTGGGCCAGGGGCAGACAGGCAAATTCCTGCAGGAAGCCTGGAAGATTTTTGCGACTGCCTTGCAGGACGAGAACGTCGCCAACCCGCAAGGTCACGTCACCGACCCGTTTAGCAAGGCGCTGGCCTTCGCGGCTGACTGCCAGGAGATTGATACGGCGTCGGTTCGACAGAGATAGCTGGCGGGCTGACCAGCCGATTAAACGGGATTCGGCGCTGACGATCGCTTCTATGGCCACCGTTTCGGCATCATCAGTGACATCTGGAGACGATTTACCAGAAAGTTTGAGTTTGCCGGCCGTTACCAATTTGTCCAGAGCCTTTGGGCTGCCTTCCAGAAGAACGGTATCGCCGACCCGCAGTTCGGCGTCGGGCAAGGGTGACATGCGCCTCGGTCCGCGCAGTATAGCGGTGGCGACGGCATCGCCTTCGCCCAAGCTCAAAAGCTCATGCAGCTTTTTGCCGATCACGAGTGAGACGTCGGTTACCGTTGCCTCTGAAAAATAGGTTTTGACATCAAGCGCTTCCTCAAGGGAAGGGTTTTCGTTCTTTCGTTCAGGCACCAGCCAATAAAAGAAGATGAGAAAGACAACGCCAACCAGAGCGAGGCTCGCCCCCACCGGCGTAAAATCGAACATCGTGAAGGATGTGCCGGTGAGTTCTGCACGAACACGGGAAACCACAATATTCGGCGAGGTTCCGATCTGCGTCATAAGGCCACCAAGCAGGGCGGCAAAACTCATGGGCATCAAATAAAGAGACGGCGACTTGCCTGACTTGCGGGCAAACTGAAAGGCAACCGGAATCATGATTGCCAGTGCGCCAATGTTCTTGATGAAAGCTGAAAGAACGGCGACCACAATCAAAAGAAGCGCGAGTTGTCCATGAACCGTGGTCAGATTTGGAAAAAATCGCTTGATGGCGAGATCGACAATGCCTGATCTTGCCACGCCTGCGCTGACGATCAAGGCGCTTCCCACAATAATGACGATGTCATCGCTGAAGCCGGAAAAGGCTTTATCGAACGGAACCAACCCGAGCGAGACCGCCAGCACAAGCGAACAACAGGCAACGAGGTCGTAGCGAAAGCGATCCCAAATGAAGACGGCCATCATCAACCCGATGACGGTGAAGGCAAGAATCTGCGGTGTTGTCATTGTGCTCCCGGCAGAGGCATGTCGAGCGCCCCAATTACTATGTGTAAGAGCGTGGCCTTTCTTCAATAGGCTTTCTAAGACGCAGTATGTGATCGGGTGTGTTTAAGAGCGGCCGCCGGGCGAATATAAAGTGGCGGTCGAGGGGCTGCCTCGAGGATGGCGCTAGCAATTAATGGACGGCCTTTTCCCCTTGCAGAGGTCCTCTCCACCAAGAAAAAGACCGGCCGCAATGCAGCCGGTCCTTGTGATTTGGATCAATTGCAGCCTTATCAGCCTTTGCGTTTCAGATTTTTACGCTGCCTTGCATTACGGGCAATGATATTGAGAACCTCCACCAGCGCCGAGAAGGCCATGGCGGCATAGACGTAACCCTTCGGGACGTGGAAGCCCATACCCTCGGCGATGAGCGTCGTTCCGATCATCAGCAAAAACGCAAGCGCCAGCATAACGATGGTCGGATTTCGCTCGATGAAATTCGCAAGTGGCGTCGCTGCGACCAGCATAACGGTCACTGCAGCGACGACAGCGATCACCATGATCGGGACATGAGGCGTCATGCCAACTGCGGTGATGATGCTATCGACGGAGAAGACGAGGTCAAGCAGCAGGATTTGCGCAATGGCCCCGGCAAAACTCGTTTGTGTAGAGCTCGCAAATGCGTCCTCAGCATGATCGGCGGGATCGACGTTGTGATGAATTTCCTTCGTGGCCTTCCACACCAGAAACAGACCGCCGGCGATCAGGATCAGGTCTTTCCATGAAAACCCGTGACCGAAAGCCTCGAAAACGGGGGTTGTCAGTTTGACAATCCAGGCAACGGTCCCCAGGAGCGCAAGCCGCATCACCAGCGCAAGTCCGATGCCTATACGGCGCGCTTTCTCTCGATATTCAGGCGGAAGCTTATTGGTGAGGATTGAAATGAAAATAAGGTTGTCGATGCCGAGGACTACTTCCATCACAACAAGCGTAATGAGAGCTATCCAAGCCGCCGGGTCCTGCAAAAGCGCAATAATATCGGTCATTCAAATCCCTTCGAGCAATTAAGCGCCGACAGCGCTGAGCGGCATATCGCGCGTGCGGTATACGTAAGCTCGACGGATTTTATTCCAGGGTCGTTAAATAAATTTAGACAGCCTTCGGTTTTGCGTAAGCCGCCATGAAAACACGCACTGCGCCACGAACAATCCGATCCGCTTCCTCTTGAGAAGGAGGACTAGCCAAAGTGCCGAACAAACGAAACTTGAACAGGCTTCCGCTAGCAAGCTCCAGAAATTGCACCGCGGCAAGGTCCATATCCTCGATGACCAGCTGACCCATCTCGACATGTTTTGTCAGATGACTGCGCAGAACGGCGCGGAGGTTTTCCGGACTGTTGAAAAACCGCTGGCATAGAGCTGGCATGCGCGGGCGAACGCCGATTAGCGTACGCATCACCTTGATCACGTCTTCATTGGTAATGTGGAAGATAAACTTCATTCCGAAATAATAGAGACTGCTTTCAAGGTCGACCTCTTCTGCCAGCGCCGTCTTCAGAGCCGCCACGAAAGCAGCTCGCTCGGCTTCTATCATGGCAGTGAACAGGTCTTCTTTATTGCCGAAGTAAACGTATAACGTGCCTTTTGAGACGCCTGCCTCGCGCGTAACGTCGTTCATGCTGGCGGCATCGAAGCCCATTCTCATGAAAACGCGTTTTGCGCCGTCCAGTATCTGACGACGCTTTGCCGGATCCTCTCCAGCCGCAAATCGACCCGAGGCAGTCACCGCATCGGCTTCGCTTTTTTTCGAAATACCCGACATTTTTCCTTAACCACATCCGCAATCACGGACGCCTTATTAATAAAATCGAACCGGGCGGTTCGATAGCTCTTGATATGGACGTAAAAAGCCTTTATGTCAACTGAACCGAACCGTTCAGTTCGATTGATTTCGCTCTTTCTGGTAGTGCTCAGCCATGTCGTCAAATTCCAAGTCAAAGATTGCTCGCATCGTGCCTGAGGACGCTCAGCCAGTAACGGATACTGGCGCTCCCGCAGCCGACCCCACTGCGGAAGCGCGCAATGCACCGCAGGCGCCAAACCCCCCGGCGCCTGCGGTCGCACCGCCCCAGGCCGAGAAGAAGAAGCGTCGGAGTTTGGTCCTGCCGATTATCGGATTGGCAGTTTTGGCAGGCGCTGCATGGTATGGATATGACTGGTGGACTGTCGGTCGCTTTATGGTATCGACCGACGATGCCTACGTAGAAGGCGACATCGCAACCATTTCGCCCAAGGTCACCGGCTATGTGGCCAGCGTCGCGGTGGACGCAAACAAGCGCGTCAAGGCCGGCGATGTCCTTTTGACCTTGGATGACGGTGATTACAAGAACGCGCTCGATCAGGCGGAAGCGCAGGTCGCAACTCAGCGGCTCGCTCTTTCGAGGATCGATGCCCAGATTGATGGCGCGAAGGCTTCCTTGACCCAAGCCGAAGCGCAAAAGACGGCATTGGATGCAACCGTCCGAGGCGCGGAAATCACATTCAAGCGTCAGACCGATCTCAATCAGCGCAATGTTGGCACAGCGGCCGAGCTGGATAACTCCCGCATCGCGCTTGATCAGGCGCGCGCCAATCTCGCTGCCGGCGATGCCAACATTATAGCCGCGCGCGCAAACATCGAAATCCTGCAGGCGCAGCGCCAAGAGGCCGAAGGTGCCGTTCGTTCGGCCGAAATTTCGCGTGACAAAGCCGCGCGTGATCTGTCCTTCACGATTGTGAAGGCGCCTTATGATGGCGTGATTGGCAACCGCTCGGTTCAGGTCGGTGACCTTGTTTCTCCGGGTCAGAGGCTGATGGCGGTTGTCCCGGAAAAGCAGCTCTACATCGATGCGAACTTCAAGGAAACCCAGATCCAGCACCTCGTGCCTGGCTCCAAGGTCAATGTTCACGTCGATGCCTATAGCGATCATTCGGTGGTCGGTACGGTCGAATCCATCGCTCCTGCCTCCGGCGCCGTCTTCTCCTTGTTGCCGCCGGAAAACGCGACGGGCAACTTTACAAAGATCATCCAGCGTGTCCCCGTTCGTATTTCACTTCCGCAGGATGCTCTTGCGACAGGCCGCCTGAGAGCGGGTCTGTCCGTGGTGGTGGATGTCGATACGCGCACGGCGCCCGACGCTGGGCAGGCCAATTAGCGCCAGCTTAAAGAGGTAGGCCCGATGGCCGCGACAGCAACAATGCAAGGAGCCGCGTCGGCGGCTCAGGCGGATCAAATGGATCCGCGCCGGCTTATCGCGTTCTTCGCGATGGTGCTTGGCATGTTCATGTCGATCCTCGACATTCAGATCGTGTCGGCTTCGCTTTCTGAGATACAGGCGGGCCTGTCAGCCGGTTCGGATGAGATCGGCTGGGTGCAAACCTCTTATCTTATAGCCGAAGTCATCATGATCCCGCTGTCGGGAACATTGGCGCGTATTGTCTCAACGCGCTATCTCTTTGCGTTTTCCGCTGCTGGGTTCACGGCTGCGAGCGCTCTTGCCGCAACGGCTTCGAACATTGATCAAATGATCATATACCGGGCGATCCAAGGCTTCATCGGGGGCGGCATGATTCCCTCGGTTTTCGCCGCCGCCTTCACGATCTTTCCGCCGTCAAAGCGCAGTATCGTCTCGCCGATCATTGGCCTGATCGCAACTTTGGCGCCGACGATCGGTCCGACGGTTGGTGGGTATCTGAGCCATGCTTTTTCCTGGCACTGGCTGTTTCTCGTCAATATCCTGCCTGGCATCGTTGTCACGCTCGTCACCTGGAACTTCATCGATTTCGACAAGCCGGAGCTCTCGCTGTTCCGCAAGTTCGATTGGTGGGGTCTATTCTTCATGGCCGTGTTCCTGGGCGGCTTGGAATATGTGCTGGAAGAGGGCAATTCGAACGACTGGTTCAATGATAGCTATATCCTGATCGGAGCAATCGCATCGGCTGCCGGCTGCGTGCTATTCTTCTACCGGGCTTTCACGGCATCATTTCCGGTGGTCGATCTCACCGCCTTTACAAACCGGAATTTCGCTTTCGGCTCGACATTCTCTTTCGTCATGGGGATTGGCCTTTACGGGCTGACCTACATTTATCCGCTCTATCTCGGACGGGTCCGTGGGTATGACTCGCTGATGATCGGCGAGACCATGTTTGTGTCCGGGCTGGCGATGTTCATGACTGCGCCATTGGCAGGCCGCCTATCAACCAAGCTCGACCTCCGCTTGATGATGGTCATCGGCTTTACGAGTTTTGCGGCCGGCACGTACATCATGACAGGCATTACGGCCGACTGGGACTTCTATGAGCTCCTGGTACCGCAAATTTTGCGCGGTTTCGGGCTTATGATGTGCATGGTGCCCATCAACAATATTGCGCTGGGCACATTATCGCCGGCCCGTATTCGCGGCGCGTCGGGTCTTTTCAATCTGACCAGAAACCTCGGCGGCGCCGTTGGGCTTGCAATCATCAATACCGTTCTGACCAACCGTCAAGACGTGCATTATGAGAGACTGCGCGAACATCTCGATTGGGGCAATCCAAAGGCAATCGAGCAGTTGAATGAAATGGCAGCCAATCTCACAAGCCATGGACTTGAGGCGGCCCAAGGCTCTATTCGTCAGATGGTCAATCTCGCGACGAAGCAGGCTGTCGTTATGTCATTCAGCGATATCTTTTTGATGCTGACAGTGCTCTTCACTCTCATGATTCTTGGTGTCGCCATGATCGAAAAGCCTGCTCCGCAAGGCGGTGGCGGTGGTGGCGGAGGCCACTAGCACTGTAAAGATCTAACGCCCGTTTTCTTGCCCCCTCGGCCGCCCTGCGTCCGGGGGGCAAGCCGTTTACCCGCTGCTCATCAATCTCCATCGACTGCTCGAACAATTTTTGATGCACGTACATCAAAAAGATTTACGCGGCAGTTTTCTCGCGCTATGGGTTTTGCCCGGAGGAGCGATGAAGCCTACTGTGCACGATATAGCCGCAGCTGCGGGCGTCAGTCTTGCCACGGTTGACCGCGTGCTCAATCGCCGATCCGGCGTTCGCGAGGTAACCCGTGAGAGGGTGGAAAGTGTGATCCGCGACCTTGGCTACGTCCGCGATGTGGCTGCCGCAAACCTCGCAAAAAGACGTGTTTACCCTCTTGTTTTCATTATCCCGGACAGCGCTAGCTCGTTCATGCGAAGGATAAATCGCGAGGTGCGTGAAGCGGCTTCACGCGCAGCGATTGAGCGCACCGATATCAGCTGGATTGAAGTGCCTGCATTCGAGGTCGCGCCGTTGGTGCGAACTTTGCAGAGGTTGGCTGAAGAGCGGCCTGCGGGGGTTGCTCTCGTCGCTGTCGATGCGCCTGAAGTTCGTGATGCCGTCGACAAACTTGTGGCAAGGGGCATCCCGGTCGTCACGCTTGTCTCCGATCTGCCGGGATCAAAGCGGAATCATTACGCCGGAATCGATAATTTGGCCGCAGGTCGCACGGCTGCGCATCTGCTTGGGCGATTTCTTCAACCAAGGACTTTGGAGGAAGGGCAGTCGATTGCCGTTCTAGCGGGTTCAATGTTGGTGCGCGACCACCGTGAGCGGCTCGAAGGCTTTCGATCGCTGCTCGCGTCGGATTTTCCTTCTCTCGAAGTCTTGCCCGTGCTCGAGGGACGAGACGATCCCGCTCAAGTGCATCAGATTCTGCTTGAGTTGTTCCAAAGGCGCGCCGACATCGCCGGCCTATACAGCGTCGGTGCCGGCAATCGCGGTCTGATCCGAGCGTTGAAAGAGCAGCGCGGTGCGGCGCTTCGGGCCGTCATTGCCCACGAACTGACCGAACATACACGCGATGCACTGCTCGACGGAACGATCGACGTCATCCTCAATCAGGATGCCGGTCATGAAGTGCGCAGTGCGATCCGTGTACTGAAGGCGCGCGCCGACGAACTGGCCGTCATCGACGCACAAGAGCGCATTCGTCTGGATATCTTCATCAAGGAAAATCTGCCGTGACGGCAAAGGAGATAAAATAAGATGTATCTTGGTCTCGACCTTGGCACTTCAGGCGTCAAAGCGATGCTGATCGACGGTGATCAGCGAATAATCGGTTCCGCAAATGGCGCGCTTGATGTTTCCCGTCCGCATCCAGGCTGGTCGGAACAAGATCCGCACGAATGGATCAGGGCGACGGAAGAGGCTGTTTCTGGTCTCAAGGCTCAGCATCCAAAAGAGCTGGCGGCCGTCAAGGGTATCGGGCTTTCCGGACAGATGCACGGGGCAACCCTGATTGGCGCTTCTGATGAGGTGCTTCGGCCTTGCATTTTATGGAATGACACGCGCAGCCACGCTGAGGCCGCCGCTTTGGATGCCGATCCTCGTTTTCGCGCCCTGACGGGCAATATCGTCTTCCCAGGCTTTACGGCCCCTAAGCTCGCCTGGGTTGCCAAACATGAGCCCGAGATCTTTGCCAAGATCCGGCGCGTTCTTTTGCCAAAAGATTATCTGCGGCTTTGGCTAACAGGCGAATATATCTCGGAAATGTCGGACTCCGCTGGTACCTCATGGCTCGATACCGGTGCACGCAAATGGTCATCCGAACTGCTGGCAGCCACAGGGCTCGATGAAAGTCAGATGCCGTCTCTCGTCGAGGGAACTCAGCAGGCAGGACATCTGCGTGCCGACTTGCGCAATCAGTGGGGCATTCAAGATGATGTCGTCGTCGCGGGAGGCGCTGGCGATAACGCGGCATCGGCCTGCGGCATGGGAACCGTCAGCGACGGCGCCGCCTTTGTGTCGCTCGGCACATCCGGCGTGCTTTTCGCTGCGAACGGAGCCTATCTGCCTAAGCCGGAGAGCGCGGTGCACGCATTTTGCCATGCTCTGCCGAATACCTGGCACCAGATGGGCGTCATTCTGTCCGCTACCGACTCTTTGAACTGGCACTCTCACGTCACCGGGAAATCGGCCGCAGATCTGACGAGCGAACTTGGGGATGAGCTAAAAGCACCATCGTCTGTGACTTTCCTGCCGTATCTGTCGGGGGAGCGGACCCCGCATAACGACGCTGCGATCAGAGGCGTTTTCGTCGGCCTTGGTCATGAAAGCAGCCGCGCCGTTCTGACCCAGGCCGTATTGGAAGGTGTGGCTTTCGCCATTCGCGACAATCTGGAGGCTCTGCGCTCGGCTGGGACCGAAATTTCGCGAGTAACAGCAATCGGCGGCGGCTCGCGGTCGCGCTATTGGCTTTCTTCCATCGCAACGACGCTCGGCCTTCCCGTCGATTTGCCTGCAGATGGAGATTTCGGTGCTGCCTTCGGCGCGGCTCGGCTCGGTCTGATTGCCGCGACAGGCGCGGATCCGGTCAGCGTCTGCACGCCTCCAAAAACAGCAGGAACTATCGAGCCGAACGCCAGCCTGCACGAGGCTTATGACGCGGCTTATCGCCGTTACCGGGCCATCTACCCGGCTATCAAGACGCTCACCCACTAACCACTTCACGCTCTGCCGCTCGCGTCATGAGGTCAGGCAGAGCTTTTCACGATTGACATCAGGAGGACTATGATGAGCACCGGCTTTTTTGGCGATATTCAAAAGATCAAATATGAAGGTCCCGAGAGCGACAATCCGTTGGCCTTCCGGCACTATAACCCGGACGAAGTTGTTGCCGGCAAACGGATGGAAGACCATCTTCGCTTTGCTGTGGCCTATTGGCATACCTTTGCTTGGGAAGGTGGCGATCCCTTTGGCGGTCGCACCTTTGCAAGACCTTGGTTCGATGGCGAGATGGACGCAGCAAAACTCAAAGCCGACGTTGCCTTTGAGTTCTTCTCCTTGCTTGGTGCACCTTTTTACTGCTTCCACGATGCCGACGTGCGCCCTGAAGGGAAAAATTTCGCTGAAAGCACACGCAACCTGAACGAGATTGTCGATTATTTTGCTGAAAAGCAGTCCCAGACTGGCACGCGGCTTTTGTGGGGAACGGCAAATCTCTTCTCGAACCGCCGCTTCATGTCGGGTGCCGCAACAAATCCCGATCCGGAAGTTTTTGCCTATTCGGCCGCCACTGTCAAAACCTGCATGGACGCTACCATGAAGCTTGGCGGTGACAATTACGTGCTGTGGGGTGGCCGCGAAGGTTACGAGACCCTGTTGAACACCGATCTCAAGCGCGAGCTCGACCAACTCGGTCGCTTCCTCAACCTCGTCATCGAGTACAAGCACAAGATCGGTTACAAGGGCACGATCCTGATCGAGCCGAAGCCGCAAGAGCCGACCAAGCATCAGTATGACTATGATGTCGCTACCGTCTATGGCTTCCTGAAAAAGTATGGTCTTGAAAACGAAGTCAAACTCAACATCGAGCAGGGGCACGCGATTCTTGCCGGTCACTCCTTCGAGCACGAGCTGGCACTTGCGGGCGCCCTCGGCATCTTCGGTTCGATCGATATGAACCGCAATGACTACCAGTCTGGATGGGATACGGACCAGTTCCCGAACAACGTTCCGGAGATGGCGCTGGCCTACTACCAGGTTCTCAAGAACGGTGGCTTTACGACAGGTGGTACGAATTTCGATTCGAAGCTGCGCCGTCAGTCGCTTGATCCCGAGGATCTGCTGATCGGCCATATCGGCGGTATGGATTGCTGCGCCCGCGGCCTGAAGGCTGCTGCGAAGATGGTGGAAGAGAAAGCTTTGTCGGCTCCTCTGGCAGCCCGTTACGCAGGATGGGAATCGGCTGACGGACAAAAGCTGCTGCGCGGCGAAATGTCCTTGGAGCAGATTGCTGCCTGGGTCGAAGAAAAGGATATCAATCCGCAGCCTCGCTCCGGAAAACAGGAGCATCTGGAAAACGTCGTCAACCGCTACGTGTGATGTGATGACCAGAAGATCAGCCGTGTAAAATTCACGGCTGATCCCTTTTCTATCAAAGTTCATTTACCGATGGAATTTGGTTTACGTACCTCATCTGCTGGGCTAGCTTCGTTTTGGAGGAATTCGGGGTGGGATGGTTCGTGAAGAGGCTCGCAGGGATACCACGCGGCGATAGCTGTGCGGGATGGACGTCGTTTGCCGGTCGCTGCAGGCATGAACCGCGTCATGGGGGCTTTCCTCTATGATCATGGGGCGTACGGCCACGCGCGTGAAGGATCAAGACGCACCTCTGCTTGAAGTCGCTGGATTGTCGAAATCATTCGGTCCGGTTGAAGTGCTTCATGAGGTCGCGCTGCGCGTTGAAGCGGGGGAAGTTCATGCGATCATCGGTGAGAATGGCGCTGGCAAGTCCACCTTGATGAAGGTGCTCGCCGGCAACCATATGCCGACGCGCGGCGAAATTCTGATCGATGGAATGGCGACAAGGTTTACTGGGCCGTCCGATGCCGAGGGACAAGGTGTCGTGCTTGTCCATCAGGAGATTCTGCTGGCACCGGATTTGACGGTAGCGGAGAATATCTTTCTAGGACGCGAACTTGGGCCGGCTCTTTTCATCGACCGCAAGACGATGAAGGAACAGGCGCGCCAGGCAATCAAGGAACTGGGCGCCGACATTCATCCGCGCGCCATCGTCGGGACCCTTTCGATCGCGCAGCGCCAGCTGGTGCAGATTGCTCGGGTATTGCTGGTCCCCCATCGCCTCGTGATTTTTGACGAGCCGACGGCATCTTTGACACCCGTAGAAACGGCGGCATTGCTGGAGGTTATCAAAGCCATCCGAGAGCGCGGCGTTGCGGTTCTTTACATCTCGCATCGTTTGCCGGAGGTGAAGGAAATTGCCGATCGCGTCACTGTTTTACGCGACGGCAGAGTGGTCGGAAGCTACATGGCAGAAGATCTCCAGGCAGCTGACATGGCCCGCTTGATGGTTGGGCGTGATGTCGCGAAACTTTATCCCGACCGGGCTGATTTCATCGCGGATGAAGTGGTTCTGCAGGTCAAAGACTTTTCCGTTCCAGGTTACGTCCAGAACGCGTCTTTCTTGCTGAAGAAGGGGGAGATCCTGGGCTTTGCCGGCTTGATCGGGGCAGGGCGCACCGAATTGATGGAGGGCGTGGTTGGACTGCGCCCGTCACATGGATCTGTTGCCTTCAACGGTCATCCCGTCTCTTTCCCTGATGTGAAAGCCAGTATGCGCGCCGGAATTGCCTATCTCAGCGAGGATCGAAAAGGCAAGGGACTGCTTTTGACCAAAGACATGAGTATCAACCTCACTTTGGCCTCGCTGCGTCAATTTACCCGCTTCTTTCAGATTGATCGTCATCGCGAAAGCAAAGCGTTGGATGACGCCGTTAAGGAGTTCGACATTCGCGCTGGCAGTCGGGATCTGCTTGCTGGGCAGCTATCTGGTGGAAACCAGCAGAAGCTGCTCATCGCCAAGATGATGATGCTCGACCCGAAGATCGTGATCATCGACGAACCAACCCGCGGCATCGATATCGGAACCAAAGAACAGATTTACAAATTCATCGCCCGTTTGGCAGCCGAAGGCCGGTCGGTGATCGTCGTTTCCTCGGAAATGCCGGAACTCATCGGGCTTTGCGATCGCATCCTGGTGATGCGTGGCGGCCAGATAGCAGGCGAAGTCTCAGGTGAGGATATGACCGAGAACAAGATCGTCGTCCTGGCCACGGGGGTAACATCGGGGGAGGCCGCCTTGGCGGAAACAATATGACGAATGTGGCGACGCAAAGCCGAATGTCTAGAAGTGCAGGAAAGAAGATCGACCTTGGGGCCGTTGCACCTTTTATGGCGCTGGCACTTCTTCTGCTTTTAGGTGCATTCGTAAACCCCAACTTTATCGGGATAGACAATCTTTTGAATGTGCTGACGCGCAGCGCCTTCGTCGCGATCATTGCCATCGGCGCGACCTTCGTCATTTCTGCCGGAGGCCTTGATTTGTCTGTTGGCGCGATGCTCGCATTTGTTGCGAGCCTCATGATCCTCTTCATGAATAGTGGCGCAGTGCAGGGAAGCGGCATGCTTCTTGCGGCTGCCATGATCCTTGCCTTGCTGATCGGCGCCGCATGCGGCGCTGCCAATGGCCTGATCACCACGGTCGGCCGCATTGAGCCGTTCATTGCAACGCTCGGTACAATGGGCATATATCGCGGGTTGACGACTTGGCTATCCCAAGGTGGCGCAATCACCCTTCGCAATTCCGAAGTGATGTCGCTTTATCGACCCTTCTACTTTGGATCGCTTGCGGGAATTCCAGTGCCTGTCATCGTCATTTTCGTTGTTGCCGCCATTGCTGCGTTCATTCTTTACCGAACCCGCTTCGGACGTCATGTTCTAGCAGTGGGCTCCAACGAAGAGGTTGCGCGCTATTCCGGCATATCGGTCAGAAAGGTACGAACCGCGACCTACGTCATTCAAGGTCTTTGCGTGGCTGTTGCTGTTTTGGTTTATGTCCCTCGACTGGGTTCTACTTCTGCGACGACGGGAATCTTATGGGAGCTGCAGGCCATTACCGCCGTCGTTGTTGGCGGCACTGCGCTTCGCGGCGGTGTCGGCCGCGTGTGGGGAACGATCTGCGGCGCCTTCATCTTGGAAATTGTCGGTAACATTATGCTGCTCTCCAATTTCGTGAGCGAGTATCTGCTTGGCGCGATCCAGGGTGCGATCATCATTATCGCGATGCTCGTGCAGCGCTCATTGATGCGAAGACAATAGAAATACCGGCAGAAGCCGCCGGTTTGATCGGCTTCGAAATCCATACGTTCTTTGGGAGGAGAATGACTTTGAAAAACAAACTGCTATCGCTAGCTTTCGCCACTGTCGCCTTTGCCGGACTAACGACATTCGCGCATGCAGCAGATCAGAAGATGACGATCGGCGTGTCCATTCCAGCCGCTGACCATGGATGGACGGCCGGCGTGGTGTTCCACGCCCAGCGCGTCGCCAAGCTGTTGATGAGCGAGCATCCGGGCCTTAACGTGATCGTCAAGACCTCGCCGGATCCTGCAAGTCAGGCCAATGCTGTTCAGGATCTGGAGACGCAGGGCATTGACGCTCTGGTCATCCTGCCGACCGATCCAGATCCGCTGGTCAATGCCATCAAGGAGGTCAAGGATAAGGGCAAGTTCGTTGCCCTCGTCGACCGTGCGCCAAGCGCCAACGATAACTCGATCCGTGACCTTTACGTCGCCGGTAACAATCCGGCACTTGGAGAAGTCGCTGGAAAGTATATCGCCGAGAAGAGCCCAAATGCTCAGGTTGTGATCATCCGGGGTCTTCCGATCCCGATCGATCAGCAGCGTCAGGATGGGTTCGACAAGGGTATTGCCGGATCGGGCGTAAAGGTTCTTGATCGCCAGTACGGCAACTGGAACCGTGACGATGCCTTCCGTGTCATGCAGGATTTTCTGACCAAATATCAGAAAATCGATGTGGTGTGGTGCCAAGATGACGACATGGCTGTCGGCGTTCTGCAGGCGATTGAACAGGCAAAGCGTACTGACATTCAGTATGTCGTTGCCGGCGCTGGATCCAAGGACATGATCAAGAAGGTCATGGATGGCGACAAAATGGTACCGGTCGACGTACTTTATCCGCCGGCAATGGTTGCGACGGCCATGCAACTGACTGCAGCACGCCTCTATGACCAGATCCCTGTCAGCGGCAGCTATATCCTCGATGCCACGCTGGTGACGAAGGACAATGCGAAGAACTTCTACTTCCCCGACTCGCCGTTCTGATGGCTGTCGGCACGCTGCCGCAGTCGGCGGTTGGCGTCAATGATCTTGCAGGGACGCGCCTTCTAGCAGGTGCGTCCCTTTAGTTGAAATCGTTAAGAAGGATTTGCGCCATGAAGACGATCAAAGGACCAGGTCTGTTCCTCGGCCAGTTCGCAGGCGATGCGGCACCGTTCAATTCCTGGGATTCCATTACCAAATGGGCAGCGGACAAGGGTTACCTCGGCGTCCAGGTTCCGACTTGGGCGGGGCAGTTGATCGATCTGCAAAAAGCAGCCACATCAAAGGATTATTGCGACGAATTTGCAGGCGTTGCTCGCCAGAATGGCGTCGAAGTAACGGAGTTGTCCACGCATCTTCAAGGTCAGCTGGTGGCGGTTCATCCTGCTTATGACGAAGCTTTCGACGGCTTTGCGGCTCCAGAGGTGCGCGGCAATCCAAAGGCGCGGCAGGCCTGGGCCGTCGATCAGGTGAAGATGGCCTTGAAGGCCTCGCAGCATCTTGGCCTTAATGCACATGCGACCTTCTCCGGCGCTCTGGCCTGGCCCTTTATTTATCCTTGGCCTCAGCGCCCGGCTGGCCTTGTCGAGGCAGCATTTGACGAGCTGGCACGCAGATGGTTGCCTATCCTCGATTATGCGGACGAGCAGGGCGTTGATGTTTGCTATGAGATCCATCCCGGCGAGGACCTGCATGACGGCGTAACCTATGAGATGTTCCTGGAGCGCGTCAAAAACCATCCTCGCGCCAACATGCTCTACGATCCGTCTCACTACGTGCTGCAATGCCTCGATTACCTCGATAACATCGATATCTACAAAGATCGCATCAAGATGTTCCACGTCAAAGATGCCGAGTTCAACCCAACGGGACGTCAGGGCGTTTACGGCGGTTACCAGAGCTGGGTCAATCGCGCCGGTCGGTTCCGTTCCCCGGGAGACGGTCAGGTGGATTTCGGTGCAATCTTTTCGAAGATGACCGCCAACGATTTCTCCGGCTGGGCGGTTGTCGAGTGGGAATGCGCTCTGAAGCATCCCGAGGATGGAGCGCGTGAAGGCGCCGAATTCGTGAAGGCTCACATCATTCGTGTCACCGAACATGCCTTTGACGACTTTGCTGCAAGCGGCACGGACGACGCGGCCAACCGACGGATGCTCGGTCTTTCCTGAAACTGAGAAATCATCACGTCGCCATTGCTCTCCCAAGCAAAGCAGTGGCGATGTTTGGATAAGCGTGCGCCCGCAAGGGGCCGAACGATTTGTATGACCAAGGAGAAGATTATGGCCATTGAGGCAAGCAAAACGGAAGAACGTTCGCCACGTATTCGGCTTGGTATGGTCGGTGGCGGTGCGGGGGCCTTCATCGGTGCGGTTCATCGCATTGCGGCGCGGCTGGATGATCATTATGAGCTCGTTGCCGGCGCTTTGTCCTCCACGCCGGAAAAAGCGATCGCTTCGGGCCGCGACCTTGGTCTCGATCCGTCAAGAACCTATTCCAGCTATAAGGAGATGGCGATCCGCGAAGCTCGGCTGAAGGATGGTATCGAGGCCGTCTCGATCGTCACGCCAAACCACGTTCACTTTGAAGCGGCGCGCGAGTTCCTGAAGCGCGGTATCCATGTCATTTGCGACAAGCCATTGACGTCAAATATTCAAGATGCGCGCAAGCTGAAGAAGCTGGCGGATGAGAGCAAGGCGCTCTTTATCTTGACGCATAACTATACCGGCTACCCGATGGTAAGGCAGGCCCGCGAAATGGTAGCCAGCGGTCAACTTGGCGATATTCGCGTTGTTCAGGTGGAGTATCCCCAAGACTGGCTCACCGAAGCTGTCGAGCAGACAGGGGCCAAGCAGGCCGTATGGCGGACAGATCCGGCCCAGTCTGGAGCGGGCGGCTCGACCGGAGATATCGGGACTCACGCCTATAATCTGGCGTCCTTTGTCACTGGCCTGGAACTGGATAGCCTTGCGGCCGACCTCGACAGTTTCGTGCCAGGCCGGCGGCTCGACGATAATGCGCATGTGATGCTGCGCTTCAAGGCAAGGGCAAACGAAAAGCCGGCAAAGGGCATGCTCTGGTGCAGCCAGGTGGCGCCCGGCAACGAAAACGGTCTGATGTTGCGCGTTTACGGCAGCAAGGGCGGTATTGAATGGGTCCAGAAGGATCCGAACTATCTCTGGTACACCCCTTTCGGAGAACCAAAGCGGCTGCTCACACGGGCAGGCGCGGGGGCGGGGCCTGCCAGCACGCGCGTCTCGCGCATTCCCTCTGGCCACCCCGAAGGTTACCTTGAGGCCTTCGCCACGATCTACAGCGAAGCGGCGCTAGCAATCAATGCTGCGCGGAATAACAAGAAAGTCGATAAGGATGTCGTCTATCCGACCGTCGACGACGGGTTGAAAGGCATGCTGTTTGTTGAAGCCTGCGTTCAATCTTCCAAGCGCAACGGCGCCTGGGTTAAAGTTTGATTTTCTCAAGGCGGTGGCATTGCTGACCGCTCCACTGCCTCCCGCCGCGCCAGTCACGCGGCGGGTTTGCGCCATTCCATGACGTGGAAATAGGGCACGCGGCTATAGCGAGCGTTTTTCTCCGCATCCTCGCTGACCGGCGCTGGTTCCTCGAAATGCACCAGTTGCAGCCCAGTCCCCAGAAGGAGCTGCATGTAGCGGCCTAAAGGCCGATGCCAATTGCGAACCGAAATGCCGCGCCAGCTCACCCATGCGGGGCGATCCTCAAGATAATTGTCGATGACGAAGATCGAAGAACCGTCCGTCGTTTTCGTCCATGTACCTGCGGTATTATAACTGTTCAGGTTTGCGATCAGCAGGGACCCATTCGGCTTCAGGACGCGCGCCATCTCTGTGATGGCTTGCTCGATATCGTCGATATCGATCAATGTTAGATAGCTGACCACCAGATCGAAGCTATCGTTTTCGAACGGGAGCGTTTCCGCCACTGCATCAAGGTAGCGTCCTGCCGGGTCTCTCTGTCGGGCCATTGCAAGCAGCGATGGTGCAGGATCGATGCCGGTCGTCTCAATGCCAAGAGATGCCAACATTCGGCAAAATCGGCCTTCGCCGCAGCCAACGTCCAGCGCATTGGTGAAATGCGCTCCTCGTAATCTTGCGAGCATAGGTGTGTCGAGAACATGCTGACGGCCGAAATCGCCTGCCTCGCCGATCTCCGCTATCCATGCGCCTGCAGAGGCTTCCCATCCGTTATAAGCTGTGTCGATGGTCATTCATCAGCTCCTGTTTTGGATTGTAGTTCTAGGAATGACACGTCACTGAGACCCTCCGGCGCGCTGTCGTCGCGCCGACATGTCACGACTGTACAACCTTTAACGAGGCCTCTAAACGTGCTCGTGACGAAAGACAGAATTGGAAGAAAGATGATCGATCCACAGTCACTTGCCGCTCGGTTTCCTCGCAATTTCACCTTTGGCGTCGCCACGGCCGCGTTTCAAATAGAAGGTGCGGCGCGTGCAGACGGGCGCAAGGCTTCGATTTGGGATGCATTCTGCAACATGCCGGGACGCGTGCATAACCGGGATAATGGTGATGTAGCGTGCGATCATTATAACAGGCTCGACGAAGACCTTGACCTCATCAAGGAACTTGGCGTGGAAGCCTATCGCTTCTCAATTGCCTGGCCGCGGATCGTGCCCGATGGAACAGGTCCCATCAACGAAGCGGGCCTCGACTTTTATGATAGACTCGTTGATGGCTGCAAGGCGCGCGGCATCAAGACATTCGCGACACTCTATCACTGGGATCTGCCTCTGGCGCTGATGGGCGACGGCGGGTGGACATCGCGATCAACTGCAATTGCATTTCAGCGCTATGCGCGAACTGTGATGGCGCGGCTGGGCGATCGCCTTGACAGTGTTGCCACCTTGAACGAGCCATGGTGCATTATCTGGCTTAGCCATCTTTACGGCATTCACGCGCCAGGCGAGAAAAATATGGAGGCGGCGCTGCACGCCTTGCACCACCTCAATCTTGCCCATGGTCTTGCCGTCGAAGCCATTCGCTCCGAAGCTCCTCACGTTCCTGTTGGATTGGTGCTCAACGCTGCATCCGTCATCCCGGAGACGCAGAGCAGCGCCGACAAAGCGGCAGCGGAACGCGCGCACGAGTTCCATAATGGTGCGTTCTTCGATCCTGTCTTCAAGGGAGAGTACCCCGAGCACTTTCTTGCGGCTTTAGGCCCGCGCATGCCGGTCATCGAAGATGGCGACCTTGCGATCATCAACGCCAAACTCGATTGGTGGGGCTTGAACTACTATACGCCGATGCGTGTGGCAGACGATGCAGAAAAGCCAGGTGATTTTCCCTGGACCAAGGCTGCGCCTCCGGTCAGCGAGGTTAAAACCGATATCGGCTGGGAGGTTTTCCCAGGTGGCCTCTCGCACGTCATCGAAGATCTTTATCGACGCTACGAACTACCGCCATGCTACATCACCGAAAACGGTGCCTGCTATAATATGGAGGTGGTTGACGGTGCAGTGGATGATACGCCGAGGCTTGCCTATTACGCCGATCACTTGTCTGTCGTCGCAGACCTGATTGGGAAGAACTATCCGATCAAGGGATATTTCGCCTGGAGCCTGATGGATAATTTCGAGTGGGCGGAAGGCTATCGTATGCGCTTCGGCCTTGTCCACGTCGATTATGCAACGCAAAAGCGAACCGTGAAAAAGAGCGGACTGTGGTATGCTGAGCTCGCCTCCGCGCGGGATCAACCGACAGTGCGACCGGCTGTTTCCGCTAGTTGAGCCTCGGCAGAGAACGACGAGCCACCTGACGCGTGGGATAAAGTGACATACGCGTCAGGCACGATGCAAAGTACTTTCTTAAGTACGGTGCAGCCGTTAAGCTCTAGGTTCCCATATGCCGCTGGCCACGCTTCTTTGCGAGCGCGATCTGCTTTTGGCGCTGGCGATAACGATCGCGGTCGGCCTCGGTGCGTGTCGGATAGCAATGGCTGCAGGAAACGCCCTCCTCATAATACGGCGAGGATAGTTCTTCTGCCGTCAGGGGCGAGCGACAGGCGCGGCAAAGCTTGTGCTCCCCTTCCTTCAGCCCGTGTTCCACAGACACACGCTCGTCAAACACGAAGCAGGCGCCTTCCCAGAGGCTTTCTTCCGGTGGAACTTCTTCAAGATATTTTAGGATGCCGCCTTTGAGGTGATACACCTCATCAAAGCCCTGTTCCTTCATGTAGGCCGTCGCCTTTTCGCATCTGATACCGCCTGTGCAGTACATCGCGATCTTCGGCTTGTTGTGCAGGCCCTCATTGTTTCGGACCCATTCGGGAAATTCGCGAAACGTCTTCGTTTTTGGATCGACCGCACCTCTGAAAACGCCAATGGCTGTTTCATAATCATTTCTGGTGTCGATTACGATGGTGTCTGGGTCGGCGATCAAGCTGTTCCAGTCCTTCGGATCGACATAGGTGCCGACGATCTTGTTGGGATCGATGTTCTCGACGCCCATCGTGACGATTTCCTTTTTAAGCTTTACCTTCATGCGAAGGAACGGCATACGGGATGCGCGGCTTTCCTTGTGCTCTAAAGCCTTGAATTCAGGCTGTGCCCTCAGATAATCGAGAACCTTTCGAACCCCTGCATCAGGCCCGGCAATGGTGCCATTGATCCCTTCATGCGCTAGTAGCAAGGTCCCTTTCACGCCATTGTCTTCACACAGCGCAAACAGCGGCTCGCGCAGGCTTTCGAACCGCTTTAGCGAAACGAAATGGTAAAGTGCCGCAACAAGAAACGGCATGGTGTGGTCAGATGTGTCGGTCATTCTGGCCAAATACAGTCTGGCGCTACCGCGCGCAACGAAAATCAGATGTCATCGGATTGGTTTTGAGATCGTTGCGAGGCCGCGATAGATCGGCATCGGATGGTTCGTGGATTATGGGCGTGAAACCCAGCTCGAATAGGGCGCGATGCCGAAATCGCTGTCAGGTTGCTCGTTCAGCACGCTGATGAATTCGATGGAGTGACCATCCGGATCTCTCATGTAGAGCGACAGAGCTGGCATCCATCCGATCACAACGGGTTCTTCGACTGGCTCACCGTTGAAACCGCGTGGGACGATTCCCCGTTTCCTGAGATACTCGGGCGCATCCAGCACTTGCTGGCTCGACAGCCTGAAGGCAATGTGAAGATGCATTCTTAACGGCGATGATCCGGTCTCCCACAAGCCGAGCATCGCGTTCGATTTCCCGTTTACCCAGAAGAAGGCGACCTTTCTGTCCGGAATGACGCTTCCAAATTCCAGCCCGATCACATCGCGGTAGAAATCCATGGACTTGCCAAGATCTGCAACGGGCAGATGTGTTTCGTAAAGGCCGTCAATGAGGAGTTTGGTCGCCTGGTCCATTGATCTATCCTCGGTGCGATGCGGTTAACCGCCTAAGTCTCGGCAGCGAGCCGCCACAGAAGCTCTATTCGCTCTGCCTCTTCGTCAGCATCATCCGAAAACAGGCGATCCGCATCTTTTAAAGCGGTCTGCCGGTTCTCTTGGCGGGCGGTTATGATGGCATCCAAGAGGAATGATACGTCGCCATTGCTCGAAACGAGATGCGGCTCCTCATCGAGCAGGGTGGAAAGGACGGCAAGGTCGTTGACAAAACCAAGCCGCTCCACAAGCCCTTTGGCGACATCGTACTTGGCTTTCATCGCGCTCGGCCAGACATCGCGCAGCAGCAGATGGAATAGCCTGTAATCATAGGTCCGTTTGCGCAAGCGATGGAAGTCATCGTCAGAGGAGAGTTGGTGGCAGCCCAGAAGCGCTTTCTGAGCCTTCTTCGTCGTCCGGCGCCAGCTTTTCGCCAGCATGCGTGCGTTTTTTCGAGACGATGAAGGAAAGTTCAAGCAAGCGAGCGTGTCGCGTCCCTGCTGCAGTTGAGTGATCGTGCGGGACAGACTGTCGACGTCTGAAACAGTTTGAGCAAGGTGATCGCGTCGCTTAATTAGCTGGTCCTTCACCCGGCTCAACGCGGCCTGCGCATCTTCCATCTTAGCTTGCTCTTGAAGCTTCTCAACGGTCCCGATCAGCGCCGTCGCATCGCGCACGAGCGACAAAGACTTTGCAAGATCCCGAAACCGCGCATTCTCGTTGCTCGCAGCGTCAGGAGCGACTTTTTCCGTCAGCCGGATCAGCGAGCGCACACGTTTCAAGCGCTTGCGCATATTGTGAACGGCCGCATGAAGACCATCCGGTTTCCTCTGAAGCTGTTCTATCGCTGCATCCAGTTGCTCGCAGGCGACGCCTTTGAATTCTTCTGTGAAGTCTTTGTCAGGCCGAATGCGAAAAGACATGAAGGTTCTGGCCAGCTTCTGTTGCAAGTGACTGATTGGAATAGCGAAAGTCACCGGTAACCTCTCGCCCGATCCAGGATGGCAATTCCGGCCGGTCGTTTCCGCATTGCATCTCGACTTCCGCCATAACAAGGCCGGCATGCATCCCTGCGAAAACGTCGACTTCCCAGACATATCCACCAAACGGCACGCGAAACCGAGTTTTCTCAATGATATTACCCACAGCAGCCCGCATCAGCTCTTCTGCATCTTCGAGGGGAATGTCATATTCGAATTCATCGCGGATCAGGGCGGTACGACCGATTTTGATTGTCAGCTTTGCGCTGGCTTCATCGCGAATTCGCACACGAAGCGACCGGTCGTCCAAAGCGGCCAAGTAGGCCTGGCGGAAATTGCTTTTGCTTTCGACGTCGCGCTTCCAGCCGTCGCTTTTGACCAAAAATTTTCGCTCTATTTCTTTCGCCATAAAAGTTAACCTCTTAAGCAATAAGAGCAAGCTAGCCCAGTTGCAGCGCTTTTGATACCCCAAACGTCAATCAGTACCTTCGTCTCGACAAAGCCAGTAGCAGCGTTTATTGCCATACCTAAATCTTCTTTTGTGAAAGCGGCGATCATGGGCGAAAAAACAAGTAAGCTCCTCTCTATTCTGAAGCTCCAGCCAGTGGTTCCCGTTCTGATCGTCGAGGACGTGGCTTCGGCAGTGGGTCTGGCAAGGGCGCTTGTCGCAGGCGGTTTAAAGGCAATCGAGATCACCATGCGCACCCCTGCCGCTCTTGATGCGATCCGCGCGGTTGCGACAGAAGTGGAGGGCGCCGAAGTCGGTGCCGGTACGATCCTTAATACGGCTCATTGGGACGCTGCAGTCGCTGCAGGTTCAAAGTTCATCGTCAGCCCAGGTGCTACGCAGGAACTCATTGATGCGGCCGCAGGGTCTGACGTTCCGCTTCTGCCCGGAGCAGCAACGGTCAGCGAGGTTATGGCTTTGCGCGAAGAAGGCTATGAGGTTCTGAAGTTCTTTCCGGCCGAACAGGCTGGTGGCGCTGCCTATCTGAAGGCTCTCTCTTCACCCTTGGCTGGCATGCTGTTTTGCCCGACGGGCGGCGTTTCCTTGAAAAACGCACCTGACTACCTCGCCCTTCCGAATGTTGTTTGCGTCGGCGGTTCGTGGGTTGCGCCGAAAGATCTGGTCGCGGCAGGTGACTGGGCTGGCATTACCAAGCTTGCGGCTGAAGCGGCTGCTCTCAAATAGCCCTTTGCGCCATGGAGGCTCCTTGGCTGACGTGCTGTTTATTTGTAATTGATCGAACAATCCCTATGTCTTGGTCGAGATAGGGAGAAAAGAATGTTCGACGCTAAGAAGCTTTTAGATCAGTTTCTCGGGGCAAGTTCTGGCAAGGGAGGCGACGGTTTACGGCAAAAGGCTGGTGAAGCTCTCGCATATGCCCAGAATAATCCTATGAAGACAGGAGCGCTCGCCGCGGCTCTTTTGGGCACGAAAACAGGTCGGAAACTTGCTGGTAGCGCCGTCAAGATCGGCAGCGTTGCTGCGGTCGCAGGACTTGGTTATCTTGCTTATCGCAACTGGCAAAGCGGGAAAACGCCGCAGGAAACTGCAGGCGCAGCGCGTTCCGTTGATCCTGCGACGCTGCCCGTTCCCGAGCAGTCGGGTTTTGGACCCTCTTCGCCGGATGGCAGCAACGAATTTGTCCTTGTCTTGGTGAGGGCAATGATCGCGGCCGCGAAAGCGGATGGCCATATTGATGCGGCAGAACGCTCGGCGATTGCCGAGAAAATGCGGAGCGAGGAAATCGACGGCGAGGCGGCCGCATTTATCGAGCGCGAACTCTCGGCGCCGACCGATTTGGACTCGATGCTGGCTGCAGCCGTCACGGAAGAACAGCGTGTCGAACTCTACACCGTGTCGCGATTAACCATCGAGCCCGACACCAGAGCTGAGCGTGGGTATCTTGATTTGCTTGCTGGACGTCTTGGTTTGGACGACAAACTCGTCGACCACATCGACGCATCGGTCACCGCGCATAAAGCACAGATCGCCTCTTCGTAAGACGCGCCGTTGCCATCCGCATGTCGCTGCCTTATGGCTTGACACCAACGGAGGGCAACCATGGTCGATCTCAAGAATTATAAAGCTCCGGCGCCGTCACCCGTGACCCTGAAAGGTCGTTACGTGAGGATCGAGCCCTATCGGCGCGATCTTCACCTGCAGCTTCTGTGGGAGGGGCTTGGCGGCATAGAAACCAATTCGCTGCTTCGTTATTTCCCGAATGATGACTTCCAAGACGTCAACGACTTCGGCGACTGGCTCGAGCGCATGGGCAAGAACGGGTGGCTGACCCATGTCTTCCGTGATCGCCGCACTGGCGCGGTCGTCGGAATGGCAAGTTATATGCGCGCCGATCCTGCCAATGGCGTGGTTGAGATCGGCGGCGTTGCCCACGGCAACGGCATGCGCCGCAGCCCCTTGTCGACAGAAGCGCATTATTTGATGGCTAAGCATGTCTTCGAGGGCCTCGGCTACCGGCGTTATGAGTGGAAGTGCCACAACGACAACGAGGCCAGCAAGGCGACCGCTGCACGCTACGGCTTCACCTTTGAAGGGGTTTTCCGCCAGCACGTGATTTCGAAGGGCGAAAACCGAGATACAGCATGGTTTTCCATCATCGACAGCGAGTGGCCGCAGCGACGCCAAGTCTTCGAGCTTTGGCTTGATCCTGCCAATTTTGCTGGCGATGGTACCCAGATACGCCGTCTTGACGATATTCGTGCCGATGTGACCAAGGAGGCTGGGCAATGACGCCTGAGAACAGATCCTCGGCTATTGCGGCGGCTATTATTCTGTTGGTGGCAGGTCTGGTCATCTACTTTTTGCCGGCGATTGTTTTGTCGATCGGCAAATTCTCGCCGACGCTTGCTTTTCTGGTCGGCGGTCTTCTGCTTCTGGGTTTTTTCGCAATCTTCTGGTTTCGAGCGCGCTATCAGCGTCGCAAGATGGACTAGTTCAGCTCTTCCGGCCCATGCGGCCTTCGCCCGCTCAAGCCTGAAGCGATGCGCCGAGCAGCAGGATTCCCATCAAAATGACCATAATGGCGCCAAGGATTTCGAAGGTATTGGCTATCCACGCGGCCTTTCTCGACTCCGGGCGCGACAGCCATATGGCGACATCTTTGGCGCTAACGGCAATTATCGCCAGGATGGCGACTGTGATCGCCGTTCCTACAGACATCGCGGCGACGGAGAGAATGCCGCCGAAGTAAAGCCCGTTCAGCAATGAGAAAGTCATTACGAGGATGGCCCCAGAACAAGGCCGCAACCCTACGGCAATGATAGCCGACCACGCGTCGCGAAGGCTGAAGGTTTTGGCGCCCAATGTGGTGGGATCTGGCATGTGAGACTTGCCGCATGTTTCACAGGCCATACCTGAAATGAAGCGATGGCCGGCATCGCGCGCTTGTCGTTCGCCGAAGCTGTAAGCTCCGGCATCCTCGCGCAACGCATTGTCCTGCCAGTCCAGCATCATGCTGACTGGCCCAGTGGTCGCGGCCGCAGCCCGTTGTGGCATTCTCAGCCAAAGTGCGCGGAGCTTTTTGAACAGCAGCCAAGCACCGAACATAATGACGAGAATGAAGCTCGCGATCTCCAACATGTGCGTCGCGGCCGTCAGCGTAATTCCCGTACCGCGCAGGAGCAGCCAGCAAACCCCGACGAGAACGACCGCCATAATCCCTTGCAGGAACGCAGACACGAATGAGATCACGATGCCGCGCTTCAGCTCGATTTCATTGGCGAGCATATATGAGGAGATCACAGCTTTTCCATGACCGGGGCCTGCCGCATGGAAGATCCCGTAGGCGAAGGAGAGGCCAATTAGCGTCTTCAGTTGCCATGGATCTTGACGCATGGCGCGCAACGCCCCTGTCAGGGCCCTATAAAATGCCTGCTGTTCCTGATTCACGTAAAGGAAGAGGGGAGCCAGTGGCCCGCCCATCGGCTGAAAACTGGGTTCGGCGGAACCGATCCCGAGGGGCGATTGCGCTGCAGCGAGGCCTGCTGTGACAAGAAGCAGGGCGATTGCGCAAAAAGGAAGGCGGGCACCCTTTAGCATGTTACCTCCAGCCGGGTTGCAAACAGCTTCGACATGTTTGTGCCCGTCGGATCGTTATAAAAAGCGTCGGTGAGCGACTGCTTGTTTTCGGAAATCACCTCATCCGGATCGGGGCGAACGACCTGATGTTTGCAGGACTTAAATCCGTCTCCAAGCAGAACCATTTCATTATCGGTCGGAAAATCGATCGACGTGTAAAGTGTCGGATCATAGACGCCGAATGTCAGCTTACCGTGGAGAGGCATTTTCTGGCTTGGCTTAATGGCAAAGAACATCAAAAGCTGGCCGTTGCGGTAATCGACATTGATGACGTCTGGCGGCTGCACGGTCACCTGTTTGCCGTCCATCGTCAGATTCATATAGTAGCCGTAGTCGGCAAGCGAGGTTTTGACTGTTTTTCCAACCTCTGCCAGCTCATCCGGCTCCAATTTAAGATCCCCGTTCTTATCGAAATCCATAACAACGGATGACGAAAAAACTTCGTCGAAGCGCCAGACATTGCGAAGCTCGGAAATGCTGCCATCGGGGCCGGCAACAACCTCTAACCTTGCCTCGACGAAAATATGAGGATGGGCAGATGCGACTGCGGGCGCGCATAAGAGCAGCGCCCCCAGCCAAAACGTCAGCTTTATCATTCGCGCCCTGCCAAACCGATTCATACCGGGCGGATAATGAGGCAAATTGAGACAGAATTGGGGACACGGCTCCTATGATACAAAATCGTGACAAGAAGCGGGTTGCGATCAGTCATTTTTGCGCAAGATATCTGGTTTCCAGCGAGAGATTTCGACAGCGAACGATCTATTTTCGAGCTTGCAACAGATTTCATGTCCTTCTTGAAAACTCTGCTCGTAGGCCGCCTCTCCCCAACAGCACGGGCCATCCCCGTGTTGCGCAGCTGTGCAATCGGGTGCGGCGTCATCGCTCTGTCATCGAGCGGCTGTAGCACAGCGAAGACGACAGCGCTGGCGCGCCTCAACCCGGAGAGCCCCATGAACCGACGCCAATTCCTCATCACATCTTCAGCAATCGCTGCAGGCATGGCCTTGCCCGGCATTGCTCGTTCCGCGGAGGCAATCGATCTCTATAGTGGATCGGACCAGAACATCATCGATTTTTGGACGAACATCGCCTTGCCTGCCTTTCAGAAGGCGCATCCAGAGCTTACCGTCAAAGTGACCGACGCCGGTGATAACAATGGGCTGCGGGCGATTGGCGACCGTGCTCTCGCGGCGCTGAAGAGCAAGAGTGATCCGCAGGCTGACATTTTCGAAGCGTTCAATCCCCGACTTCCTGCAGGCGGCATCGATGCTGGTCTTTGGGTGAAGCTCACTGGCGACAATATCGAAGGCTTTGAACGTATTAATCCGCTTGCTCTCGATAACGGATATTCACTGCCCTATCGCGGTTCCCAGGTGCTGCTCGCTTATGACACCACCAAACTCGATCCGAAGACTGCGCCAAAAACATGGGATCAGCTGGTCTCCTGGATCAAGGCCAACCCAGGCCAGTTCATTTATAATCGTCCCGATAAAGGCGGCTCCGGCGGCAATTTTGTACGTCGCGCGATCCACGAAGCGAATGGTCGTGATCCAGCGAAATTCCAGGTCGATAACTACAGCGCCGAAGCCGCTGACAAGATGCTGGCACCGGCCTGGAAAATCCTGAACGATCTTGCTCCGGCTCTCTATGAGAAGGGTGCCTACACAGCCGGGAATACGCAGTCCATTCAGCTTCTTGGACAGGGCGTCGTCGCTATGGTGCCGGTTTGGTCCGATCAGGTCTTGCAGGCTGTTTCCCAGGGTGTCTTGCCGGAAACGACCGGGCTCGTTCAGTTGACCGATCTTGCTCTGTGTGGGGACTTCGCCCGCATGACAGTCTTCTCAAACGGAGCCCATAAAGAGGGTGCATTGAAGCTTGCCGCCTTCATGCTGACAAAGGAGATGCAGGAGGCCGTTATCACGCAGCTTGGCGGTTTCCCAAGCATATCATGGCAGCACCTTTCCGATGATCTTCGGAAAAAATATGCAGACGTCATCCCGACAAGCATTCCAGTCTTTCCAGCGGGGGACTGGGAGAAGGCTGTCAATGATGGCTGGTATCGAAACGTGGCGCCGAGCATCAGCCGAACCTGATGACCGAGATCAGTAACAGCTTTAGATCGGCGCATCGTGTTGCGCCGATCGCTAAAGGCAATAAGCCGGTCGGTCTGCTGCTTGTCGTGACCCCGGTTCTGCTCGTCTTTTGGCTTATTATTTATCCGATTATTTCGGCGGTCATTTCGACGATCTTCATCGGCGATCCGGATGGGAACGTCGGCATATCGTTTGCCTCATACCGCTTCTTTTTCAGTGACGGCTACAGCCTTGCCAACCTGTGGCTCACATTGTGGACGACGATCGTTTGTGGTGCGCTGCTTTTGCTGATCGGTCTGCCGATCGCGCTTTATCTGCGGTTTTCACATGGGCGGTTGGCGGGCTATGTCCAGGCGCTGGCGATCTTCCCCATGTTCGTGCCTTCTGTCATTCTTGCCTATGCATTGATTAGAACGATTGGCCCGAACGGCGCGGTCGATCTTGTCCTCAATGCATTGGGCTTGCCGAAGCTGCCGTCTCCTTACCTGACGCCTTGGGGTCCGGTCATCGGTCTCGTGTGGGACAACCTGCCGCTGACGGTTCTGATGCTGACGGCCGGCTTGTCTTCCATATCGAACAGCTCCGTCGAAGCTGCACGTGATGTTGGGGCGTCCCCCTTGAGGGTTTTTGTCTCGATCATTCTACCGCGCATGGGCAATTCCATGCTGGTCACCGGGTCATTCGCCATTCTCGGCATTTTTTCGGCCTTTACGCTGCCGTATATGCTGGGCCGGGCATCCCCCGAAACCATGGGTCCTTTCATGCAACGAACCTTTTCTGATCTGAACGATCCGAGGGCGGCGCTGACACAGGCTGTCATTAGTTTCGGCTTTTGTCTTTTATTCGGTCTCTTTTACGTCCGCTCGATCGCGAAAAACCGGGAGACGCGGCGGTGAGCATTTCAGTCAATTTATCTGCGTTGCGATCACGAGATCCGGATTGGATCGGTTTGATTTTTTCCGCCATTCTGACACTTTTCATTGCCCTGCCTCTCATCGTCGTGGCCGTCTGGGCTTTCAGCGAAGTTTGGCGATACCCCTCGCTGATACCGCAACAGTTTGGTCTGCGTTTCTGGCATCAGACCTTGGCGCGTCAGGACGTCTGGGATAGCCTATCGCTCAGCCTGCGCCTGACAGCGACCGTCACATTCATTTCAGCAATCATTTGCCTTCCTGCAGCTTACGCCTTTGCAAGGCTGCGATTTCCCGCGAAAAATTTGCTGTTTCTTTCATTCCTGGCTTCGCACGCCTTTCCGAAATTTGGGCTTCTAGTCACGATTGCAGGAATCTTTTTGCATTTGGGTCTCATCAGCACGTTCTGGGGCGTGGTCCTCATCCAGCTCGTCGGCACTCTCATGCTGATGATCTGGATCCCTGTCGCGGCATTTCAAAACGTTGACCGGCGCATGGAAGAGGCCGCGCGTGACGCAGGCGCGGCTCCGTTGCGGGTCTTCTGGTCAATCACGCTACCGCAGGCCGCGCCGACCATTGCCGCGGCGATTCTCTTGACCTTTGTCTCGACCTTCTACGAGACGGAGGGGGCATGGCTAATCGGTGCGCCGCAACTCCGCACGATGCCTGTCCTGATGATCAGCTTCATCAATAACCAGATCGTCGTCCAATACGGGGCAGTGCTTTCTATCATGCTGTGGGTACCCTCTCTCATCGCGTTGCTCTTTGTGCGCCGCGTTGTCGGTACCGGCTCATTTGCTAAAGGCTTTGGCGCCTAGCGCCGACGACCGAAAGCAAAACCCGAGGGTTCAGGAAAACTTTCATATGGCACGTCTAACGATCAGTAATGTCTGCAAAATGTTCGGTTCTACCTATGCCGTCGAGGACTTTTCCCTTGATGTCGAAGATGGTGAGCTTGTCTGTTTGCTGGGACCGTCAGGCTCAGGAAAATCGACTTTGCTGCGGATGATTGGCGGCTTCGAGCGGCCAAGCGGTGGGGCTATTTTGATTGACGCAAAGGATGTGACGCATTTGCCGCCGGAAAAACGTCCGACAGGCATGGTTTTTCAAAGTCACGCCCTTTGGACACATATGAATGTCTTCGACAACATTGCCTTTGGGCTGAAGTTGCGTCGTTTGCCTCGCGCGGAAATCCGAGAAAAAGTAGAGGGGGCGCTTGCCCTTGTCGGTCTTGCTGGCTTCGGCAAGAGAATGACCCAGCAGTTGTCTGGAGGACAACAGCAGCGCGTGGCTCTCGCCCGATCTCTGGTCCTCGAACCCAAAATTCTCTTGTTGGATGAGCCCTTTGCGAGCTTGGATCAACATCTGCGTGAACGTCTTCGCGAAGAGGTTAAAGACATACAGCAACGGCTGGGGATCACCACCCTCTTCGTCACGCACGGCCAGGATGAGGCTCTCGCTCTGGCCGACAGGATCGTCGTGATGCGTGATGGAAAATCGGAACAGGTGGCACCACCCGCCGAGGTCTATCGTAACCCGCAGACGCAGTTTGTTGCGGGCTTTATCGGCTTGATGAATTTTGTGAAGACGAAGGTGGTGTCCGGTTCGACTGTTCATCCGGATTTTGGTCTTGAAGTTCCCATAGAGGATGGCGAAGTCGTCGTTGCATTCCGACCAGACGCACTGAGCATCAAAAGTCCCGGGCGGGATGGAGGTCCGACGGTTCATCGGTCGATCGACTTTGGTACGCACCGCATGATCGACATAGAGCTCGCCGATGCTTCGCGCATCAAAGCCATGGTTCCTCCCACCCAAAAGTGGGATAAGAACGCATTGGTTTCTTTGACGGTACAGGACTATTTTGTGTTTCGTGACAACCGGCTCGCCTATCAGAGCAATGGCACTGTGACTGCGCATTGCAATGAAAAATTGGCTCATGCCTGATGTGATAGAAAGGTCCGGCAATGTCTGAAGCCGTTACTGCTGCAGGTCTTTACATCGACCATAAGGGGCATCGGACCTGGCTGAAATGGCATAGAGGTCGTCGTACTATCACCGATATCCCATTTACCGCCGCGCGGATCGCCGAGGGAATGAGGCTTGGCGCGAGCGTAGAAATCGATCTTTTGCGTTTTGCCGGCGAAGGCTTTGTTGTTCTTCACGACGAAGATCTTAACCCTGCCACAACTGGGCGTGGTTCGGTCGCCGAAGCATCCCGCGACATTCTACAAAGCCTCTTTTTTAGGAGGAGTGACGGCACTGCCAGCAGCGATCCAGTCTTTTTGCTTGATGATCTTATCGATCTCATCAAGCAGGAGGGCGCTCACCCGGATGCCTGCCTCCAGCTCGATATGAAGTCGGACAGCTCCGAAATTCGGGAGCAGGATATCTTAGCCTTCGTCAGAGCGGTAAAACCCATGGCATCGTCTATGATCCTTTCGGCTGGCGATGCCGAAGCGGTAACAAGACTATCTGATGCCCTGCCTGATCTTCCGATCGGCTATGATCCCTGTCACTTCGGAGCGATTCCCCGTCTGATGGAAAGCCGCGACTTCGAGGGGTTTGTCGAGGGAGCCTGTCTTGCTTCGCCGAATGCCCAAATGATGTATCTGGAGCATCAGCTCGTCTTGTTTGCCGATGCGCAAGGCTTTGATCTGACCGGCGCTCTTCATGAACGCGGCTGCCGTGTCGACGCTTACACCATCAATCGCGCCGTACCCGAAGTTTTGCCGATCGTGGGTCGCCTTCTTGAGCTTGGGGTCGATCAAATAACGACCGACGACCCGATCGGATTGGAAGCCTTGATCAAACGAAGCCGTTGACGTTCCGACTTGAAGCATGGAAGTGCGGGCCGCTCTATCCGGCCCGCATCAAATTAGGCGGCTGCGGTTTTGCGGCTTGCGCGCGCCCATTCCGGCAGCCACTTGTCATGTGCCGATAGCAGATCGTCGGTCAATGACCAGATTTGATCGAGGTCGAGCTCTGCTGCCGTATGTGGATCCATCATGGCGGCATGATAGATGTGCTCGCGATTTTCTGTCATGAGCGCTCTGACCGTCAGTTCCTGAACGTTAATGTTCGTGCGGATCAACGCGGTCAGCTGCGGTGGAAGCTCGCCGATATAGGTCGGCTGAATACCCGATGCATCGACAAGGCACGGAACTTCCGTGGCGCAATCATCAGGCAGTGACGTGATGCACCCATTGTTGCGCTGGTTTCCGTAGATCACCGAAGGCTCGCCGGTCCACACCGAGTTGATGATCGAAGAGGCATATTCCTTCGATTGTTTGACTTCGATCCGATCAGCCGTGCGGTAGCTTTCAGCCTGTCCTTTCCAGCGCTCGATCTGTTCGATGCAGCGCTTCGGATATTCGTCGAGCGGAATCCCATATTTTTCGATTAGATCTTCGCGACCGCGCTTGATGAAGTAAGGCGTATATTCTGCAAAATGCTCGGAACTTTCGGTGACGAAATAGCCGAGGCGCGTCAGCATTTCGTAACGCACCTTGTTCGGGCAGCGCGGATTCCAGCCCGGCTTGGGTGCGCGTCCTTCGCGATAGCCGCGAAGAAGATCCGGATAGAGGTTCTTGTAGGAACCATCCTTTTGCCGGTGTTCGAATGTCAGATAAAATGCCATGTGGTTGATGCCGGCGGAGCGATACCGGATCTCTTCGTAAGGGATATCGAGATCATGGGCGAGTTCCATCGCCGTGCCCTGAACCGAGTGGCAAAGCCCGACCTGCCGGATCGTCGGATATTTGGCGCTGATTGCCCAGGTGTTGATGGCCATTGGGTTGACGTATTGCAGCATGATCGCTTGCGGGCAAACCTCCAGCACATCCTCACAAATCGACCAGAGATGCGGAACCGTGCGCAGGCCGCGCATGATGCCGCCGACCCCCAGGGTGTCAGCAATTGTCTGGCGTAAGCCGTATTTCTTCGGGACCTCGAAATCCGTGACGGTGCATGGCTCATAACCGCCGATCTGAAACGCAACGATGACGAAGTCGGCTTTTTCCAACGCCTTCTTCTGATTGGAAAAGGTCTCCGCTGTCGCCGATACGCCGAGCGTCGAAATCAGCTTGTTCACGACAACGGCGCTTTCTTCCAACCGTTGTGCATCGATGTCCATCAAGGCAATTCTTGCCCCTGAGAGAGCCGGACGCTGAAGAACGTCTCCAATGATATTTTTCATGAAGACGGTAGACCCGGCTCCGATAAAGGTGATCTTAGGATGGGATGCCATTCAAACCTCCGGTGTCGGCATTAAGCAATATCGAAGGCGGCCTTAACGAGCCGCGCGGTGTAATCTGTCTTGGGGTTGGTGAGAACCTCTTCGACCGGTCCGGTCTCCATGATGCGCCCGTGTTGCATGACGATCACGCGGTGACACAGCGCTCGCACGACCTTGAGATCATGCGATATGAAGAGATAGCTCAGGCCCCGCTCGTCTTGCAGCTTGCGCAAAAGATCGATGATCTGTGCCTGAACTGAAAGATCGAGCGCCGAAGTCGGCTCGTCGAGAAGAATGAATTCCGGCTCGAGCGCAATCGCTCTCGCGATCGCGATGCGCTGCCGCTGACCACCGGAAAATTCGTGCGGGAAGCGAGAAAGAATATCTCCCGGCATGCCGGCAGCAACCAGCGCGTCACGAACACGCTCGCGCCGTTCCGCCTTGCTTTCACCGATCCCGTTTACGATCAGACCTTCCTCCAGAATCTGGCCGATCGTCATGCGCGGATTGAGCGAGGAGAAAGGGTCCTGAAACACAATCTGCATTCGAGCGCGGTAGGGTCTCATCTCGCGGCGGCTGAGGCCCTGGATGGGGCTGCCATCAAAAGCGACATCGCCGCTTTCCATTGCCGCAAGCCTTAAAAGCGCCTGACCGAAGGTCGTCTTGCCTGAACCGGATTCGCCGACAAGGCCAAGGGTCTCGTGACGTCTGAGGGTCAGCCCCAGGCTGTCGACCGCCACAAGCTCACGCATCTCGGGTTTGAAAAAGCTGCCATGGCGCAGCATAAAGGAGACGCGAACGCCGCTTGCGTCGAGGAGGACGGGGGCGGTCTCCTCAAGCGGTTTCGGCCTTCCATGTGGCTCGGATCCGAGAAGACGGCGTGTATAGGGATGTTGGGGTGCAGCGAACAGCTTGGCGGTCGTATTGTGCTCGCACATCTCCCCATGCTGCATGACATAGACATAGTCGGAAAATTGCCGAACGATCGTCAGGTCATGGGTGATGAGGATCACCGCCATTTGAAGCTTTTTCTGTAGCTCCCGCAATAGGTTGAGGATTTGTGCCTGGACCGTCACATCAAGCGCTGTTGTCGGTTCATCGGCGATCAGGATGTCGGGATTATTTGCGAGCGCCATGGCTATCATCACACGCTGACGCTGCCCGCCGGAAAGCTGGTGCGGATATTGTTTGAGGCGCGCCTCGGGATCGGGAATGTGGACCTGTTGAAGAAGCTCAAGCGCGCGAGCCTGTGCTTCCTGGCGTCCAATTCGGCGATGGACCCTGATCGCTTCGACGATTTGACTGCCGATCGTGTAAATCGGATTGAGCGAACTCATCGGCTCCTGAAAGATCATCGAGATCCGATCCCCGCGCAATCGGCGCCGCATCTTTTCAGGAAAGGCGAGGATATTCTTGCCTTCATAGGTCACGCTCGATTGCGGCGAGACTTCTGCCCGCTTTGACAGAAGCCCCATGACGGTGCGGGCGGTCACGGACTTGCCCGAACCCGATTCTCCGACGATTGCAATTGTTTCACCTCGGTAAAGCTGAAACGAGATATCCTTGACGGCCTCGACGATGCCATCCTCGACCTTGAACTTCACTGCGATGCTGCGCGCGTCTAGAACGGGCTCCTCAGAATGCTGGTCGAGATCGAGGCGAAGCTTTGGTGCAAAGGATTGGCCTGAAGAAGGTGCCATGAATGGATCTCCTCAATATGGATCGACGGCATCGCGCAAGCCGTCGCCCAGCGCGTTGAAGGCAAAGACCGTCGCAAGGACGAAACCGACGGGGCTAAGGATCCACGGATAGGTACCGATGACCGAATAATTGGCGGTGTCCTGCAACATCAGCCCCCAGGAGATCAGCGGCGGTTTCACCGCGAACCCGAGGAAACCGAGGAACGATTCCAAGAGAACGACTGATGGAATGGCCAGGGTGACCGCAACGATTACGTGACTCATCACATTGGGAAAGATATGCTGGAAAATGATCCGGCGATCGCTTGCACCAATTGCCATCGCCGCGCGAACATAATCGATCCTGGCAAGGGCGAGCGTCTTGCCACGGACCTCGCGGGACATCTGTGCCCAACCCAGCGCCGCCATGACACCGATCACGAAAGTCAGGAAGACATTGGTGGGTGCCGTGACGGGAATGAGCGAGGTGAGGGCGAGATAAAGCGGTAGCTGCGGGAAGGCGAGAACCAGTTCAACAAACCGCTGCACCCACGCGTCGAGGGCTCCGCCGAAATAACCGGAGACCATTCCGACAGTCGTACCGACGAGCGTCGTGATGAACACGACTGACAGCGCTATCATCAGGGAGATACGCGATCCGTAAATCGCTCTCGACAACACGTCGCGGCCGAACTTATCCGTGCCAAGAAGATGAACGGGTGAGCCGTCAATGGTCCCGAAGAAATGGCGATCGAGAGGCACCATTCCCCATAGCTGATAGGGCGCACCTTTGACGAAAAAGCCAAGGTAACGGGGGTTGTCGTAGTCAGGTCCCGTGATCGGCTGGAAGGTGACCGGATCGAGTTCGGCACTATCGGTCAATGCGTAAACGCGCGGCCTAAAGCTGAAGCTGCCGTCTTTCTCATAAAAGCTGATCATCTGCGGAGGGGAAAAGCCGCTATCGGTCGCCTTGGGATCCATAGGCGCCCAGAAATCTGCGAAAAGCGCCATGAGGATCAGGAGGGTGACCAGTACAAGACCGATCATTCCCGTGAGGGAGCGCCTCAGCCGACGCCACACAAGCGCGCCGTAGCTTTCGTTGCCGCGTGCAGCCTTGACGCGCTCTGCCTCTTTTGCGGCCTTTGTCTGTGCGGAGTCGATGACAACCATATCAGGCTCCTGCATATTGGCGTACCCGTGGATCCAGCAATGCAAGCAGCATATCGGCGATAATGTTGCCGATAATCAGCGTAACAGACAGCACCATCATGAAGGTGGCGGTTACATAGACATCTCCGATTGCCATGGAACCGACGATTGCTGGGCCAACGGTGGGAAGTGCAAAAATAATGGCCGTTTCGATCTCGCCTGTGAGCATGTACGGCAAGACCACGCCTTGATACATGACGAGCGGATGCAGGGCGTTCGGAACCGCGTGCTTCATCACCACGGCGCCGCCGCTCAAACCCTTGGCGCGTGCCGTCTCGATATATTGCGCATTCAAAGTGTCGAGCAGGTTACCGCGCATGACACGCATATTGTAGGCAAGGCCGCCAAAGGTCGCGATCGCAACGACAGGCCAAACATGCTGCACAAGATCGACGAATTTTGCCCAGGACCAGGGAGCCCCGCCATATTGCGGCGAGAAGAAGCTGCCGATCTCGGTGACATGTAGCTGGAACACCAGAAGATAGACGATAATCAGAGCCATCAGAAAGCGCGGGATGGTGGTGCCGAGGAAAGCAATCGTCGAAAGAAGGCCGTCGACCCACGAATATTGGCGCGTTGCGGCCCAGATGCCGAAACCGATGCCAAGCATGGATGCCAGCAGGTGGCAGACCAAGGCCAGCAGCAAGGTGCGGGGCAGGCGCTCGCCGACCACTTCGCCAACAGGCTTATTATAAAACATCGAATAGCCGAAGTCGCCGCGGGTAACGATGCCGCCGATCCAGTTGAAATATTGAACGACAAGCGGCTTATCGAGCCCATGCTCGACGCGATAGGCCTGTGCCTGAGCATCGGCCTGCGCAAAGGAAGCGCCGCCCTGATTGATCATCTGGCTCCTGATGTAATCGGCGTAGTCGCCGGGAGGGGCCTGGATGATGGCAAAGGTCACGACACTCATGATGAGGATCACTGGTATCGAGGCGCCTATGCGCATCAGTAGAAATCGCAACATTGGACACTCGCTCTTCTTGCGGCCATGGGGCCCGAGGAAAGATCACATGCCGATGAACATGATGTTGGACGGACTGATCGTTTCAGACCACCCGGCCGCATCCACAGATGCGACCGGCTTTCTTGTAAGGGAGGAGGAATGGGCAAAGGCGCGCGACGATCGGCTCCCCTGCTGTTTGGCTAAAACGAGATGCGTTCGGCCAAGAGATCTAAAGCAATGCCTTTCCTTTAGTTCGGAGGCCCTTTCTCGCCAGGCTTACCGGGCAACGTGTTGGCAAACAGCTCGTATTTCTGCTGTTTGTCCGCCGCAACGAAGACCCTTTCGCGAATGATCGAGTCTTCAGCCCAGTTGAACATGAAGATCGGCGTTCCCTCGGGAATGTTGGAGAAGCGCTTGTTGATGATCAGTGCGCCCGGATACTCGGTGAGGCCCACCATGTTGATGTTTTCCGTGCTGACCTTCTGGAACTTCTTCATAAGTTCAACGCGCTCATTCTGGTCTTGCGAGGTGATGAACTTTGAAACAATGTCCGCGAGGTCTTTTTCGAAAGGCATCAGGTCAAGCTGACCGTCCTTGCCGGCGCGATGGTTCCAGCTAGTCCGTGGCCCGACAGCGGCAAGCTGTTCCGTGTTTTGCACGACCGATGCCATTTCGGTTGTGTTACGCCGTACGAGCCAGTCAAAACGGCCGGAGTAATGCGCGTCATCACGTTTTGGACCGTCAAGAGCGTTGATAATTACGCGTAGGCCGAGCTTTTCCATTTGCCCGACGACACCTTCAGCTAAGCTTTTGTCCGTGACGTAGTCGTTGTTGACCAGCAGGACAATTTCCACATCCTTGCCGCCGGCGGTCCCTGCCGGGAAATTGACGAAGCCGTCGCCATCTGTGTCCTTCAGCCCAGCCTTTTCAAGCTCAGCCTTCGCCCCCTTGAGGTCATAAGGGTAATAGACAGTTGACTTCCGATCGTAAAAGCTCGTTCCCGATGAGAGGCCGCCTGGATAAATCGCCGTGAAAGGTCCCTTCACAAGAGAATCGCCAATGGCCTTGCGGTCCAGAGCCATGGTCACTGCCTTGCGGAAATGCTCATCTCGGTTGAGATTACGAATGGCCTGGCCACGCTCGTCGGGATCCCCCCAGCCATTGGCCGAAAAGTTCATCATCAGGTTATAGCCAATCAGGCGCGGCCCGAAGGCAAGCCTTGCCGGGGCAGATGGTTCTGCCGCGCGCTTCAGCGAAGCCACGAAATTTTCAGGTTGCTCGAGGTTGGACATATCGGCTGAGCCGGCAACAGCCTGGACGTCGCGATCTGCCCAGGTCGAGAGCTTGTATTGCATCTCGTTGAGGTAAGGCAGTTGATTGCCCTTTTCGTCGACCTTCCAGTAGTACGGGTTGCGTCTCATCACGATGATGTCGTCGGGTCGATATGAAACCGGAACCCAAGCGCCCATCACCGGCATGTTCATGAATTCCGGCGGGAATGCGTTCTTGAACTGATCGTAGGTATTTTTTGAATATTTCGGATGCTGTGGCTTCAAAATGTGAGATGGGCCTGGACAAAAAGTGCCGTAGGCCATCGCGAACAGATATTGCCGTGGAAACGCTTCTTTGAAGGTCCACTCGACTGTGTAGTCGTCGATCTTCTTGAGAGTTGTTCCTGCTCCAAAGGTTTCCTGGGTTGCACCGTTAAGCGGCGAAACATTGTGGTCGAGAACCTCGTCCTCCCAATAGAACATGACATCGTCTGAATTGAAGGGCGCGCCATCCGACCACTTTGAGCCCTCGATGAGATGCATGGTCAGCTTATGACCATCCGGCGACCACTCCCAGCTTTTTGCAAGGTTCGGCAGAGGCTCGGTGTCTTTTGCCTCGACCTGAAAGAGAGGCGCAGTGCGCGTCAGGCATTCGGAAAGCGCTATATCGATACCGCCCCAGCCTTGCGTTTGGCCCGCGCCATAGTTCCAGCCTTCGGGTCGCCCGCCGATCACATGTCGCAGAACGTCTCCGTAGACACCAACGCCGTTCGGCATGTTCTCCGTCTTGTAGACCATGGGCTCCTTTGGAAGCCGGTCTTTAACGGGCGGCAGTTTGCCCGCCTTGACATATTTTTCAGTGACCCAATCCGGCTCGTGATATTCGGGAAGGGCTTTGAACTCCAGGATGGAGTCTCGGCTGACATATTTGATTTTGCCCTGGGCCGGCAGCGGTGCGGGCTCTGGCGGAGTGGTTGGTTCTGACGCGTAAGCCGCGACAGCAAAAACGGATATGCCCATGGCAAGTCCAGCAACAAGACTTGCTTTACTTGGAAACCTCATGCTCTCCTCCCTTATAATGACTTAAACAATCCCCATGTGTTTCGTCGTAGCCGAGTTGCCTCCCGACAATCTCGGCTCTCATTTTTACGCGCTTTTCTTCTCCGCTCTCAGTTCCTCAATTGATCTGACCTGCCGTCTGGCAGCGCCCGTCCAATCGCGGGTTTTTACGGTCCCCTTCGACAGCCGCTCCCTGGCTGCCGGAATGGCATGCGCATATTGTGGGAGCCAACGCGCCTGAGCGACCAGCATCTCGTCCACCATCTGCCAAACCTCTTCAGGGGTCGCGACGGCGCCCACCAGTGGATCATGCAGAACGGCAAGCTTCAGAAGATCGACGTCGCCGGATACTGCCGCATGGACTGACATGCGCTGAACATTGATCGAGGAGATGCAGGTTGCCGCGCAAGCTTCCGGCAATGCGATCCCGGCGACCATATTGATCCCGAATCGATCAATGAAGCCGGGCGATTCAATAATGGCATCCGACGGTAGATTGGTGATGATACCATTGTTCTTCACGTTGAAATGGCCGCGATAAATCCGATTGGTTTCAAGCGCTTCGAGAATATGGCTCGCATGTTCGTTTGAGCGGCGCGCCGGATCGATGGGCCGACCAGCCTGCTCAAGGAAGGTTGGAAACTCCGTCTCGAACCAATTGCGTGTTTCCGTCGAATGGCGAAGATATCCGCCGGTTTCGCCGTGTATCCAATCCGACATATCGATCCAGCGGGTGATCTCATCCGGGCGCTTGCGATACCATGGCAGGTATTCGGACAAGTGACCGTTGCTCTCCGTCGAGTAAACTCCGAAGCGCTTCAGAACGTCGATCCGCAGCTTTTCCTGCTGCGAGTACACCGGGTGGGCTTCGAAGGCGGCAATAAGCTCATCCTTGCCAATGTTCCGCCCATTGAGCTTGAGATTGATGAACCAGGTTTGATGGTTGATGCCGGAGCAAATGTAGTCAAGCTCGGAAGGTGATTTCGCACCAAGGACTTCGGCGATCTGCTCCGCGCCGTGCTGGACGCCGTGACAAAGTCCAACCGTATCGACTTTTCCATATTCGATCGCCGCCCAGGTGTTCATCGCCATGGGGTTGGCATAGTTCAAGAACTTGGCTCCCGGTGCGGCGACCTCGCGAATATCTTTGCAGAAATCGAGAATGACCGGGATGTTGCGCTGACCGTAAAGAATGCCGCCTGCGCAAATCGTATCGCCTACGCATTGGTCGATTCCGTATTTGAGCGGAATACGGATATCATCGGCATAGGCTTCCAATCCGCCGACCCTTACGCAGCTGATGATATAACGGGCACCTTCCAAGGCCCGGCGACGGTCGGTGGTTGCGGTTACTTTCGTGGGCAGGCCATTTGCCTCGACAACCTTGTCCAGCAGCGATTTGATCATCGAGAGATTGCTCTCGTTGATGTCGGTCAGCGCAACTTCGATCTCTCTGAATTCAGGAACGCAAAGGATGTCGGTGAACAGCTTCTTGGTGAAGCCTACACTGCCTGCGCCGATGATAGCAATTTTGAAACTCACGACCAATCCTTTCTGCAGACGATGGGAAGGATCAGGGCTTGCCTTCAATTCCCGTCGTGATAACACCACGGCATCTGGTGAAGATGCCGAAATGGAGCGATAATTCAGCCGACATCCGGAACTTGGCTTAGTTTGTCGCGGGGGATTATGCGCGGTTTCTTTGGCGGGCATAGAGAAGGATTATGCTTTCGAGGGTAATTTTGTGCTCAAGGATTTGATCGAGAATGGGGAGGCGATGAGAACCGTTTCGCTGCCACGTGGGCGGCAGCGGTTGCATGCTATGCCGACCTCAACAGGCTATGAGATACGTCATAACACCGATTACAACTGGGACGGACGCCATCGCGGCTTAACACCTTTCACGGTCTTACAGCACACCATTAGCGGCACGGGGCGCCTCCGCTATCAAAACCGCAACTATCATCTGCATGCCGGCGAAACCCTTCTTGTGCTGGTTCCGCACAACCACCGCTATTGGCTGGAGAAGGGAGAGCGCTGGGAATATTTTTGGATATCGATGAATGGCGAGGAAGCGCTGCGTATCCATAAGCTTGCCCTTGCCGCCACGGGACCGGTACTGCGGCTCAATCAAACGACAATCGATCATCTTGCCGATTGTAGCCTACGCTTGCTGAAGGGTGCCCGTTCACCAGGGGCCGCCTCCGCAATCGCCTATGAAGCAGCGATGGCGCTTTATGATGATGTCTTCGGCTCTGCCGAGCATGACGATGAAAAGCGCCTGATGCAGCCGGTGATCGACCACGTCATGGCCAATCTTCAGAAGCCGCTTCCCGTGGAAGAACTTGCCGCCATCATGGGCCTCAGCCGTGCACACTTCTCGCGTGTATTTGCGCAGAACGAGGGCGTCTCGCCTGCGGAATTTGTGATGCAGCAACGCTTGCAGCGAGCCGCAAAATTACTGACGCGCAACGACTTTCTCCCCGTCAAGGAAGTCGCGATCTTATGCGGATTCGACGATGCCAATTACTTCTCAAAGGTTTTCAGGCGCGTCTATGGAACAAATCCCACGGAATTTCGCACCACCGGCATGTATGCCAGTATCCTGAAAGGAAGCTGATCCAACCGATTTTTAACGTCTTCGCTTTTAGTTAGCGCGTTGGCTCCTAACGGCTATGCCAATAGGCATGAACAGGCCCGGTTGCGCCCAGCACCGGATCCGTTTCGGGTAGCGGAACAGCTTTGATGTTTTGCCTTTCCTGATCGGAGGGCGCTTGCCGGCGAAGGTCCGGGCTTTGACCGGGAGGATAGGCTCCGACCACGAGAAAGTCGTCCGTGCAGCTCAATCGATAATGACCGGTGCCAGCCGGCAAAAGAGCGATATCGCCTGCTTCGACCCTCACGGCTGTTCCGCCTTCCCCTCCGAGAATTAAATCTGCCGATCCCTTTGCGAATCCCAAAACTTCGTGTGCGTTGGAATGGTAATGATGGAACTGATAAACACCGTTTCGCCAGGCCGGCGGCCAGCCTGTCTGCGAAAACAAGCCTTCAAGCGATGCCGCGACATCGCTTTCATTTCGGTCGAAAACGCCGCGATACAAGATGACCGGTAAATCAGGGTTGTTGGGGATCATACCGTTCTCGCGAAACAGCAGTCTCTCAATTTGATGATCCTCATTCAAGCGCAGGGATTTCTCTTGGCGGCTGCTCATTTTAGTCCGGCATCCTTTGCAGGCAGCGCGCCGATAGCTGACCAGTCAAGATTTTCACCGCCCTGAGCGATCAGCCTGAGGAAGCGGTCGCGCAGAAGACTTGCAATCGGAAGCGGCACACCGAGAAGTTCACCCGCTTCCAACGTCAGCCTCACATCTTTCTGCCCGAGCGGCGCGGCAAATCCGGCCGGATCAAACTTTTGATCCGCGATGAGTCCACCGTAGGTTTTGTAGACCGGGGCATTGAACAAGGTCGACGTCAGGATCTCGAGATAGGCTTTCTTGTCGATGCCGCCTTTTTCGACAAGCGCCATTGCTTCGCCCAAACTCTCGATAACTGAAGCGATGAGGAAATTGCCGCTGAGTTTCACGAGATTGGCAGCTCTCGGCTCCTCGGAGACAATGAAGCTTTTCTGCCCAATTGCCGAAAAGACAGTCTGCGCCTTTTCAAGCGCGGCTCTAGCTCCTGCTGCAACGATGAAGAGATTGCCGGCGGCGGCGGCTTCAGGACGGCCGAAGACCGGCGCAGACACAAAATCATGCCCGGCGTCAGCATGCGCTGCCGAAAGTCTATCTGCCATTGTGACGCTGATCGTGCTGCAGGAAACGTGTAGAGTTCCTTTCGGAAGGCGCGTAATAATGCCTTCAGGTCCAAAGCAGATGCCATCGAGCGCCTTGTCGTCAGCAAGCATAGTGACCACAATCTCCGCGTGATCGACGGCCGCAGCGGGCGTAGGAGCAACGACCGCACCTTGGGCAGCGAGCGTCTCAGCCTTTTTAGGCGAGCGGTTATAGACTGTGACGCGGTGGCCGGCTTTCAGCAGGTTTTCCGCCATTGCCAGTCCCATTCTGCCAAGACCGATGAAGGTAATATCCAAAGCAGTTCCTTTCCAAAGTCCAATCGGCGGGCGCTAGCGCGCGCGGTAAGGGTTAAAGTGCAGGCATAGATGTCGGCAAAGAGGCCCGCGGCAAGAGGCAATATCTGGTCGACAACGTTTTTCCTGCGCCGTGATGTCTCTCCTATGGACCTCAAAGATGCACCTATCAATTGCGGAACGATCACGCTGCTCATCGGTTACACCCCCAGCATGCGGCGCTGGCGCGCCGTCTGGAATCGAACCCAGACATGCTCAAGACACGAGATTGGAAGTGGTCCAAGCTGCTTTTTAGCGGCCGTAGATAGCTTCGATTGAATTAAACTCTGAAACAGAGAAAGGGACGACATGCCTTCCATCAATTCAGCAAAGATCCTCATCCTTGCAACAGATGGCTACGAACGCTCCGAGCTGCGTGTACCGCTTGAGCAGCTTCGCGGTCGCGGTGCAACTGTAAAGATCGCCTCTGTCAAAGACGGCGAGATCAAGAGCTGGGACAAGACCGATTGGGGCGATACCGTTTCCGTTGATCTGCTTGCAAAGGACGTGAAGGTCGAAGACTTCGACGCGATCGTTCTGCCGGGCGGTCAGATCAATCCGGACAAGCTGCGTCTGGAGAAGGACGCGCTTCGTGTCGTCAAGGAATTCGTAAATTCAGGCAAGGTCGTTGCGGCCATCTGCCATGCGCCCTGGCTTCTGGTTGAAGTCGATGCCTTGCGCGGCCGTCAGGCAACCTCCTACTGGTCCATCAAAACCGACGTCCAGAACGCTGGAGCCGACTGGAAAGACGAAAAGGTGGTAACTGACAAGGGTATCATCACGTCGCGTTCTCCAGACGATCTTGACGCCTTTGTCGCCAAGATCGTCGAGGAAGTCGAGGAAGGCCGCCACGAGCGCCGTGCAGCCTAACCTGATTGACGATGCCTAGTCTATTTTAGACGGATGCCGTCTTGCTTGCGCACGTAAGCAGGGCGGCATTTTTTAGATCTCACATGCCATGAAATAATCGTCTAAGACACGCTGTATGGAAGCAAGCACCAATTCCTTGGGCGAGTTGCCGGATTTGCGGGACCGAACTTGCGGATAAAGCCCGTTAAGATATTGGCTGATGAGCGTTTCCGGGATTTCCTGACCTTCGAAAAATGCGAACAGTTCCTCTACCGAGTGTGTCATCTCGGGCTGAGGCCAGTAGTATCTGATGCGGTCGCTGTAGGAAAAATGACGTTGAATCAGAAGCTCTTCCCTGGAGCCCTTGTAGTATTTATTCCAGTTCTCCGGTTTCTGAATCATCACCTGCTCAGCGGTTTCCATCAATGTCTGAGCGCGTGCAGACGGGTTCAGGAAAGATGCGATTGCATCAAGGCCATATAGTGCCTCTCGCAACGCGAAGGTCAGACCAGGGCCTACCTTCAGGATTGCAAATCCATCGTCGACAAGCTGACGCAGCGCTTCCGGCGTTTGATAGTCTGTCGAGTGGGCCTCAAAAACCATGCCGGGCAATCTCGCAAGGCTCGCGCTCAATGCCTTTGCGGTCTCCGGAGCATAGGCGATGACATTGTGATTACCAAACTCGACGCCGGGCTGCACGACTGCCGCAATGACGCGCGAGAAAGCATTTTCTACGCCCGCATCTCGGAAGGCCTTTCGGTGGATCTCAACCGTCTCGACTGCCGCTTCTGGTGATGTCACTTCCAGTATGTCCAGCTCTTCCATGGCTCCGCCCGGGATCGGAACTTCAGTTCCGATGACATAAACGGGCAAGACGGCCTGCGAGCCTTCAATTGCTCTTTCAGCAACGCTGGCAAGTCTGGCTGCCCGCTGGGCAGTCATCTCATCCGAGAGTGCGACAGGCTCTCCAGCGCATCCCATGCTCGTATCCAGGTGAAGTTTCGCAAAGCCCGCTTTCGCATAGGCCTCGATCATCGCCGCAGCCCTGCCCATCGCGTCATCGGCGGGTAAGTGTTTCCATGGATTAGGACCCAAGTGGTCCCCGCCAAGTATGAGCTTTTCGAGCGGAAAGAATACCTTCTTCGCGATCTTCTCCACGAATAAACGAAAATCAGACGGCTTCATGCCGGTATAGCCACCCTCCTGGTTGACCTGGTTGCAGGTCGCTTCCACCAAAAGGAGGCTGTCCGCTTCCATCGCGCGTAACATCGAAGCTTCGATGACAAGCGGGTGCGCGGAGCAGACGGAAGGAATTCCCCGAATCCCGGATTTGCGGGTGCGCCACTGCGCAATATCGTGAAGAGGATTGATCGCCATATCACCGGCTCCGGCTGGCAAGGAAGGTTTCTATTTCGGCACGTGTAGCAGCACCTTCCATAGGTCCTGTCTTCGTGACGGCAAGTGCGCCCGCCGCATTGGCGTATCGCAGCGCGTGGCTCGGTGTCGCACCTTCAAGGAAAAGCGTCACAAATGCCGCACCGAAACAATCGCCCGCGCCGGTCGGATCGACTTCCTCAACGCTCATGCCTTCCTCTGTGACCCTGCCGTTACCGTGGAAGTACGACGCGCCTTTTTCTCCCTGTTTGAGGACAACAGCTTTAATGCCACGCTGCAGGAGTTCCTCGACGGCGTCTTCTATCGTGTCAGCTTCCGCAAACAGGAATAATTCTTCGCCACTCGGCAAAAAGATATCTGTTTCTGCCAAAACGGCACTCAAGGCATCGCGCATCCCAGGGCTATCGAGAATTTCAGCGCGTAAATTCGGATCAAACGATACGCTTCCACCTCGAGCCTTGATGGATCGCATTGCCGTCAGTGTGATATCGACCACTGAAGGAGCGATCAAAGACGAACCCATCACATGAAGATGCGCAGCTGTGTCGATGAGATGTTGGCCCTGCGGCGAGACCGCGATGGTGCCGCAAGCACTATGGCGAATGTTGAAAACGAAGGCACGGCTACCGTCAGGCCGATATCGGACAAAGGCGCTGCCGGTCGGTCGATCCATGTCGATGTGAATGCCTGTTACATCGACCCGATCGGCCCGCAAACGTGTGAGATTGACCTGCCCAAAATCGTCATTCCCGACTGCCGAGATGATGGCACATTCATGCCCCAAGCGGCCCACCTGATCGATGAAAATTGCTGGTGCGCCGGAGGGAAATGGACCGATTAAAGGAACGGGCTGTCTGAAGCCGTCACCCTTTTCGGTCGCGACGATTTCAACCAAGATTTCGCCTATTGTCAGTATCTTTGTCATCGACCCACCTCCATCTGCCTTTATCGGCGAATGGCGCCTCCGCACTTTGCCGATGATGCCGGCTCGCTCATCAAACAGGAGGATCTAGACCATAAAAATTTACGCACGTCAATTTTGCCAAGGCGCCGTGTTGGCGGCCAAGGTCCATGGCCGTTGACGAACCCTTTTTTTGCTACTTTCTGGCGCGTGAAAGAACCAGTTGTGCCTGTGAAGACGTCGTTGCTCTGTTGCCGGCTTCCTGCATCAGCCGCCCCATATCCTTGAGTTTTTGAAGCAGTTCGCTTCCATCGGTGGATGCTCTCGTGTGTTCAAGCATTGCATATTCTTCTGCTGCTTGACGCCAGTGAACGTCTCCGCGCCCTTCGGGGCGACCTTGCTCTTCCCAAATGGCGTAAGCGCGTCGGCAGATCCAGTCATTCTTGGTATTTGCCATTATCCACCCGTTCCCCTTGTCCGACTTCGGAAATCTTCCAGAATTGCATTACGGAGTCGTTACGAGAATGAATAAGTTCATCTGAAATACGCGAGCGACCTTGCGAGCGAGTCCAAAACATGGTCAGCCACTTCATGCTGCCTTCTATGGTGGCAAAAGTGAAGGAGGAAAAATGTCACATCTGGTTATTGATGAGGCTGCGAGGAGAGGCGTTCTGGTCGGTCGCGTCTGGGATCGCGAGCTGAACGGTCCTTGCGTGGTTACCGTTCGCGACGGAACGGTCTTCGATGTTACGGCGAGCGCAGCTGCAACCGTCAGCCAGCTTCTGGAAAAGGATGATCCAGCCAGCTACGTTCGTCATGCAGATGGGCGCCCGCTTGCTTCCCTCGATGAGATCGCCGAGGCGAGCTTAAGCGCGGAAAATCAGAGGTTCGGTTTGCTTGCGCCCTGCGATCTTCAAGTCATTAAAGCATGTGGCGTCACCTTCGCGCAGTCGATGATCGAGCGTGTAATCGAAGAGAAGGCCGCAGGCGATCCGCAGCGCGCGGCGGGCATTCGCGAGCGTGTCAGCGACCTGATCGGCGGCAGCTTGGCGGCTCTCAAAGCCGGTTCTCCACAGGCTCAGAAAGTTAAGGAAGCGCTCATTCAGGAGGGAATGTGGTCGCAGTATCTTGAGGTTGGCATCGGTCCGGATGCCGAGGTGTTTACCAAGGCCCCCGTCTTGTCAGCCGTCGGCTGGGGGGCGGGCGTAGGCTTGCATCCGGTATCGACCTGGAACAATCCCGAGCCCGAGATTGTGCTCGCGGTTGATAGCCGAGGAAACGTAAAGGGAGCGAGCCTCGGCAACGACGTGAATCTGCGGGATGTGGAAGGTAGATCCGCTCTTCTACTCGGCAAGGCAAAAGACAATAATGCGTCCGCTGCCATCGGTCCGTTCATACGGCTTTTCGATGAGAGTTATACGATCGAAGACGTTCGTCGCGCGGAACTGGATCTTACGGTCACGGGACCGGAAGGGTTCGTCCTTAAAGGACGAAGCTCTATGTCTGCCATCAGTCGGGATCCGCTTGATCTCGTGGCGCAGACCTGTGGCAAACACCATCAATATCCTGATGGTTTCATGCTCTTCCTCGGCACCCTGTTTGCTCCAACCCAAGATCGTGAAAATCCGGGGCAAGGTTTTACCCATAAACAAGGCGACGTGGTGGAAATCGCCTCGCCAGGATTGGGGACCCTGCGCAACACCGTCGGTCTTTCCACCGAATGCCCGCCATGGACGTTCGGGCTGTCGGCGCTGATGACAAATCTGGCGCGCCGAAACCTTCTTTAAAACATGATTGGTTGTCGTATCGCGTTCTTGCGATACGACAACATTCTATTGGCGGTTACTTGAGTGCATTTGCCCGCGGGATAGACGGCAGGAGCACGGTCAACAGGCCAAGAAGAGGCAGATAAGAGCAGATCCGGTAGACGAATTCGATACCGTAGCTGTCAGCAAACGTGCCGAGAACAGCCGCGCCGAGACCACCAGCGCCGAAAGCAAAGCCAAAGAATATCCCGGCAATCATACCGACGCGTCCGGGCACCAGTTCCTGAGCGAAGACGACGATCGCCGAAAAAGCCGATGCGAAAATCAGGCCGATCACCACGCTCAATATGCATGTCCAAAAGAAGTTTGCGTAGGGCAGGAGCAAAGCGAACGGGATGACGCCGAGAATGGAGAACCAAATCACGAAACGTGCGCCCATTTTGTCGCCGATTGGTCCCCCGAGGAAAGTGCCGACGGCAACACTGCCCAAGAACAGGAACAGCATGATCTGGGCACCTTGCACGCTGACGCCGAACTTGTGGATCGCGTAAAAGGTAAAATAGCTGGAAATACTAGCCATATAGACATTCTTCGTTGCTGTCAGAAGCACAAGAATGAGAAAGGCGATCATCACCTTTTGACGAGCAAGAGGCAGCGTTTTCGAGGGAGCTGCGCGATTGCCGCTTCTGCGATGGTGACCGCTATACCAGTTCCCCACCCAACCCAGAACTAGTATCCCCAGCATTGCGATGGCGGAAAGCCACGCCACGCTGTGCTGGCCGAGCGGCAGAACGATAAAGGCGGCGATCAATGGACCTATGGCCTGTCCTGCGTTGCCACCCACCTGAAAAAAGGACTGTGCAAAGCCATGTCTGCCGCCCGAGGCGACGCGAGCCACGCGCGAGGACTCTGGGTGAAAGATCGAGGACCCGATACCAATGAGGCTTGCCGCAAGAAGCAGAAGCGGAAAGTTGGTGGCGTTACCGAGCAGGATGAGACCGCAAAAGGTGCTCGCCATGCCGATCGGCAGTGAGAAGGGCATTGGCCAGCGATCGGTGGCTAAACCGACGACCGGCTGTAGCAAAGAAGCTGTGACCTGAAAAGTCATGGTCAGCAGGCCGATCTGGACAAAGTCGAGATTATAATTCGCCTTGAAGAGCGGATAAAGCGACGACAGCAGCGATTGCATGATGTCGTTCAGCATGTGGCAAAAGCTGACAGCGACCAGAATAGACATGGTCGCCTTTTCAAAGCGCGGCGTGTTCTCAGCAGTGATGGCCATGGTTCTTCCTCAAGGCATTATTCACCACTGCGGCGCTTTCGCGACCTGCTGAAGGGGCACCTTCCGTTTCTCAAAGCAAATCCGTCGGATAGGAGCGAGCGGAGCCCATCAAAAGCAGAATGCAGCGGCCGTAGCGACAAAGGACGCACGCAGTTGGTGAGCTATCACTAATCCAGTAGACCGGGCTGAGGTAGTGCTGTTTGAGCCTGGGCGGTACGCTTCGATCTGGTTTGGTGCTTAATTTATCAGTTGTTGCTGATTTATCATTCGACTTCAGAGGTCAGATTCCAGCGATATTGATCTGGGCGGAGCCGCTTCCGGCTATTCCTTCGATTCAACCAAGTTCGATTGACGGTGATGACCCGTTGGTGCGCGCTGCCTTAAAAAAGAAAACACCCTCCGTGTGTCCAGACCAACGGAGGGTGTTGCTTACTTTATCAAAAATCAGGCAGCGCGTTGTTCTGTGCCTTGAATTGCAGACACTTTCCACATGCCACCGTTTTCTCGAACAAATGTCCAGACTTCGACGCTTTCCTGAGGTGTGCGGTCATCACCACTAACAAGTCGGCCGGTGTTGCGGTCAACGAGCGCATCGATCGCCGAGTACCGCATAGCAATAGTCGCATATTCTTTTGCACCCTCACGCCAGGCTTCGGAAATGTCGCCTTGCAAAAGTTTGACGTCCGAAACCTTGTTACGCACGCCGTTCGTTGCGTTTTCACCAAGTTCTTCGGCAAGATAAGACATCGCTTCTGGCGTTGTGATCAATCGTAGAGCCCCATAGTCCTCGGACGCATATGCAGTCTGAAGAGCAGAAAGCGTACGCTCGAAACTATCGAGATCGCGTTGTGTCAAGCCGAGTTCATCGCCACCGGCTTTGCGAAAGCGGCTTTGTTGAGAACCAAGGCCACCGCCGATACTCGGGATTCCGGAGGACCCATTGTCGCGTGAATATGGTGATTGCATCATTGAACTTGATGGGGCTGGCCCCGGAGTCGCCTGCCGTCGCTGGGCGAACATCCGCATAAGGAACGAAATCAGGACCGCAATGAGGCCAAGCTGCAGCAAGAACCCAAGGAAGCCCATTCCGCCGCCGAAGCCGTGTCCAAGCATCAGTCCGATCAAGCCGCCAGCGACCAATCCACCAATCATCGACCGTCCGAAGCCGCCAAACAGGCCAGGCCGCTGAGTGCCGAAAGCAGGTTGATTAGCCGTCGGAGCCGGACGCGGTGTCATCGACCGGTCAATGGGAGCTGCCGGCGCCGGCGCAGTGCGCGTGACGGTCGGGGCTTCGAACGTCCGTGTTCCACGGCTTCCAAATCCCATGCCGCCCGCACGGCGTGCGTCAGCATCCGCTACGGACGCCAAAACGGACGCTCCCGCGATGACAGCGGCAAGCGCGATCTTCGAAAAACGGGATGCTGCACGGTTCATCTTTATCTCCTTGAGTGCGCTACGCGCACGGTGTCACGCAAGATATAAGAATTGAATCTTCTGTTTTGAAGGCGTGCCGCGACACAAAATCTTGAGGCATTATTGGCAGACATCGACCCAAGTTGCTTCTGTGAGCACAGCAAGACGTTCGGGAGAGATGCGAACTGCCGAATTCGGTGAGCCTGCCGCGGGCAAGACTTCCGCAAATGCTTGCAAGGAAAGATCGCAATAGATCGGCAAAGGCGTGGGTAATCCGAAGGGACATACCCCGCCAACAGGGTGGCTCGTTGCAGCCTCCACCTGATCAACGCCGAGCATACGCGGCTTAGCGCCAAAGACATCCTTGCATTTGCGGTTATCGAGCTTTGCCGTGCCGCACGTCACGACAAGAACAGTGCGCTCGCCCACCTTCAAGCAGATGGTTTTGGCAATCTGGGCCGGCTCAACCCCATGTGCTTCCGCCGCAAGCGCAACAGTGGCTGAGCTTTGTTCAGTCTCGATGACGTTGATGTCAGGTGCATGCTGCGCAAAAAAGGATCGTACAGTTTCGATACTCATGGGAACCTCGCGGGCAGGAAGGGGTATTGTGGCCAGCTCATCATTAACCATCCGGCCGCTGTTGCGACCGTATGACTATGGTGCGCTCTGCATCTCTAGAGGGCGCATTGTTTGCATCTCGACTGGCATCAGGCATCTGGCTTGCCGAAATCCACGTCCGATTTTCGGGACGTCGTTGCGTAGGCGGCGCGCTCTATGCCGTGTCTTTGGAGTTTGTCGTAAAACGTTTTGCGCGGAATGCCGAGCTTTTCCAGGGTCGTCCGAACATCGCCGTCGCTTGCCTTCAAGGCATCGCGGATGATCTGCGCCTCGTATTCGTCGAGGCGTTCTGGCAGGCTTCGGCTAGGAGGTGTCGCCGTAGGCGACGCGGTGCCTACATCCTCTGCTAAGCCGAGCACGAAGCGTTCGGCATAGTGAGCAAGTTCACGAACGTTGCCGGGCCAGTGATGGGTTTCAAGATGTCGCTGCACTTGCGGGGGGATTGACGGCGTTTCCCGCCCGAAACGTTTTGACGCCCTTTGGATGAAGTAGTTGAAGAGCAGGGCAACGTCGGCGCGTCGGTCTCGCAGAGGCGGAATGGAAATGGTGACCACGTTCAGTCGATAGTAAAGATCTTCGCGAAAGCTCCCTTCGCGTGCCGCCTCATTCAAATCCTTCTTCGCGGCAGCTACTACACGCAGGTCGACGGGTTTGACCTCGTTGCTTCCCAACGGTGAGACGACGCGGCCTTCGAGCACGCGAAGCATATGGACCTGGGTCGAAAGCTTCATGCTTTCAATCTCGTCGAGAAAAAGCGTGCCGCCCGAAGAGTATTCGATTCGTCCCACCCGCTTTTTCTGCGCACCGGTAAAAGCGCCCGTCTCGTGGCCGAAAAGCTCGCTTTCGATGACGGTTTCGGGCAGGGCCCCACAGTTCAAGGCGACGAAATGGCCTTTGGCACGTCGGCTCCAGCGGTGCAAAAGGTTGGCCACGACCTCCTTCCCGCTTCCAGTCTCGCCGGTGATCAAAACGTCGACATCCGTATCTGCAATCTGGCGAATGATCCGGCGAAGCCTTTCCATGGCCGGTGTCTGGCCAATCAGCGGTAGGTCCTCTTCCGCAAAATCGACGGCTTCACGCAACGCCTTATTTTCCAGCTGCAAACGGCGAGTCTCCAGCGCGCGCTTGACTGTCTGCGCCAGCCGCTCCGGAGAAAACGGTTTGGTGATAAAGTCATACGCGCCATTTTGTATGGCTCTCACAGCCATCGGGATATCGCCATGCCCTGTCATCAAGATCACCGGAATGTCCTGATCTCGGCTACGGACTAGGTCAAGTAACTCCAGCCCATCGATTTCAGGCATGAGAATATCGGATACAATGACACCTGGATAATCGATGTGCATTTTTGCGAGCATCGCGGCAGCCCGAGAAAACCGGCTCACCGCAAAGCCCGCAAGTTCCAGGGTTTGCGCCGTCGCCTTCAGAAGATCCGGATCATCGTCGACAAGCATGACATCGGTTAATTCGCTCATGATTCAATCCTGCAGAGGTAGACGGCAAAGGTCGCGCCGCATTCGCTCTCTTCTAGTTCTATGCGTCCGCCGTAATCGCTGACGATATCTTTGGAGATGACCAGGCCAAGCCCCAGACCCTTTTCTTTTGACGTGTTGAAAGGGGAGAACAGCGAGTCTCGGATATCGGAGTCTATGCCTGGCCCATTGTCACTGACGCGGATAATCGCCAGATCGCCACGGTCTTCAACGGTTACCTCGACACGAGCATCCGGCCTGCCTTCGAGCGCTTCGAGAGCATTCTGGAAGAGGTTTATCAGGACCTGCTCAATGCGGACACGCGTTCCTTTCACCATGAAGCCGGGCGGGGGAAGACTGATTTTCAGCGCTTCGATATGCCCTGCAAAGCGGCTTCTCAGTAGAATGACGGCGCCCTCGATCGCGCTGCGCAGGTCGACCGCGCCTGCCGGCGTCCGGCCTTTGCGCCCAAATGCTTTAAGCTCTTCCGTAATCGTACCAATGCGTTCGGTCAGTGCCGCGATCTCACCAAGATTCTCGTCGGCCGCCTTTTGTTGCTTGCGGGACAGGAAGGTTCGAGCATTATCAGCATAGGCACGAATGGTGGCCACAGGCTGGTTGATTTCGTGGGCGACACCGGCTGCGACCTGACCGAGAATTGCAAGCCGGTTGGCTTGCACCAGCTCCTGCTGCACCACTTGCAGCCTTGTCTCCGTGGCGCGATGATCGGCAATTTCGGCTTGGAGGCGGTCACGCGCCTGGCTTAGATCTTCCGTTCGGGCAGCAACCCGCCGTTCAAGTTCTTCACGCACGATCTTCTCATCAGCGATCCGCATTGCAAGAACCTGCCGCCTGCGCAGAAGAAATCCTGCCAAACCTGCAAACGGGGTGAAAAATGCGAAAGCAAGAAGCCTTGCTTCTCGCGTGGCGGATGTCACAGTCGCTTCGGTTGGGAGCAGATATTGTAGCCTCCAAGGCGTTGTCGCAATCGGCACGGAAAGTTTTAAATATTCAGCGCCGCTTTGGCCTGGAAAAACGGCGCGGACGATAGAGGCGTCCGTCGCGATGGCCTCCAAGGTTCTGATCGGCAGTCGCGTCAGGGGAGCATCGCCGTATTGCAGCGACTGCTTGATCGATGCGATCCGCTCGGGTGCAATTTTATCCACTGTCGAAAAACGCCAGGATGGCACGCTGGTGATCAGCACGACACCGTCTTGATCCGTGACGAAGGTCGGCCTGCCGCTTTCACTCCAGTCTCGCTCCAGGCGATCAAACTCCATTTTTACAACGACGACGCCGATAAAGCGGCCATCGCCTTCCACGCGCCTCGAAATGTAAAGTCCTGGTCGTTTGCTGACATTTCCGAGGGCGAAATGCTCCGCCGTTCCAGCAAGAACAGCCTGTCGGAAATAGTCTCGAAACGAGTAGTCGTTTCCAACAAAGCTCAGCGGCTCACGCCAGTTGCTGGAGGCAACCGCGACGCCATCAGGTCCGGTTAGGTAGAGCACCGAAGCGCTGCTGTTCGTGACAAGCCGCTCTAACTTGCCATCAAGGGCTTGAAGCAGGGGCTGATTGCCGGGGCTCGTCAGCGCAGCAATCAACTGCTGGTCCTCGGCAAGCAACAGCGGCAATGCGCGAGGTCTTTCCAGAACGGCCTGCAGAAGAGCGGTCTTTAGACTTGCGTCGGTATGGCCTTGGTCAATGAGACTGTCGAAGGCCGACTGTCGAGCGTAGTAACCCGATGCAATCATCAGCACAGCCAAAACAAAGCTAGCCGCCACCGCGAAGACCAGCCACGGCAACCATCCATGAAAGGGTAAGGCCCGATTGGTTGACGATTTGTGGCTTGCGATGAGCATCCATCTAATGTGCATGTATCCGCACATCATGCAAGAGTTGTGCGAAAAACCGCTCAAAGTGTGAAGACATACATCTTGTCTTATCGAGTTATATCAGGTGGTTAACAAGAACATTCTCATCTGGCACGCGTTTTGCAAATGCTGAGACAGCAGGTGAACTGCTTCATTGCAGAGTGAATGACAGGCAAGAAAACGCGCCCCCGGGGGGAAGCTGCGGCGGCGCTTTTGGAGGATTAAATGGAACTTGCACATGCGCCGGCGCAGCCAAGCGTCAAACTACCTTTTTATCGTCACCTTTATTTTCAGGTTCTCGTGGCAATCGCTGCAGGCATTCTGATCGGTCATTTCTATCCGGAAACCGGTGCGGCGCTGAAGCCGCTTGGCGATGCCTTTATCAAGCTGGTCAAGATGATCATTGCCCCGGTAATTTTCCTGACGGTGGCGACAGGTATTGCCGGCATGTCCGACCTTCAAAAAGTCGGCCGCGTTGCCGGTAAGGCGATGATTTACTTCCTCGTCTTTTCAACGCTGGCGCTCATCGTCGGTCTCATTGTTGCCAATGTGGTGCAGCCGGGCGCTGGAATGAACATTGATCCAGCCACACTCGACGCAAAGGCAGTCGCGACCTATACCCAAAAGGCGCATGATGCGACGATCACCGGCTTCTTGATGAACATCATCCCTGACACGATCGTTGGAGCTTTTGCTCAGGGCGATATCCTGCAGGTTCTGTTCTTCTCGGTCTTGTTCGGTATCGCACTTGCGATGGTCGGGGAGCGCGCCAAGCCTGTCGTAGAGTTTCTTCAGGCGCTGACGGCACCGGTCTTCAAGCTTGTTGCAATCTTGATGAAAGCAGCGCCGATCGGTGCATTTGGCGCCATGGCGTTTACGATCGGCAAGTACGGCGTCGGCTCCATTCAAAACCTCGCCTTCTTGATCGGTACGTTCTATCTCACGTCGCTGCTCTTCGTTCTTGTCGTGCTCGGCGCGGTTGCCCGTTATAACGGCTTCTCGATTATCTCGCTGATCCGGTACATCAAAGAAGAACTTCTTCTGGTTTTGGGCACATCTTCATCAGAAGCGGCGCTGCCCGGGCTGATGGCGAAGATGGAGCGTGCTGGCTGCAAACGTTCTGTCGTCGGTCTGGTAATCCCGACGGGATATTCCTTCAACCTTGACGGTACGAACATCTATATGACGCTTGCGGCTCTGTTTATCGCGCAGGCAACGGGAACGCCACTGGACCTCGAGCATCAAGTTCTCTTGCTGCTGGTCGCAATGTTGAGCTCGAAGGGCGCAGCCGGCATCACCGGTGCTGGCTTTATCACTCTGGCCGCAACGCTGTCGGTCGTCCCGGCTGTTCCGGTTGCTGGTATGGCGCTTATCCTTGGTATTGATCGCTTCATGTCCGAATGCCGTGCGCTCACGAACCTCGTCGGCAATGCTGTTGCAACCGTGGTCGTTGCACGGTGGGAAAACGAACTGGATAAGCAGATGTTTGCGGACGCTTTGGCTGGCCGCCCAACCAATCCGCAACTTGTCGGTCCAAACGCCGTCCCAGCGGAATAAACCTTATTCCGGGATCAAAGGCCAAAAAGCTGCTGGACGCCACACGCGTTCCGCAGCTTTTCTGTTTGAGACGGGCTCGGTTACGTACTGGACAAAACCGCATCCGTCATCGAGGCGGCGGATACATTAAGAACAGTGCGGTGTTCGGCCTTTGCTTTTTCGTTGACTTGTTTTGCCCGATCCGTTGAAGCAGTGTTTGAGGAGAATCTGCCAGCGCGGTGGAGTGGGGATGCGTTTACTGGTCGTTGAGGACAATTACGAATTGGCGGCATGGCTCGCCAAGGCGCTGCGGCAGGCGCAATACACCGTTGATATAGCCGCTGACGGTGATGAAGCAGAATTGATGCTGAAGGTCGCGCCCTATGCCGCCTTGATCCTCGATCTGTCTTTGCCCAAGATGGATGGCCTGACACTTCTGAAGCAACTCCGTCGTGCAGGAGATCGGACGCCCGTCATCATCCTGACGGCAAACGCCAGCCTGGAAGGCCGTGTTGCAGGTCTCGATAGCGGAGCGGACGACTATCTTGCAAAACCATTCGAAATTGCCGAGTTGGAGGCGCGCCTTCGCGCCGTTATCCGGCGAGGCCATGATCTTGCCGCGCCGCAAATCGCCGTGGGCGATCTTTCCCTTGATGGCGCAACACGCCAGTTCATCCTGTCGGGAGCGCCCTTGCAACTGACCCCGCGAGAACATGCGGTGCTTGAACATCTCATCATGAAGGCTGGCAATACGGTTCCGAAAGAAAGCCTGACGGGAAGCGTCTTCGGCTTTGACGATGCTGCAGATGCGAGTGCGATAGAAGTCTATGTCCACCGCGTTCGCAAAAAGCTCGAGGGAAGCAATGTGCAGATCGCAACGCTTCGCGGACTTGGGTATCTGCTACGTCATGTCTGATCAGGCCAATGCCGAAAAAGAACCAAAAAATGGGACCTTAGGGGTCTTTCGTAAGTTTATGGTTTTTCGGCACAGTCTCAGGGTGCAGCTTCTCGGTTTTGTTCTTCTGACACTGCTGATCACACTTTGCCTCAACCTCTACGTGAGCTTCAGGTCCGCCAGCGCTGCTGCCGATCTGGTGAGCGATCAGATGCTGACGGCATCGGCGCGTGTTATCGCTGAAGCCGTCAGGATGGATGAAGCGGGAACGTTAAACGGCGATATTCCGCCTGCCGCTCTTGAGATGTTCGATACGGGATATGGAGATCAGGTTTTTTACCGTGTGATGACGCCGTGGGGGAACCTGATTGCCGGTTATCCGGACCTGCCTATTCCTGAGGTTACGCGAAGCGGGGAAGAAATCTTCTTCCGCGGCCGTCCGATGCGTGCCGTCGTCCTCAGCCACCCCGTCGTCGGGCTGGAGGCAGACGGCGTGATATCCGTCGTCGTCGCCGTCACTTTAAATAGCCATACAGCTATCAGGCGCAATTTATGGTTCTCCGACTTCACCAATCAGCTTATTCTCGTGGTCGTTGCCGGCGCTGCTCTGGTTCTGGCGCTTCGCTGGGGTCTGGGGCCTGTCCTTAGGCTTCGGGACGAAGTTCGTGCCCGTGGCCGCGAGAACCTTGCGCCGCTATCGCCGGCTATGGTTCAGCTTGAATTGCGACCTTTGGTGCTTGCGCTCAACGATTACATGGAGCGCGTCCAAAACCAGATGGCTGCGCAACGCCGGTTTGTCGCCAATGCAGCCCACCAATTGCGCACTCCCTTGGCACTGATCGCCACGCAGGCGAGCGTTGCTGCCCGCGAGGCGCGGCCCGAGGCACGCAATGAGGCGCTTGCCGCGCTACAGAAAAGCACGCGGCAGGTCACACGCCTTGCCGGGCAGCTTCTTACCCTGTCGCGCGCCGAGCCTGGAAGCAGGCGGCCGCGGAGCGAAGCCGTCGATCTATCGGCCACGGCGCGCCGCGTGCTTGAAAACCTTGCGGAAACCGCTTTACGCCGCGACATCGACCTTGGCCTGGAGGCGGAGCGGCCGGTTTACGTCACGGGCGATGGAACCATGCTAGGCGAAATGGTCGTCAATCTCGTTGATAACGCGTTGACGTATACGCCTGCCGGAGGTGCGGTGACGGTCTGCGTCAGGCAGATTGGTTCTTCCGCAATCTTGACCGTTGAAGACAATGGGCCTGGTATACCTGACCATGAGCGACAGCAAGTTTTCGAGCGTTTTTACCGGATCATGGGAACGCAGGGAGAGGGTAGCGGCTTAGGACTGGCGATCGTCCGGGAGGTGGTGGATGCCGCCGACGGAAAAGTCATGCTCGACCGATCGCCGTCCGGCGGGCTTTTCGTGACGATTACCATTCCTGTCGCCAGCGGTAAGGGATAATCGTCTTAAGGTCACCGAGCGGTGGCTCCCATCGTGAAACGGCAGCCCCAAGACTGCGGATTGGATCAGTTTCCTCCGGGTGAGGCGGCATGTTAGCCGTTGAATACGACCGCAAGCTTGTTGCCGCTAGGATCCCGAAGATAAGCGGCATACCACTTTTCACCATACTGCGGACGAGGCCCCGGCGCGCCCTCATCCTGACCGCCAGCCTTCATCGCGGCTGCGTAAAATCTGTCTACTTCCTCGCAAGACTTGGCCATGAAGCCGACCATTGTACCGTTGCCGCTTGTTGCGGGCTCCCCGTTGAAGGGCCTGCAGACCCAGAAAACTAAGCCCTCGCCACGTCCGCCGACGGAATAGCTCTTCCAACCGTCGAAACTCTCATGGCTGGACCACCCGATCGTCGGCAAAACCGTGTCGTAGAATGCGCAGGACGTTGCGTGATCGTTTGCTCCCACGGTCATATAGGCGTTCATCATAAGATCTCCTTCGGCAGCGATGCCAAGGCTGCTCGCCTTAATAAACTCTCGTCGGCATAGGTCCTCACGGTGGACCAGCAGCCCGTTCTGATGGTGAGCACAACGAAATATCGGCCGGAAGGTTGCGCTTCCGGCCGATATGTCAGCAAGGGGGTCTTCACGGGCTACGCAAGAGAGCCCGGCGTCGCTACGTCTAGTGCGTGTCCAAATGCTGCTGAGGACGCCATTTCGCAAGGCGATTTTCGATCGCCGTCATGACGGCTTCAGCGGCGAGTGTGACGAGCATTACGAGAACGATGGCAGCAAACATACCTGCAGCATCAAATGTGCCCTTCGCAATTGAGATCAGCTGTCCGATACCGAAGCGAGCACCGACGAATTCGCCGACAATGGCGCCGATGATGGCAAAGCCGAAGGACACATGCAAGCTGGCGAAAATCCAGCTCATCGCCGAGGGAATAACCACCGTGCGTGTGACCTGCCAATTGGATGCACCGAGGATGCGGGCATTGGCAATCATGTCCCTGTCTGCTTCTCTTACACCCTGAAAGGCATTGGCAAAAACCACGAAAAATACCATGATGAAAGCAAGGGCGACCTTGGAAGCAAGGCCCAGTCCCATAATCATGATGAAGATTGGCGCCAAAACCACGCGTGGAATGGAATTGATCGCCTTGATGTAGACGGAAAAGATGTCGGAAAGCATCTGGTTGCGGCCAAGGCCGATACCTACGATCACGCCTGCAATCGAGCCCGTGAAAAAGCCGATCAATGCCTCTTCCATCGTCACGCCGAGATTGTACCAAAGAGAGCCTTCTGTCGTGCCGTTAATGGCCCAGTCGTAAAGACGCTCCGCCACGGCGCTTGGGCTTGCATAGAAGAACGGGTCGATCCAGTTGAGGTCCGAGGCAATTTCCCAAAGTGCCAGCGAGCAAACGAGGATGGCGATCTGCCAGAACAGCACCATCTGCTTGCGACGCCTGATCGTTTTCTGTGCGGCGGCCTCGATCTCAGCATCGGAGGTTCCAGCGCGAAAGACGACGGCCGGTACTGTTTCCATTGTCGTATGTGCCATGATCTTCTCCCTCAAGCGGCCTGGCTTGCGCGGCGATAGCTGGTTTCGACTTCCTGCCGAAGATCGTCCCAGATGGTTTTGCAGTAATCGATAAAGCGTTGTTCGTAACGGATCTCGGACACGACACGGGGCCGGGGAAGATCGATGTTGTAGACAGACTTCACCGTCGCAGGTCCTGCCGTCAGCACATAGACCTTGTCGGCCAAGGCAACCGCTTCTTCCAGATCGTGGGTAACGAACACAACGGAGGCTTGGCGCTCGGCCCAAAGCTTCAGCAATTCTTCGTGCATAACGGTTCGCGTCTGGACGTCGAGCGCCGAGAACGGCTCGTCCATCAGCAGGATTTCAGGTTCGTTGATAAAGGTTTGCGCGAGCGAAACACGTTTGCGCATGCCCCCGGATAGCTGGTGTGGATAGTGATGCAGGAACTTCGATAGGCCGACGCGGGCAAGCCAATCTTTTGCCAGCTTTTCAGCTTCCGCTTTTGAGCGACCCCTGAAAAGAGGACCTGCCATCACGTTGTCGATCACGTTCTTCCATGGGAAAAGAGCGTCTTTCTGAAAAGCGAAGCCAACACGCGGGTCGATCCCGTTTACAGCTCCACCCATCAGCCGAACTTCGCCCGCACTGGGACGGGCAAGTCCCGTAACGAGGTTCAGCGTCGTGGATTTGCCGCAACCGGTTGGTCCGACCACGGCAACGAATTCGCCGCGATCGACGGTCATGTTGAAGTCTTTTAGTGCCGTCAGTGATTTTCCCGTCGGTGAGACAAAACGGCGCGTGACGTTGATGAGTTCTATGGCCGGTTCACGGCTCGAGACTTGAGACATGTGACATCCTTTCGGTGGCATCGAGTGCGACCGCTGACAAATGTTCAAAGGAGGTGGGCTGTCTTCGGCAATGAATGCCGGACAGCCCGGATCGCGTCGCTACTTGACGTTCTTCACGAATTCAGTCGTGTAAGTCTTAGACAGATCGATCTTCTTGCCCTTCACGTTCTTTGAGAACTCGGAGAGCACTGCAAGAACAGTCTTGGGACCATCTTCCGGCATTACGCCGTCCGGGGTGAACATCCCTTTGCCGGCATCCAAGGCTTTAATGTATCCATCCTTATCGCCGACATAAAAATCGCGCGGCATCTTCTCGGCTATTTCTGCTCCAGAATGATCATGAATGTAGCGCAGCGTCTTCACGAAGGCATTGGCGAGTTTCTGCGCATCTTCCTTGTGCTCTTCGACCCAGGAGGTTTCCATATAAAGTGACGCTGCTGGGTAAGTGCCGCCGAGCGCCTGGCGCGTCGACTCGACGCTTCTCATGTCAACCAGAACGGCCGCTTCTCCGGTTTTCACCATGCGCGAGATGGTCGGTTCCGTCGTCATGCCCGCTTGAATGTTGTCCTGCTGCATCGCTGCGATGAAGGTGCCACCCGCACCGACCGGCACAGTGACAATTTCCCCAGGCTTGAGGCCTGCTTTTGAAGCCATATAGAGGGTGAGGAAATTCGTTGACGAACCCAGTCCTGTGACTCCAAGGCTTTTTCCCTTTAGATCTGCAAAGGACTTGATATCTGGGTGCTTGGTGGAAACCAGTTCCACTTCGCCTGGAGCCTGGCTGAACTGAACGATGGACTGAACAAACTTACCTTTGGCTTGCAGGTCGATGCAATGGTCGTAAAAGCCGACCACACCTTGGACTGCACCGGCAAGAAGCTGGTTTTCAGCGTCGACGCCCGCTGCTTCATTCAAAAGCTCGACATCAAGGCCTTCTTCTTTGAAATAGCCTAAGGACTCTGCCAGTTTCGCCGGCAGGTAGATCTGCTTTTCGTAGCCGCCGACCATGATGGAAATTTTTTCGGCTGCCTGTGCAGGCGCGACAAACATCGCGGAAGCCACCAAGGCCGTTGCGGCGGTTGCACAGAAAAGCGTGCGAATGGATCGCATGGAAATCCTCCTCTTATATGTCATCGCGCTGAAGCTAGCTGCTTCGTCTCCTCCGCGATTGATAAGAGGAGGGGTAACACCTCTAGCTTTCAGTTAGCTTTCAGTGCCCGAAAGGTTGAAGAAAACCTAACAAAATGATACTACTCGCTATTGAGCAGCGTCTGCAGTTGTTTTTGCATTTTCGCCCGGGATGACCGTGACGGTTGCCGTAAGGCCTGCAATGAGCTTGCTGTTGGGCGGGGCGTTATCGATATGGATTCTGACAGGCACGCGTTGGGCAAGACGTACCCAGGAGAAGGTAGGCGTGATATTTGCCAGGAGCGAGCCGGATGTGCGTTCTCGATCCTCTATGCCTGTTGCAATACTTTCGACGTGACCATCAAGCGCCGACTGCTGTCCCATCAAATGGATCGTGACTTTATCGCCAAGGGCGATACGCGGAAGTTTGGTTTCTTCGAAATAACCCTCGACCCGGAGCGAGTCCTCGTCAACCAAGGCAATCTTGGCAGTGCCTGCCGTCACGTAATCGCCCGGCCGCAGACTGAGATTGGTAACGCTTCCATTGACGGTTGCGCGAACTTCCGATCGGTCTAGATTGAGTTTGGCCAGGTCCCGACCCGCGAGTGCTTGCCTGTAGGCCGCTTCGGCTTGATCCTGCGTGGTAGCAGCCTGTTCTTTTTGTTGCACCGAGGCGGCATCAGCCAGACGCTGCTGCCGCTCGTTCTCCCTTCGTGCCTGATCCAGCGCGGCCGAACTACTCGCAACAGATGCTTCCGCCTGCTCCAGCGCGATTTTAAACCGGGCGCTGTCGATACGAAAAAGAACGTCTCCCTTTTTTACGACCTGATTGTCGGAGACCACAACATCGCTGACAAGCCCAGAGACATCTGGCGCTATTCCGACCACATCTGCCCGCAGTCGCGCATCTCTGGTCCACGGCTCAAGCATATAGTGATCCCACAAGCCGCGACCGACAAAAAAGGCCGCGACGACGACGGCAAGTGTAACCAGCACGCGAATGAGTGATTTCAGGTAGCTCATGTAAAAAACCATTTTGAAGCGGAGGTCAGGCCTCCGAGAAGAAGGATGTAAACGGCCAGGTCGAAAAGGCCGCGATGCCAAACCAGTTGATAGGCGCCGCTCCAAGCAAGAAGCCGGCGCAACAACAACAGGGCGATGAGAGCCAGCACCATGAGCACCAGCAGGCGGGGGACATAGACCCCGTAAATATCAAACTCGGCGGGCATGGGCTTACTCCGCGGCAATGGGTCTTGGAGCGATGGGCGCTCGATCTGGGCTTAGGTATTCTGGGGGCGAGTCCTGTGGAAACAGAGCGCGGCGCAAGCCGACCAATGCATCAACCAATGACCGGTCCCGCCCTTCGATCCTGCTGGCTACCGCCTGCAAGGCTTTGTCGATAGTCTGCCGCAGCTGTGGCGCACCTTCTATCGCCCGCCCCTGTCGGGAACGCTCTTTGTAGAGAGCAGCTACGCCCTCTGTAACTTCAGTTGCAAGCGACTGCTCGTCAGCCGGCAACTGTGCCTTGTTCTTCTGCAGCATCAGAACATTAAAACCCAGTCTGATATCGGCATAGCCGTCGACCTTTCTGAGCTCCTGGTCCTCAATCACCGCAAGCCTTGGCACTAACTGCCCAAGGCGGTCGAGGGAGCGAGCGGCAAGTCTGTCTTGATCGGCATCTTTCTTGCCAGCTGCCATTTCCGCCAAATCCGACCAGCCGGCCTTTACAAGACGACGGGCAGCGATTTCCGCTCCGAAGGGCCGCGTCAGCAGCGTCCAGACGAGCGCAAAGCCGACACCTCCAAGGGCGGCAATCGCCTCATTGGCGAAACTGGTGAAATCCGCGCTGTACCGATCTTGCAGGGCTATGAAGTTGGCACTGTTGACGGCTAGCAATAGCGCGAACATGCCGTAGCGCTGCCGCGTGATGAGCAGCCCCAGAAGCAAGAATGGCGGCGCGAAAGCGATGACCAACATTTCGAAGCTGTTCAGCAACGGCAAGATGCCAAACAGATAGACGAAGGCGACGACCAAGCTGATCGCCGTCCACTTAAACATCGCCAGGATTAGGGGCGCTGGCCTGTCCGAAGTTGCAAAGAACGAACAGGCGACCGCAGTCAGCGATACAAATCCCGCGCCATTTTGCCATCCGGTGAAGATCCAGAAAAGCGAAGCGGCCAGGGTCCCCGAGAATGCAACAGCTGCCGAAAAGGCAAGAAGCGCAAGATCATAATGACGAACGTCTTGAATGATCCTGCGGTTACGAAAGATCGGATGCCAGGCACCCAGCTTGCGGCCCTTTGCAATCTGCTCATTAAGGGAGAGGCAATCCCCCCACAGTTGAACGATTTCCTTGAGCCGCTCAAGGGCGCTGCACCGAAGAAGTTCGCTCCAACGCCAATATCCTTCGTGACGTTCCAACTTCTCTATCTCGCCAATGAAGTATTCGACTTCATTGCCCTTCTGTTCGCTCGTTCCATTACGGAGCCACTGTGCCATCTCGTGCAAAAGACATGAAAGCTCGCTGGGTACTGTGCCCAGAGTCAATTTAAGGGCATGAAGGCGATCGGCGAGAGACGAGAACATTGGCAAGAGCATCATCAGCCGCCCGCGCAACTCCTTGGCATGCTTTGCAATGTCATGTGCGTCGGCATCATGGCCAAGCTGACTGATCATCAAATCGAGACTCAAAACATCCGCCGCCAGCTTTTGCCGGTTTAGCGGCGTTGCGGGAGATGCACCTTCTCCTTCGAGAATATCAAAAGCCCAATTGCCGGCGTCACCCAGCCAAGCGGAGATCCGATCGCTCAGCGCCGTGCGCACGCTCACGGGGAAGACCACCATACTGACGAGGCTGGCGCATACGATGCCGATCGTAATCTCCTCGGTACGCGCCAGTGCAGTGTCGAACACAGTGGCTGGATTGCCCACCGTTGGCAGGGCAATCAACGGCAGCGTGTAACCAGCCAGCATAAACACATAGCTTCTTGCGGTGCGATCGAGCATGGAGATGAAGAGCAAGGTTCCAGTCCAAAGCGCAATGACAAGTGAAAGAAGCTCGGGTGCATTGACAAAAAGTGGAACGAAGAACACTGCAGCGGCAGCACCCAGCAGCGTGCCCAAGGCACGGTAGAGACCCTTTGATGTTGTTGCTCCCGCCAGGGGATTGGCAACAATGTAGACAGCTGCCATCGCCCAATACGGCTTCGGCAGGTCAAGAGAAAGCGCAACGAAAACAGCCAAAACAGCGGCAACAAAGGCTTTGGCTGAAAACACCCAATCGCGCCAGGAAAATCCCATTGCTATTTCCCTCCGGCAGCGCTGTCTGTTGCTTCCGCGCAATTGGTGGCGTTGTCGAATGCATCAAGAACACGCAGGGCAGCCTCTAGATCGCTCCGCGGAATATTCCGCAGGATATCAGATCGTAACTCATCCAGCACTTGTTCCATCTGTGCGGCCAAAGTTTTTCCCTGTTCGGTCAGCCAAAGACCTTTGGCGCGACGGTCTGCAGGGTCGTCTTTACGAATAACAAGCTCCATGGTTTCCAACTGATCGAGAAGTCTGACCAGGGAAGGCCCTTCGATCCCGATGTGACCTGCGAGCACGTTTTGCCTTACCCCTTCGCCAAGCCTGCCGATCCACAGAAGTGGAGCTGCGCATGCTTCGGAAATACCGTGATCCTGAAGCGCCTTATCGACGACACGTCGCCACTGGCGACCAGTCGACAGGAGGCCGGCCGTAAGAGTTCGCTGGAGCTGATTTAGATTTGCCATGCATTATAGATAGCATCTAAATTGTTAGCTTTCAAATTATTTATGGAACCTTAGTTCATGTCGATTTTTTTCGGTGCTTAATATTATTCGGTGGGCAAATGGTTAGATGCAGTGTAAATCAAAAGAATAAAGTATAAAAAACTTGCTTCGTGGATTTATTTATTTGATGTAAAGTGATTTGCGGATAATGTGCGCGACCGACGCGGGTATCTATATGTAATGACGGCCATAAAGGGGCAATCGATGAAAGAAGAACCACATAATGTGGATGTTCATGTCGGAAAGACAATCCGCATGAAGAGACTTATGCGTAAAGTTTCACAAACTGAGCTTGGGCAGAGGGTAGGGGTGACCTTCCAGCAAATTCAGAAATATGAAAAAGGCGCAAATCGAGTCTCTGCGAGCATGCTGGTGGAAATTGCCGCCGCGCTCGATGTTGACGTCCGCAGTTTCTTCGACGATCTGTCTGACAGTAAGACAGCAAACGATAACGCCGCCGCCAGCGAAAACTTTGTAATTTCACGCGAAGGCGTGCTTCTGAACGCAGCTTTCCTGTCTATCCGCAACGAACAACTGCGAAAGAAGATCCTGAAGCTTGTGCAGGCAATTGCTTCAATGGATCAGGACCAGCAATCGCTTGACGAGGCGGTAGGCTAAAGGTCTACCGTCCGGGATAGATGACGATATTGTCGCGCATGGCGTCCTGTGCCATGCGCATTTTGTTATCGACAATATTCTCCAGCATCCGATCTGGGATCATTTCAGGATCGATCCCGTCAAGATCAAGAACAAGTTGAATGATTGCCATGTGAGTGAGATGACCGACACTGGCAAGCTTCAGCTTCTGGGCCTCCTCGCGCGCTGCAGAAAGCAGTCTGAAGAGCTTCGAGCAATCCTGTTTCTGCGGGGCCGATGCCGCCATCGCTGTGATCCTAATTTGTCGTATTTGCTGATCTTAAACGTCTGATGTCGTCGATGCAGGCGCTTTTGCTCGTCCGTCGAATTTCGCCCAAATTTGGTGGCGACACTCAGGACCGCTCGGCTCAAAGAGCAAATCTGCCGCTCTTTTTCAGGAGGTCAAGGGCCTCAAGATATTTGGAGTTGGGTCGCAAGGAAAATCTTCAACTCGCGGAATCGTCAGTGAAAAAAATGATTCAACTTCTTCTTGTGTTCAGAAATGGAACACTGACGGAAGAAGGCGCGTCGATCCTCGATATTGAGTGCATCTCGCTTTATGCCGGATCGGCTTTTGGCGGGATCTAATTCTTAAACAGCAAGGCATGCGGGTCCATATTCCTTCCCGTCGGATGCCGATCGAGCTGAAGAAAATGCACGATTCCGTTGCTCATAAAAAACGCCGCGCGTTGAAGGCAACGCGCGGCGTTTTGGGAGGGCAAGAAGTTTAGGCGGCAGCAGAAGCTGACTTGACCGGAACTTCAGAGATCGTCTTCAGAACCTGAGAAGCGATCTGGTAGGGGTCGCCTTGAGAGTTCGGGCGGCGATCTTCAAGATAACCACGGTAGCCGTTGTTCACGAACGAATGCGGGACGCGGATGGACGCGCCGCGATCTGCAACACCGTAGCTGAACTTGTTCCACGGAGCCGTTTCATGCTTGCCGGTCAGGCGCATATGGTTGTCCGGACCGTATACGGCGATATGATCTTCGAGGTTCTTCTCGAACTGCGCCATAAGCGCTTCGAAGTATTCCTTGCCGCCAACTTCGCGCATGTATTTCGTTGAGAAGTTGCAGTGCATGCCCGAGCCGTTCCAGTCTGTGTCGCCAAGCGGCTTGCAGTGGAATTCGACGTCGATGCCATACTTCTCGCAAAGACGAAGCAGAAGGTAACGTGCCATCCAGATCTGGTCAGCGGCGCGCTTGGAGCCCTTGCCGAAAATCTGGAATTCCCACTGGCCCTTTGCCACTTCGGCGTTGATGCCTTCGTGGTTGATGCCTGCAGCGAGGCAGAGATCAAGATGCTCTTCGACGATTTCACGGGCAACCGAGCCAACGTTCTTGAAACCGACGCCTGTGTAATAAGGACCCTGCGGAGCCGGATAGCCCTGTTCCGGGAAGCCGAGAGGACGACCGTTTTCGTAGAAGAAGTACTCCTGTTCGAAGCCGAACCAGGCGTCTTCATCGTCCAGGATGGTCGCACGGCTGTTGGTTTCATGCGGCGTGACGCCATCTGGCATCATGACTTCGCACATGACCAACGCACCGTTGGTGCGTGCGGGGTCTGGATAAATAGCAACGGGTTTCAGCACGCAATCCGAGCTGCGGCCTTCAGCCTGCATCGTGGACGAGCCATCAAAGCCCCAGAGCGGCAGCTGCTCAAGTGTTGGGAATTCGGAAAATTCCTTGATTTGCGTCTTCCCACGCAGATTCGGGACCGGCTTGTAGCCGTCGAGCCAAATGTACTCGAGCTTGTATTTTGTCATGTGCGATTCTCTCAAACAAAACGGTGTGAGCAAATCCTCGAGCGGCACGAAAACGTTCCGCAAAGGGGATGGCTGTCTAAAAGCATTTCGCGTGCCAAACTCACGATGGAAGGCGGCTTTTCAAACGGAATGATCCGCCATTCCCGTTGCAACGAGTCTAGATGACATTAATAAAGTCAATAAAAGCATGGGCTTAGTCATCGGCGCCAAGTTCCCCCAAATTTGCGGCTGTCGCCGCATGAAATTTGATCAGCTTTCACGAGCTGGGACTGAATGAGCAAAAAATAAGCAAAAGGATATTTTTTAGGCATGCTGCAAACTGCGTACGGGTTAATCATTTCCAGATTGCCTATCGAATCAACACTAAATGCAATTTTTTTAGACATTTGGAACAAATTATCAGCAAATCATGTTATAAGCTTCCAATGTGTCGACGTGGGAGGAGGAACACATGACGACAGCATTTCATATTGACCAGGCAAACGTGATCGCATTCCCGCAGCATCGGGTTGGATTGCGTCGAAGGTCCGCATCACAGCAGGCCCAAGTGCCAATCATCGCCTATGATGAATGCTGGTACCATCAGGATGCAATTTTTGAAGGGGAGGAGAAGGGCCCAGCACCGTCTCGTCCGCGCAGCACGGACTAAGCTCTGATCAAAAAGTTCACGTGATTAGCGGGCTCTGCGAAAGCGGAGCCTTTTTCTATTTTAAGCCTAGGGCAGCTTCGTTAACGCTCTGTAATAAATGAACTTTTTGCAATGAAAATTTAATGAAGCTTTAATTTGTCTTTCCGGGTGGGTGCTCGCAATATTTGGTCATTCGATCGGCAGAGGCACCTAATGCTTCCCACAGCCAGAGCGAATGTGTCGACGCCGGGCTTCGGTTTCGGAAGCTGACGCCGTGACCATAAGCAACCAAGGATGAATTCGTCATGTCAAATATTATCAAAACACACCGCAAAGCCGCAATGCTGGGGGCTGCCTTCATTATTGCCGCTTCCTGTGCGCCATTCGTCTACAGCGGATCGCAGGCGCTTGCTGCCGGCAATGAACCGGGAGGCGTGCTTGCCGGATCCGGATCGTTCGCATCGGTTGTCGATATGGACAAGCCTGCAGTTGTAACTATTACCTCCACGATGAAAGAAACAGCCGGCGGCCAGCAGGCTCCCATGGATGAAGAATTTCGGCATTTCTTCGAGGAGCAAGGTATCCCCGTGCCCAAGCAGTCCCCCAAGGAAAGCGGTCATGCGATGGCACTCGGATCAGGCTTCATCATTAGCCCCGATGGCTTGATCGTCACGAACAACCACGTCATCGACAAAGCAACTGACGTGAAGGTAACACTGGATGACGGCACGGAACTGCCGGGTAAAGTCGTCGCAGCGGACCCGAAGTCCGACTTGGCCGTGGTCCGCGTCAAGGCAGACAAACCGCTGCCGACCGTTGCTTGGGGCGATTCAGACAAGCTGAAGCTCGGTGATCAGATCCTGGCGATCGGAAACCCCTTTGGGATCGGCACGACGGTGACGGCCGGTATCGTTTCGGCGCGAGGACGCGATCTTCACAGCGGCCCTTATGATGATTTCATTCAGATTGACGCACCGATAAATCATGGCAATTCGGGCGGTCCTCTTGTCGATCGCGACGGTAAGGTCGTCGGCATCAATACCGCGATCTACTCGCCAAACGGAGGAAGCGTCGGTGTCGGTTTCGCAATTCCTTCCGATCAGGCACAGAAAATCGTTGCGCGGCTTGAAACGGGCAAAGCCATCGAACACGGGTATCTCGGGGTACAGATCCAGCCAGTTACATCCGATGTTGCCAACGCGGTCGGCTATAGCAAAACCCAGGGGGCGCTCGTCGCAAACGTAAGCGATGACACGCCGGCAGCACGTGCGGGGCTGAAGTCGGGCGACATTATCATGCGCCTGGGCGATCAAGATGTGAAAACGCCGCATGATCTCTCGCGGCTGGTCGCAGACCTTGCACCAGGCGCGCACGAAAATCTTGATGTTTGGCGGGATGGAAAAAATGTCAGCCTCACCGTGACCGTTGGCGACAACGATAACGATCAGCAGGTCGCTTCGGCTCAGGAAGATCAAGGCGAAGCTCAAAAGAGCGCGAGTATCGGCATTGGGCTTGCAAATCTGACGCCTGACATTCGCGAGCAACTTCACCTGTCGGGTCGAACAGACGGAGCCGTCGTCGCCAGCGTTAACCCAGACAAGCCCGCGGCCGATGCCGGCATCCAGACTGGGGACGTTATTGTCTCCGTCAACGATAAGCATGTGCATGATGCCAGTGATGTGAAGAAACTCGTTACCGATGCCGCGAAGTCCGGCAAGAAGTCGGTTCTCCTTCTCATCGAGCGAAATGGCGCAAAGACATTTGTCGCCGTACCTTTCGAAAGGGCATAAGCGCCTGCCATGCGGTCTTGCTGTTGATTGCCGCCTTCAGCAGCATAAGAGCCCCGGTTTCCTCTGAAGCCGGGGCTTTACTCTGCGAGGATCTCTCTCAAAGCTCACCGCAAGCCGATCCACCGCAGTAGCTCTCTCTTTTCCTCCAGCCTCACAGATTGCAAAAAGGTTTGTCGTTTCTGTGCGGAGCGGGGTAAGGGCATTCACTTTCGCATCGGCGCTAAACACCTGGATCCAGTATTTGGCAGGCCGGAGTGTAAGCACCACATGCAATAAAGTGCCGATTGGAGAGAAGGCCGATGAGAATGCCAAGAGCAAAGGTGGCGATCATTGGAGGCGGACCTGCAGGCTTGATGGCCGCAGAAAGTCTCGCGAAAACCGCGGACGTGACTGTTTTCGAAGCGATGCCGACGGTTGCGCGCAAATTCCTTCTCGCCGGCAAATCCGGGTTGAACATCACGCATTCCGAAGACTATGCGAGCTTCATCACAAGGTTCGGTCGCGCGACGCCACGTCTTCTTCCCGCTTTGGAGCTCTTTCCGCCAAAAGCGATTCAGGACTGGGCTGAGGGATTGGGATCGGAAACCTTTATAGGCAGTTCGGGCCGTGTCTTCCCAAAAGCGATGAAGGCATCCCCCTTGTTAAGAGCCTGGTTGCAGCGATTGAGTGATCTCGGCGTGCAGGTTCTCACCCGTCATCGATGGCTTGATTTTGCTGAAGATGCCCTGCTTTTTGATACTCCGGAGGGCGCTCAGCAGCGGCGTTTCGATGCCGTTCTTTTCGCACTTGGAGGCGCAAGCTGGCCGCGTCTCGGCTCAGATGCCGCCTGGGTAAAGCCATTCGCAGAAAAGGGCATCAAAGTAGAGCCATTCAAACCGGCAAATTGCGGATTTGATGTCGCCTGGAGCAGTGTCATGCGCGAGCGCTTCGCAGGCGCCGCTGTCAAATCCGTGACAGCTTCTTCTACCGCAGGAAGTTCATCGGGGGAATTCGTTATCACCGAGACCAGCATTGAGGGCGGTCTTGTCTACACTCATGCAGCAGGCCTGCGTGATGCGCTTGATAAAGGCGAAGCTGCTTTCTTTGAAATTGATCTGAAGCCGGACTGGGAGGAGGAACGGCTAGCGACTGCGCTCGCTCGGCAGCAAGGCAAGTCCAGTTTGGCAAATCGCCTTCGTAAGGCTGCCGGCATCGATGGCGTTAAGGCTGCTCTTTTGAGGGAGTTCGCAAATACGCAGGATATGGCATCATCCAAAGGTCTGGCAAGGCTTATAAAGAAGCTTGCAATTCCCCTACAGGCGCCAAGACCGATTGCAGAAGCCATTTCCTCGGCAGGTGGCGTCGTGTGGGACGAGATCGATAGCCGCTTCATGATTTGCCGCATGCCCGGCGTCTTTGTTGCAGGTGAGATGTTGGATTGGGAGGCCCCGACAGGGGGCTATCTTCTTACGGCTTGCTTCGCCTCTGGCCGTGCAGCCGCCGCGGGCATTTTGGACTGGCTTTCCCAAAAAACGTGATTTTAAATCCACACCCGTTTGATCTTTGCGTTAATAATGAATAAAACCTTTCGCGGTAAGGGTCTGGGGTGACCGGAAACCACGTAGGAGGCTAAAGCCGTTGAGGGCGAGAGGCACACTGGGAAACCCTTTATGGGGAATCGTACTAGTGGGACTGGCGGCTACAGGCTGCACCACCACACAAAAAACCGCTGGGACGACAACAAAGTCGATACGAGCGTCCAAGGTTACTTATAATTACACAGCGAAGGATCGCGAGTGCTTGAAGCGCGCGATGTATTTCGAATCGGATCGTTCAGATCCTGACGGCTATATGGCCGTTGGCACTGTCGTGATGAACCGGCTGACATCGGGAGCCTATCCCGAAACGATTTGCGGCGTGGTTTCGCAGGAGAAGCAATTTGCTCCCGGCGTTATGACGCGCGAAATAAAGCCGGAAGCCGAGCCTGCTCTCAACAGCGCAGCCGATGCAATCCTTCACGGCAAGCGCCATCCCGGCATCAAGAACGCCATGTTCTTCCATACCAAAGGTTTGTCGTTTCCCTATGACAACATGCATTATGTTGCCGTTGCGGGGGGAAATGCATTTTACGAAAAGCGTGATCCGGCCAATGGACTTTTGGAAACGCCGCCTCCGCTGCCGGCCTTTGAAGTTGCTATGAACTACGTTCCGAACGGGGGCGTCCAACCTGTGTCGTTCGACGCATCGCGTTTTGGCCAGCAGGTGGCCTATTCTCCTGCTCCGCAGGCCAGTGCAGCAATCGCTCAGAACCTGGATGCAGTGCCGGGCGTCGCGCCGGCGGCACCGACGTCGTCTGCGGCCTTTGCAAACGTGCCGGCGTCTTCCGCAGCTTTTGCAAATGCACAGACATCGACAAGTGCTCCTCGAGCCGCCGATTTCGACGTCGCTCAACCCGCTTCCGTGCCCCTTCCGACACCTATGCCGGGAGAAGTACGCGATTCGGCGCCGTCGGCTGCTAGTGCGCCAAACTACACCGTGCCGACGGCAATTGTCCGTCCGACGCCAAGACCCAGTCTTGATAGCGCAGCGCTCCGCGGTCGCGGCACGCAAATGGGCGGCTAACGACTTGCAGAGGTCAATAGCCCCGCAGCTCCAGTTCAGGGCAGCGGGGTTTTTTTATTGTTTAGTCAAAAAGACGCCATAGCCGGTAAACGTTTCAAAAAATGAATATTCCGCGCCTCTGAAGGCATGTGTAACAGAAAGCTTCGCCTTCATCGGCATAGGCCCTCTGAAAATCTGTCTTATCGTTGAGACGCTGAGACCATAGGCGCGCGCATCTCGCTCGCCGGTCGAGATGGACCACTTAGACGTGTCGCGCCGCCGCTTATAACGGCAACTCATAAAAAATTAAGCTTCATTTTAACGACTTTCGCACATTTCAGACGTCGTCAATTTAATATTAGCATCTGCGATGAATGGTGTGGGTGGCAGCGCGGTCACGGTCGGGTTGTATGCCGAGCGTTGTGCCGGGAAAAGCGTCGTTCATCCAATTGAGTATGGTTCCTTTATGAGTATCGCAGTCGCCGAAACACCAAGCGTTAACGAACGCCTTAGTCAGCGGAACTTTCAAAAGCTTGCGAATTTCATCTATGACTACTGCGGTATCAAGATGCCTCCTAGCAAGTTGACAATGCTGGAAGGCCGGCTGCGGCGGAGGCTTCGCGTCACACAGCATTCAAGCTTCGATGAATATTGCGATTATCTCTTCAATCACGATGGCTTGGAAGAAGAGGCCGTCTATCTGATCGATGTCGTGACGACCAACAAGACTGATTTTTTCCGCGAGCCCAAGCATTTCGAATATATGCAGCAGACAGCGTTGCCGACGCTTCTTGCCAGTGGTGTAACCAGCTTGCGTGTCTGGAGTTCAGCCTGCTCGACGGGTGCCGAACCCTATACGATTGCTATGCTACTGGCAGACTTTGCCGCCGCACGCAGCAACTTTGCCTGGCGCGTTCTTGCAACGGACATCAGCACTGAAGTTCTTGAAACAGCGCATCGTGGCATCTACCATTCAGATTTGGTGCTGCCAGTGCCAAGCGATATGAAGAAAAAATACGTCATGGTTTCGCGCAAGCACGACCGCAACGAGGTTCGGATATCGCCACGGCTCCGTAGCAATGTCGGCTTCGCCCGCATGAACTTGATGGACAGCGCGTACTCGATCGGTGATCCCGTACACATCATTTTCTGCCGCAACGTGCTCATCTATTTCGATAAGGAGACCCAGCAGAAGGTCCTATCGCGGCTGTGTGATTGCCTGCACAAAGACGGCTATATGTTCATTGGTCATTCCGAAACTGTCGGAGGCTTCGATCTTCCGCTGAAGCAGGTTGCCAATACCGTCTTCAGGAAAATCTGAAGACCGGCCCTCGCGCTGACAGGCTGATACAGTGGGAAACCTGTGCGTTAAATGGAAAACGCCTTTTGTTGTACCCCTGCAGTTCAGCGGTTTAGGGGGAAGCTAAGCTTTTGAAGCTGCATTCCGCTTTCGCGTAGACCACAAGCAATACGAAGCGTGCTATCCACAAGAGGCTCATTTTGCACAGCTATGCATCGTTTGTAACCAGAAGGCTTGCAAAAGCCCTGCAGTAAACGTGATCGCGCTGTCATCGAACTGTCGTCTCCTCTACATGTCGGTGTCGTAAATCGCCAGTATTACCCCCGCCAGTTCCAACGGCTTTTAGGGGGCCTTTATGAAACGCAGCTGGCTGCTTTCCTCGATTTTGACGGCAGGCGCTTTGGCGCTTAGCGTAACGAACAGCTTTGCCGAGCCTGTAAAGTTCGAATTCTGGTACGGCTTGAGCGGCGATCTGAGCGAGCGCGTGCAGGAAGCGTGCAAGAAGTTCAACGAGTCTCAAAAGGACTACCAGATCGTTTGCACCTCGCAGAATGCCTACGACACGACGCTGCAAAACACCATTGCCGCCTACCGTGCGAAGAAACAGCCGACCATTGCCCAGATTTATGATGCTGGCACGCTCGACATGATGCTGTCGCACGCTTTCGTTCCTGCCAAAAAGCTCATGGCTGACAACGGCTATAAGATCGATTGGGACAACTATTTCCCGGGTATCGCCAATTATTATGCGACAGCCTCTGGAGAGCTCAACTCGTTCCCGTTCAACTCCTCCACGGCCATGTTCTATTACAATGTGGATGCTTTCCAAAAGGCCGGGATCGATTTCAAGCCGGATACTTGGGAGCAGGTCGAAGAGGCGGGCAAGAAACTGAAGGCTGCGGGCTATGAGTGCCCATTCGGTTTCAATTTCGATCCGTGGATGACCATGGAGCAGTTCTCTGCCATTCACGATCAGCCGATTGCCACGCAGGCCAATGGTTATAAGGGCCTCAACGCCGAGTTGGTCATCAACAAGACCAGGTTCGTCGATATGGTCAAGTTCCTGAAGAAAATGCAAGACGAGAAGGTTGCTGTCGTTAAGACGAAGCAGCTTGGTATGGATATCGTTCCTGCATTCGGTTCGCAGACCTGCCAGATGATCATGACCTCGATCGCTGACCATGGCACGATCGGCAAGACCCTGCCGGAAGGCGTGAAGTGGGATGTCGTTCCGCTCCCGGTGTTTAAGGGAACCGAACGCCACAAGTCCTTCGTCGGTGGCGCATCTCTTTGGGTTCTCGCTGGTCGCCCCGAAGGCGAATATAAGGGTGCGGCAGCGTTCCTTAACTTCATCGCTCAACCCGACATGGTCCAGTGGTGGTCAACGGTGACGGGGTACATTCCTGTCACGAAGACGGGCTTCGAGACGATGAAGGCCAATGGCTTTTACGATAAGGCGCCTTACAAGGGACGCGAGCGTGCGATTGAAAGCCTGACTGTGACGCAGCCGACTGAAAATACCCGCGGCATCCGCTTGGGCAGCTACACTCAGGTCCGCAAGGAAGTTTCGACGGCCCTTGAAGCAATCTTCATGCAAAATGCCGATGTCCAGGCATCCCTCGACCAGGCTGTAGAACGCTCGAACGCCATCCTGCGCCGTTTTGAGAAGACCTATTCAGGCGAAAAGCTGAACTAACAATTTGAGAAACAAGAGGCCTGTCCTGACATCAGGACAGGCCTTTTTTGCCGTCAACGGCTTGTCATGCTTCGAGCCTATAATCGTTAAACCGCCGGTCGATCGAGATGGATCGATATCGCTCCGGCCCTTAAAAACAGGAGTACGGACTTTTCATGGAAAAGCGTTCCGTCTTCAAGAGCGCGTGGCTTCCTGTTCTTTTTGCTGCGCCTCAGCTCCTCTTGATCTTTGTGTTTTTCTACTGGCCTGTAGTTGCCGTCATCAACTGGGCGTTCACGCTGGAGCCACCTTTTGGCGGGGCAGCCGAATTTGTCGGTTTTGAGAATTTTCGAGAAGTCTTTTCCGATCCGCTCTACTGGAATTCAGTCGTCGTCAGCGTCATTTTTGCCGTCGTAGGTGCCTCTTGCGCTATCCTGATCGGGCTCGTTCTTGCGCTCGCGGTCGATAGGGCGCTCCCCGGTTCCGGGTTCTTCCGCTTTCTCTATATTTTGCCGTTTGCTGTCGCCGGACCAGCTGGAGGCCTGGCGTTTCGGTTTATTCTGTCGCCGGAAAGAGGGTTGGCCGCATCGCTGAACCAGATCTATCCGGATATTTGGAACCCTGCAAAGTTCGGGACGCATGCTCTCATTCTGGTCATCGTGATCTTTGTCTGGAAGTGGGCAGGCTACACCTTCATCTTCCTGCTCGCTGGTCTGCAGTCTGTGCCCAAGACGCTTGTCGAAGCCGCTGCAATGGATGGCTCGGGACCAATCCGCCGTGCCCTCGATATTCAGGTTCCGTTGCTTGCGCCGACACTTTTCTTCCTCGTCGTCACGATGATGACCGAGGGCTTTGTTGGCTCGGACACATTCGGCATCGTGCATCACACCACTGCCGGTGGGCCGAACCATGCGACGGAAGTGATGGTGTTTCGCATTGTCGATGAAGCTTTTCAGGGCCTGAATTATTCCGGCGCCTCGGCGCAGAGCATCATTTTGATCGGTCTTATTATGATTTTCACCTTCATCCAATTCCGCTTCATCGAGCGGCGCGTGCATTACAAGTGAGCATTCATGATTGAACGTACGCCATTTGCAAACGCCTTGACCTATGCCGTCATGATCATCGGGTTCGTTCTTTTGATCGGACCGTTTATCGTCGTCATTTCGGGCGCCAGTCAGGATCTACGGCAGATAAACTCGGTGCCTTTCAGTTTCATGCCGAACGATCAGCTCTTCACCAATGCTGCGCAAGCATGGTCTCGCGCCAATCTTGGCACGGCAATGCTGAACAGCCTTATCATGGCCTGCCTCATTACGTTCGGCAAAGTTGCCTTATCCGCCCTAACGGCCTTTGCGATCGTCTTTTTCCGCTCACCTCTGAAGCACCTCTTCTTCTGGACGGTGTTCATCACGCTGATGCTTCCATTGGAGGTGCGCGTCGTGCCGACATACGCCGTCGCTGCCGATATGTTCAAACCTGTCGGCATGCTGATTGAGTTCTTTTCCGGAATTCATGTCGGGATAGAGTGGAATCTTTTGAACTCCTACATGGGTCTCACCTTGCCGCTTATTGCGACGGCGACAGGTACCTTTCTCTACCGACAATTTTTCATGACGCTGCCAGATGAATTGGCTGAAGCAGCGCGCATGGACGGATCAGGACCCGTACGCTTCTTCGTCGAGATCTTGCTGCCTTTATCAAAGACGAACATCCTCGCCCTCACCACGATCATGTTCGTCTATGGTTGGAACCAATATCTCTGGCCGCTCCTGATGGTCACGGATCCCTCCTACAAGACCGTCATGATGTCTCTTGTTGCGCTTTTGCCGAGCGAAAACGGCACGCCCGACTGGAACGTAACACTGGCCGGCTCGCTCATCATCATGGCCCCACCGGTCCTTGTCGTTGCTATCTTGCAGCGATGGTTCGTCCGCGGCCTTGTCGCCTCAGAAAAGTGACCGAAATAAAGAAAGAAGGCTCTTATCAATGGCACAAATCGATATATCTGCTGTCCGCAAATCCTACGGCAAAAACCCGACCATTCACGGGGTGGATCTCAGCTTTCCATCAGGAGAATTTGTTGTCATCCTTGGTCCCTCCGGCTGCGGAAAATCAACGCTCCTGCGTATGATCGCCGGTCTTGAAGAAATAACTTCAGGAGAAATTTCGATTGGCGGACGTGTCGTCAATCGGCTCGAACCACGAGAGCGAGGCTGCGCGATGGTCTTCCAGAACTACGCGCTTTATCCGCACATGACGGTGGCATCCAATATCGGTTACGCGCTCAAGGTTGCCGGCGTCCCGAAAGCCGAGAGACAACGTCGTATCGAGGAAACGGCGAAGATCGTTGGCCTTTCCGAATATCTTGAACGCAAGCCTGCGGCGCTTTCTGGTGGTCAGCGTCAGCGCGTCGCCATGGGACGCGCTATCATTCGCGAGCCGAAGGTCTTCCTGTTCGATGAGCCCTTGTCCAATCTTGACGCAAAACTGCGCGTCAGCATGAGGGCAGAGATCCGTAAGCTGCACCAGCGGCTTTCTGCTACATCCATCTTCGTGACTCATGATCAGGTCGAGGCGATGACTTTGGCCGACCGGTTGGTGATCATGAACAAGGGACATGTAGAGCAAGTGGGGCGTCCGTTGGACATCTATCATCGTCCGGCAAGCACATTCGTGGCCTCCTTCATCGGGTCACCTGCGATGAACCTGTTTGAGACGCGCATCGAGGTGGAATCGCCAAGCATCCGCATCGGTGGTAAAATCGTTCCCATCGACCCGCGAATGGCTTCGCTCCTGCGCGGCAAGGATGTTGTTGTTGGCATCCGGCCCGAGCACGTGAAGCTTTCCGATCGAGATGGCGTGCATGGCGTTGTCGACTTCGTCGAGGAACTCGGTTCAGGTCGGGTGGTCCATACAGTTGTCGACGGACAAGCGTTTGCGGCGGCGCTGGGCGAAGAGGTCGTGACACACGCCGGCGACACCATCAATTTCCACTTGCCGGCAGAGCATCTGCACTTCTTTGATCGCGTAAGCGGTCAGCGAATCGATGCCAATTTCTTCGAGGAAACGGCGGCAAGACAGCCCGTGGCCAATCTTGCGGCACATTAGGCATTTTCGTCCGCATGCCCGAATGCTAGCGAGAAACCCAATTTGAAATCGAGATCTGGAGCGGATTGCCTCGCATACAGAACGAGCCGCTCAGGATGCATCTTGGATCATCGACAACGGAGATAGACTCATGAGTAATATTTCAGCCATCGGCTTTTGCAATCGCACCGGGCGTGGTGATCTCAGCGTGCTGGATGCTTCGATCCGAGAAATTGCCGATACCGGCGCCGATGCTTGCGAAATCGGCATCTATGGCGAGGAGATCGTGTCAGGTGGCCGTATCATCGAAGAGCGTCTCCAGCGTGTTGTGGAGATCGTGAAGCGCTATCCGTTCAAAAAGCTGTCCCTGCACGGCCAGATCTCGTCCAACTTTATGGACCGCGATCACCTTCATCTTCAAAAGAAGGTCGTTCGTGCGATGCTCGAACTGTGCAATCGACTGGGCGCTGGTATCCTCGTCCATCATTCAGGCTCCGCAATACTCGCTTCAGAAGAAAACAGTGCCGATCTCGACGAGATGGAGCGGGATGCCTTGCTAGAGATGGCCGACATTGCCAAGGGGTACGGCGTGCGGATTGCCTTGGAGAACATTTTCACGACGGAAAAGGGTCAATACCGCCAGACGCCGTCACAGGTGGCCGAGACCGTCAAGGCAATTGGCCATGACAATGTCGTTGCTCTTATCGACTTTTCTCACGCCTATATCGAGTCGACCTTCCGGAAGCTGGATTTCCGGGACCAGCTTCGCGCCATGGCGCCGGTCGCAGGGCATCTGCACGTGCATGACAGCTTCGGTCTGCCGTACACGATGGAAAAGTTTTATCATCCGGCCGAGGCAACGGCGCTTGGGATCGGCGATCTGCATCTGCCGATCGGTTGGGGCGATATTGACTGGGAAAGCATCTTCTCAGAGCTTAACTTCCTGCCAGATACGACGCTGATCATGGAAATTGGTGCTGAACGTTTCGCTGCCGAGCAACCTGCTTGTCTCAATCACGCGCGCCGCCTTGTCGCTATGGGTGAAAGAGCGGCGGCAGCCGAGTAATCTGTAGGACGCGCAGGCCGTCGAAACTGGCCTGCGCGTCTTTTATGACTTTTGTTTTGACGAGGGTTCCAAGACTGTGGCTCAGGGTTTGGCCGCCTTGACGAAAAAGGCAATGCATTCGCGCATATATTCTTGCCTGGCTTGCCGAGACGGCCAGTCAAGCGCGTCTTTTTGTGGTGGGCCAAAAGCACCAAAGATCATGTCCATCAACATGCGTGCACCATGGTGCGGGTTTACCAGCGAGAGTTTTCCTCTCTCTCGCTGCTGGCTCAGCCAAGCCGCCAGATCGCACCGCATTTCCTGGGCACTTTCATGAAGCATTTCGAAAACCTCGGGATATTGAACGCTTTCTGAAAAGAAAACGTGGATGATGGCTTTTCTTTCGCGCTCGGCCTCTTCGTCGATTTCGATCAGGAAAATCTTCTCAAGCGCTTGCTCTGGCGTCAGATCCTCATTCTCCGGTCTTGGAAGATCGAGTGCAGTCTGGCGAATGGTGGCAATGACCGCGCACAGGAGTTCGCGCTTGGATGGAAAAAGCCGGTAAAGAGTGTTCTTGGAGATCTTGCATTCGGCTGCAACGCGATCTGTGGTTGTGCCCGCATAACCAAGTTCAACGAAACTTTGCCGAGCCGTCTCGACGATTTGTTTTCGCTTGTCTTCGTCTGTCGATGTCCGCGGCCTGCCGCGCGGCTTTTTTGCAGCGTCAATCACATGATCTTTAACCGCTTTCACTTGCAAACCCCGTTCTCCGCCTAGATTGCCAATTGACATCGATCCGCCACCCAAACTAATGGTACTGCATCGTACTGTAAATGTGCAGAGAGGGTTTTCCTTTGCGTTCTAAGCTCGAAGCGTCCGCCAACGTCAGCGGCCTCCAGATCGGTGCAGTCAAGTTTGACAGCCGCGCGCGGCGAACGCTCCGTGCATTCGCGTGCATTGCGGCTGTTCTTGCCTTGGCCTCCTGTAACCAGAAGAACGATACGTCGAAACAGCAAGCTGCTGCCGGTGCTGCAAAGCCGGAGGTCAGCGCGATCACGCTTCATCCGCAGTCGGTCGCCATTACCGCAGAGCTTCCTGGCCGCACATCGGCCTACCTGATCGCGGAAGTGCGCCCGCAGGTCGGTGGCATCATCACGAAACGGAATTTTAAGGAAGGCAGCGAGGTCAAGCAGGGCGAGATCCTGTATGAAATCGACCCAGCCACCTATCAAGCTTCCTATGACAGCGCCGCTGCGGACTTGCAAAAAGCAAAGGGTGCGGTGCCAAGTGCCCAGGCAAAGCTTGATCGCTACAAGGGCCTCAGCGCACAGGCTGCTGTCAGCCAGCAGGATTTCGATGATGCGCAGTCTACGCTTGTTCAAGCCCAGGCCTCGGTCGCTGCGGCGCAGGCAGCGCTCGACACCGCGCGAATCAATCTCGAATACACGAAAATCCGCGCTCCCATTGATGGACGCGTCGATGCGTCCGCCGTCACGGTCGGCGCTTTGGTGACGGCCAATCAGACAACTGCTTTGACGACGATCCGCAAGCTTGACCCGATGAACGTCGATGTCACGCAATCGAGCACCAATCTATTGAAGTTTCGCAAGGCTGTTGCCGAAGGCCGTTTGAAGATGAGCGGCGAAAATGTGTCGGTGCACCTGACGCTCGAGGATGGGTCGACGTACAATCAGACTGGCAAGCTCGAATTCCTCAGCGCCGCAGTGGCCGAAACTGTCGGCACCGTTACCGTCCGCGCCGTGTTCCCCAATCCTGACCGTGTGCTGTTGCCGGGTATGTATGTGCGCGCCACGATCGAAGAAGGCGTCGCAGAAAACAGTTTCCTCGTTCCGCAGCGGGCCGTGACACGCAACACGAAGGGAGAGCCGACAGCCATGTTCGTCCAGCCCGACGGCAAAGTCCAGTTGCGCGTCCTGTCGGTGCAGCGCAGCGTTGGCAACAGCTGGTTGGTCGGCGAGGGCGTCAAAGACGGAGATCGCGTGATCGTTGAAGGTAGTCAGCGCGTTCGCGACGGCCAGGATGTGACAGTTTCTTCCGTGACGATTGACGATGCCACGGGTGAGCTTAAGCAGGCGGCAGCAGATGCACCTAAGGAACAGCAGAAGCAGAGCATGAACGACACGCCCGACAAGGCCATCACCACCGCGTCTGCCAAGTGAGGATTTGACCGATGTCGCGTTTCTTTATCGACAGGCCGATCTTTGCCTGGGTCATTGCGATCGTAATCATGCTGGCGGGCTTGCTGTCGATCACCACGCTATCGATCTCGCAATATCCTCAGATCGCTCCAACGACGGTTCGTATTACCGCTACCTATAACGGTGCCGATGCTCAAACCGTTGAAAACTCGGTAACGAAGGTTATCGAACAGGGCATGACGGGGATCGATAATCTCGATTACATCGCCTCGACGTCGACTTCCACAGGGCAGGCTTCGATATCGCTCACCTTTACGAACAAGGCCAACCCTGATGTCGCGCAGATGCAGGTCCAGAACAAGCTGCAGCTTGTAACCGCGCAGCTTCCGCAAGCGGTGCAGAACACAGGCATTGTTGTTTCCAAATCGACCTCCAGCTTCCTCATGGTTATCGGCTTCGTGTCGACCGACGGCAAGTTGAGTGCCAATGACCTTGCCGACTATGTGAACAGCACGCTGAACGATACGCTTAAGCGCGTTCCTGGCGTCGGTGACACGCAGCTTTTCGGTGCCGGCTACGCAATGCGAATCTGGGTAAACCCGGATAAGCTCTATCAATATCAGCTTACCACGGATGATGTTGTCTCTGCTATTCAGGCACAAAATACGCAGGTTTCAGCAGGTCAGGTCGGTGCATTGCCGCAGGTCAAAGGCCAGCAGCTCAATGCGACCGTGACGGCAAAAAGCCGTTTGCAAACGCCGCAGCAATTCGAAAACATCATCCTAAAGAGCCAGTCAGATGGCTCCCTGGTACGTCTGAATGATGTTGCACGTGTTGAACTCGGCGCTGACAGCTACACGAGTACGAGTACCTACAACGGAAAGCCATCGGCTGGTTTGGGTATCAACCTGGCGTCGGGCGCGAATGCGATCGATACGGCTGAAGCCGTCGAGAACATGATCAACAGCGTCAAGCAGACGATGCCTCCCAATGTCGATGTCGTTTACCCCTACGACACGACGCCATTCGTCAAGCTTTCGATTGAAGAAGTGGTGAAAACCCTCGTCGAGGCAATCGCACTCGTCTTCATCGTCATGTTCGTCTTCCTGCAGAGCATCCGCGCAACGATCATTCCGACACTTGCTGTGCCTGTTGTGTTGCTCGGAACCTTCGGCATTCTCTCCGTCTTCGGTTATTCGATCAATACGCTGACGATGTTCGGTATGGTTCTGGCGATCGGCCTCCTCGTCGACGACGCGATCGTCGTCGTCGAGAATGTTGAACGTGTGATGGAAGAAGAGGGGCTTTCGCCGCGCGAAGCGACCATCAAATCCATGAGTGAAATCACCGGAGCGCTGATAGGTATCGCGACGGTTCTGTCTGCCGTGTTCATTCCCATGGCCTTTTTCTCTGGTTCTGTCGGTGTGATTTACCGGCAGTTCTCGGTTACTATTGTGTCTGCAATGATCCTTTCGGTCATCGTTGCGCTTGTTCTCACTCCCGCTCTTTGCGCGACGATCCTGAAGAAGCCGAAGCATGGTGCAAAAAAGAAGGGCGTGTTCGGTTGGTTCAACCGCAATTTCGATCGCGGCACGCATGGATATCAGCGAGGCGTCGGTGGCATTATCCGTGTTGCGCCGATCTTCCTGATTATTTTCGTCCTCATCGGAGCTGCCGTCGTCTATCTGTTCAACCGGCTTCCGAGCTCGTTCCTGCCGGATGAAGATCAAGGTATTTTGATCACGACTGTGCAACTGCCGCCTGGTGCAACGGATTACCGAACCAAACAGGTCTTGGAGAGCGTTCGTAATCATTATCTTCAAGATGAAAAGGCGAACGTTGAAGGCGTGTTTGCCGTTGCGGGCTTCGGTTTCAGCGGGCAGGGGCAGAACGTCGGCCTTGTGTTCGTGAAGCTTAAGGACTTCGCTCTGCGAACGGATCCCCAGGCGAGCGCGCAAGCCATTGCTGGACGGGCGATCAGGACCTTTGCGTCACTGAAAGATGCCAGTGTCTTTGCACTTGCGCCGCCTGCGATCCCGGGTTTCGGCACCTCTGCCGGCTTCGACTTCTTCATCAAGGATATTAACAACCAGGGCCATCAGCAATTGATTGCGGCACGCAACCAGTTGCTAGGGCTGGCATCGAAGAACCAGAAGCTCGTCGGTACGCGTCCAAACGGCCAGGAAGACACGCCGCAATACTCAGTCGAAATCGATCAGGAAAAAGCCCGTTCGATGAACATCGATCTCACGGCAATCGACGCGACGTTGTCGACGGCCTGGGGTGGAACCTATGTCAACGATTTTATCGACCGCGGGCGCGTGAAAAAGGTCTATGTGCAGGCAGATGCGCGCTTCCGCATGCAGCCGGAGGATCTTGACCGCTGGTATGTGCGCAACTCGGATGGCGATATGGTTCCATTCTCTGCGTTTGCTTCGGGTAAATGGACCTATGGTTCGCCACGACTTGAGCGTTACAACGGCTCTCCCGCCGTCGAAATCCAGGGAGCTGCTGCTCCTGGCGTATCCTCGGGCGATGCGATGAATGAGATCGACAGTCTCATGAATCAGTTGCCGCCCGGCTTCTCGCATGAGTGGACCAGTCTGTCCGCGCAGGAGAAGCTGTCTGGCAACCAGGCAACGCAGCTTTACGCGATCTCGATATTGGTGGTGTTCCTGGCGCTTGCGGCGCTCTATGAAAGCTGGTCGATCCCGTTTGCCGTTCTGCTGTCGGTTCCGATCGGGATTTTCGGGGCATTGCTTGCTGCAACTCTGTTCGGCCAGTCGAACGACGTCTACTTCAAGGTCGGCCTTCTTACGACGATAGGCCTTGCCGCGAAGAATGCGATCTTGATCGTGGAATTTGCCATCGAACAGCAACAGCGCGGGAAGGGGCTCATCGATGCAACCTTGGAAGCATCGCGTCAGCGCTTGCGCCCGATTTTGATGACGTCCTTTGCCTTCATCCTTGGCGTGTTGCCCTTGGCGATTTCCAAAGGCGCTGGTTCAGGGAGCCAGAACTCAATCGGTATCGGCGTGATGGGCGGTATGATTTCTGCGACGGTTCTCGGCATCTTCTTTATCCCGCTCCTGTTTGTGACGGTGCGCCGTATCTTCAAAGGCGGCCATAATGTCTCAGGGTCGGGAGAGGAAAAGGCCACTCAAGTCTGAGAAAAGCTGTCTGATCAAGAAAGTCTCACTCAGCGCGCCGTGCATCGGAAAGGATGCGCGGCGCGCTTTCTTTGAGCTTCAGCATCCAAGCGTTCTATGCCGAAATGTCTCGAGGTTGTCAGCGCGAGCGGTCGCAATCTTTCGCAAGAGGAGCTTCTAACGCGAGACCGCAATCGCGATGACAACAGGATGTTGCGTCCGTTGCTATTTCCTTCTCAATCTTCCTCTTGCAACGATGATCAAATCCTTCCACAAGCGCGTTGTATCGGTCTATTTTTGGAGATCAGCATGAACGAGCGACGGTATTATTCCCAACCTGGCGGGCTGCCTGGACAGACTGAGCTTTTGTCGAGCAAGGCAGTTTTCACCACCGCCTATGCCGTCATCCCGCGTACGGTTATGACCGATATCGTTACCAGCGTGCTGCCATTCTGGACACAGACAAGAGCCTGGATGCTTTCAAGGCCGCTGACAGGTTTCTCCGAGACTTTCTCGCAATATTTGATGGAAGTCGGTCCTGGCGGCGGTAGTGATCGCCCTGAGCTCGATCCGCGCGCCGAAGCTGCCATGTTCTTCGTTGAGGGAGAGGCTGTGATTACGCTTTCTGGACAAGAGCATAGTTTGCGCGCAGGCAGCTTTGCATTCATTCCTGCCGGTTCGACCTGGACGCTGAAGAACAACGGTAGCTCGGCAGTCAAATTCCACTGGGTAAGAAAAGCGTTCCAAGCCGTGGACGGCCTAGAGCCGCCCCCGGTACTTTTCGCGCATGAGGATGAACGTGCCCTTTCGCCCATGCCCGACACGGATGGAAAGTGGGCAACGACCCGCTTTATTGACCCGGATGACGTTCGCTACGATATGCACCTCAATATCGTGACGTTTGAACCAGGCGCGACGATCCCATTCATGGAGACCCATGTGATGGAGCACGGGCTTTATGTGCTTGAGGGCAAGGCGGTTTATCGTCTCAACAGCGACTGGGTCGAAGTCGAGGCGGGCGATTTCATGTGGTTGCGCGCATTTTGTCCGCAGGCTTGCTATGCGGGCGGCCCCGGCCGATTCCGATATCTCCTCTACAAGGATGTCAATCGGCACGCCAATCTGTGGTGAGGGGGCGGGGGCGCCGCTCCAGACAAATCAGCGCCGTGAGACCGGAGACGCCCCCGACAGCACCAATGAGTGCTGTCGAAGCGTAGCCGGCAAGGCTCGTACCCACGGCAAACATTAGTGCGCTCAACGCGGCGCTTACAAAGATATTCACTGAGATCAGAGCGCTTCCCAGACCGGGCCGATCGGCAAGGAGATCTTGAAGATAGGTAATCGGTATGCTGATCAGAGCTGCGGCACCGATCCCGCTGATCAGCGACAGTGCATAGAGATGCCAGGGCTGATGGGCAAAGGACAGAAGGCAGAGATATGTTGCATAGATGCTGCCGCCGGCCATCAATCCAACCATCGGGCCTTTTCGCCTGACAACTTGTGCCCAGATCATCATGAAAACGATTTCGATCAAGGCGACAATGCCGATGACGATGCCGACATCCGTCATGGCGCCCTGCGCCTGGCCGGTCGCAATCAACGATAGCAATGCATCATTCAGATGCAGCATCGCCGTAACAAAGGCTAGCGCGGCGATCCGCATAGCGACAAAGGGCGAGGCGACTGTCGTCAAAGCAGCAAGATGAGACAGATGATTGGCCGCCGCATCTTCGGTCTTCGGCTGATTTGGAAGGTAAACGCTGATCAAGACGAGACAGGAAAGGCAGGCCAGCGCTGCAAAAAGATAGGCCGCCAAGCGACTTTGCGAATGCGTGAGAACAAGACCCGTCAGGCCGGGCACGAGAACCCAGGCAAGCGAGATCATCGAGCGGACGCCTGTGTTAACGCGCGATACTTCATGCCGTGGCATCGTATTGGTGACAACGCGCACATTGGCAAATAGCAGGGCATTGAGCGTATTGAAAACCGGCACCAGTAGGAGCATGCCGATGACAAAAGTCGCTATGGAAGGAAGGAAATAGATCGAGCCGTATCCTGCGATCCCAAACAGGCAGACGGTCATCATGATCCTGCGATATCCGCCAACCCGATCCGCCAGGTTACCAAGCAGAATGCTGACGGTAACATTGACCGCAGCCGCGCAGAATATCAAAGTCGAATAAAGGACATTGCTGAGGCCAATCTCCTTGATCCCGATGATCGAGGCATAAGGTCCCGTCGAAGCGCCGGCAAAGCCGAAAATCAAGATCGCAACCATGCTCACGCGGATGGTCGGATTGGAGAAAACGTCAGGTATGAAGCGGCGCATCTGAAGTCTATCTTAGGAGGAAGGGCAAGACAGGCCGCACGAAGGTCCCGATGAGCGCGCGGTTATTCTTTCCAACGCGCCGAATAGTGGACATGCGGACGGAAGTCAAAGTTCCTGTCGAATGGGAACATCGGACGTTGCCTACGATTGCAGTCGAGCCCGGCGATATGTTGATTGACTACCCCTTCTGTCAGGGCCATCAAGTTCGGATTTGCGATCGGGGCAAGTTCTGGCGAAAGATATCCTGACTTGACGACCAGCAAGCGAACAGCCTTCGGATCGAGCCCGAGGCGCGTAAAGTCAGCTATATTGTGGTAGGGCCGGCGTTTGGCAGCCAGAACCACGGTGACGCCAGAAATGCTAACCACAGCCTGTCGATCGGATGAAGGACCGGGATCGTCAAGCCGTTGAACCAGCGCCTCTACCGAAACCGGCGTGCTTGACGGATCGAGGCTGCCGCCGATGGTTAATGCAACATGGCATCCTTCGCCGGCGGCAAAACATGCCTCGACTGAAGGCCGATCTGTGATACCTGCGATGAGAGCGTCCGTGAAGCCTCTCTTTAAGAGAGCGCGCAAGACGTCGGCGCGATCGCCTACCCCGCCACCGGTCGGATTGTCCGCGGAGTCCGCCAAAATAATAGGAGCGGTCGTGGTTTTCTCGGCAAGATCGAGCATCTCTGCCAATGGGCCTGTTACCGGTCCAAACTCGAAGTCTTCACGTGCATTCCAATAGGCAAGCGCCAGTTCCTCTGCCACATGGTACGCTGCATCACGGTTCGTGGCTGTAACGACAGCGCATGCTGTAGCGCGGGGCTCATCTGCCCATACGTAGCCGACCATCATGTTGGCGTCGAGAACGCCTTCTCGTTTGTCGATGTCAGGGAGCTTCAGGTAAATTGACTTGGCAGGCTCATCTTCGGTGGATGTGCATTCGCCTGGAAGAAGAACGGGAATGGGTGCCCACGCTATCCCCGGGGTGAGCCCGGATCTTATAGCATCCACAAGCATCGACCAGGCGCGGATCATTGTTTCGCGTGTGTCGATATGCGGCGCCGTGCGGTATCCCGCAAAGATGTCGAGCGCATCGATAATGGGTTGGCTGACATTGCCATGCAGGTCATAGCTCGCAGCAACGGGGCAGTCGGCCCCAACGACGTCTCGCGCTGCGGCGATCCAGTCACCTTCGGCGTCATCCATGCCATCAACATTCATCGCGCCATGCATGGCGAGATAAAGACCATCGATTGGCAGCGCCGCACGCAATCGGTCTAGAAACTCCGATTTGAAACCTTCATAGGCTTCGCGCGAAACTGGACCGCCAGGCACAGCCCGCGCGTGAAGCAGCGGAACATGCTCAAGGTCGGCTCCGTTCAGGAAGCTGAAGTAGTCGGAAGTAAGCAATTCGTCGCCACGCAGGACGCGGAAGTCCTCCCGCGTCATCAGAACGGGGGAGTAGGTGCTGCATTCCGTATGGATACCGCCAACTGCGATGCGCATGCGCAAACCTCAAAGTCTCGGATTAAGTGGCTCGATTGCCGCAAAGCGAAGCCAGTTTTTATTGCCTTTTGGCGTCCACGCCGCTTCGGCGATCGCACCCAGCCTTGGGAAAACCAGCCGGTTGAAGTAGCCGCGCGAAAGGAAGTGCTCTGACCAGATGCAGGCTTGGATGCCCTTCATCTTGCTTTTCAGCTCCTCCGGAAATTCGCCTTCTGCCTCATACTGATAGGTATGTTCCGGCGGAACTGTTCCAGCCCAGCTTGCACCCGGCTCCTGAAACGCTTCTGCCTGCACCATGTCGAGATAATAGGCCTGACCGGGGGTCATGACCACGTCATAACCTTCGCGAGCAAGTTCGATACCGACCTCCGGCTTTTCCCATGCCATCAACAAGGTTGAGCTAGGTTCGACGCCGCCGCCATGCGCGACCTCGTTCCAGCCTGCGAGCTTCTTGCCTCGCTCCGTCAGCATGGATTTGATCTTCTTCATGAAATAGGACTGCAGACCAAACGTGCCTGAAATGCCTTCCTTCTTCATCAGTTCCTTTGCGAGAGGTGAAGCGAGCCAAGAGCCGTCGGCAACTTCATCGCCACCGATGTGGATGTAGGATGAAGGAAAGAGGTCCACCATTTCATCGAACACCTTGCCAAGGAAATCGTAGGTTAGCTCGATAGCGGGGTTCAGTGCGTTGTTTGGGAACCCCTGGACAGAGCGATAGCTTTCCGGCGCCTCTTGTCCATCGACAAGAGTAGGGAGAGCAGCCAAAGCTGCTGTCGAATGTCCCGGAATATCGACTTCCGGCACGACCTCAATGTGAAGATGGTCCGCATGCGCGATAAGCATCTTTACATCTATTTGCGTATAGAAACCGCCAACCGGCTCTGCACTGTTGCCGAGTTGAGGCAGCAAGGGCTCATCCGGCCCGCGCAGCACGCCTGTCGTCGTCAATTCGGGATAGGCTTTGATTTCGAGACGCCAAGCCTCATCATCCGTCAAGTGCCAATGAAAGATATTGAGCTTCAACCACGCCATGATGTCCAGGAGCCTTGCAACATCCGGGACGGGGTAAAACTGTCGGGAAACGTCGAGGTGGCAACCGCGCCAGCCATATCGCGGCCGATCGGCGATATGGCCCGATACTGGGAAACGGAACTGCTCGGGACGCCGACGTGCGCCGTTGAGCAATTGCGCAAGAGAAACAAGCGCATAGAACCGACCGGCCGGATCGCCATAGGTCAGCTTGATTTCTTCTTGAGTGAAATCCAGTCGGTATGACTCTTTTCCCAAGCCGCTATCGGCCGCAAAGACAATCGGCCGGCCCTGCGGAGAGGGCATCAGCGAGAAGGGAACATGATCGGCCTCAAAGAGCCGGCGAAAGAGAGAAAGGACGGTAGAAACGGCCTTGAGATCGTCTTGCGAGGAAGAGGCCTGGGGAAACAGAACAACCGGGAAGTGCGCGCTGGCCGTCAAGGCGAGATCGGCGGGCCAAGGTTGCAGAGCAAAGGGTTGGTCCACCTTGCCTTCCGGCATCAGACGCGGCGGCGGTTCGCTGGTGGCCCCTTCCAGCAGCAAATCTGAAACAGAAACCGCGTGATGCTTCCCGTCGGATGTCGTGATGTAAGCCGATTTTGCCCCATCGGTGCAGTGACGTGCCGTGCGGTGAAGGCCCGACACCGTAAACGTCCAGCTCCCGCCAGGCGCGATCGCAAGGTTCTGGGGCGGTGCGAATTCGTGAAAATTAGCGTTACGCCGTAAAAAGACGGCGTTTTCCACTGCCTCTTGATCGATGACGCGTGTCAGCGAGGTGTAGATCAATCGGAAGCCAGAGAGCTGTTCTTCCCCGAGATTGAAAAGCGTAAAGCTGAAGCTGCCGTTTTGGCCGCCTTGCGGTTGCCAGCTGCTTTCGAGGCGATAGTTGGGCGCGTTCATGTTGATCTTCCCTTCGCTTCAATAATGCTCGGATTGTGAGAACGTCCGCGCCAACTCCGCCTGTCCGGCCGTCAAGCCGCAATCAACCGGGAGACAAACACCCGTTATCCCGTTTGCAAGAGAACTCGCCAGAAAGCCGACCGCTTCTGCAACATCCTCGGGTTTAACGACGCGCTGAAGCGGATACCAGCGTCTGGCTTCCTCGAACACATTTGGGTTAGCTGCCGCGCGTGCTTCCCAGGCCTGGGTGCGGACAGTTCCTGGTGCGACCGCATTGGAGCGTATTCCGTATTTTCCATACTCAACGGCAATCAACCTCGTCAGATGGAGAAGCCCGGCTTTTGCGGCGCTATAAGCTGGGTGGCCGAAAACCTGCATGCCGTTCACAGAGGCAATGTTGATGACGGAGCCGCTTGTCTTCTTGAGCATATCTTCAACAGCGCGAAAACACAGAAAGGCTGCCTCGAGATTAAGTGCATTGTCCTGCCGCCAGATCTCGGGTGTCGTGTCCTGCAAGCTTACCGCACGGGCAGCGCCCGCATTGTTGACCAGCGTACGGACATTTCCCAAACGTGAAGTCTGAGCTGCCATCTCAGCGACTTCAGCTTCTTTGGTGACATCGCAGGCAACGGCCACAAATCTGTCCGCATCCTCAAACGTCTTCGCAGCCTTCTCGGCTGCTGCCGGATCAATGTCGACCAGAAGGACAGTGTCATGATCACTGGCAAGCCGGCGAACGATTGCCCGACCGATATCGCCCGCTGCACCCGTCACGATTGCGATGTTTTTGCTCATGCCTCTACCCTCACTATCTGCTTCAATCACCGAGCAGTTGACGGTCGTCGCCATCGCGATGGGCGACCAACTGTTTTTTGATTTGTCTCAACGTTACGGTTGCCTGCGGCTGGATTGCGTAGGCAACGAGCGCTGCCAATATATCGAGCGCCGTGATGTAAGCGACACGGGTCGGTGTCGGCCGGAAGATGTTGCTTCCTTCCGGTATATCGATGCCGATGACGATATCGGCTGCCTGCGCCACCGGACTTCCGTTCTGGGTAAGGGCAATCGTCTTGATATTCTCTTCGCGCGCCAGAGAGAAGCTCTTTGCCAATTCCATGTTCCGGCCGGAAAAGGAGGATCCGATGATGACGTCACCTTGTTTGGCGGCGGCTGTCAGCATCAATTGCATGCCGTGATCATTGCTTGCAGTTACTCTCAACCCGAGACGGAACAAGCGATTTTGAATTTCGTTCGCGATCATCGATGAGTTGCCGCCCGATCCGAAGGCGTAAATCATGTCCGCTTTGGCGAGAGCGGCAGCTGCCTGCTCCACTGCCTCCAGGTTGAGAGAGCGATGGAGCCTGAACAGTGCCTCTTGCGCAGTGCTGACAATATCTTGCGCCACATCGCTGGCATTCGTACTTTTTGGCTCCGGTTTGAGATAGCGCAAGCCGACATAGGCAGTTCTTGCTAGCTTTATCTTGAAATCAGAAAAACTGTCGCAGTTCAGGCGGCGGCAAAAACGTGTCACGGTGGGCGGTGAAACTTCCGCGCGATCTGCAAGCTCCGTGATCGACGCATTCACGGCAAATTCGAAATCATTGACGATAAGATCAGCGATGCGGGCCTCCGACTGGGAAAGCCGCTCTTTTTCTTCTTGCAGCGCCGAGAAGAGATCCATCGCCCGAATACGCTCCTTAGCGATCTTTCGGCTTATAGGCCACGCAATCAATTTCCACCTTGCAGTCGACCATCATCGAGGCCTGGACACAGGCGCGTGCCGGCGGATGTTCGCCGAAGTAGCTCTGATAAATGCCGTTGAAGGTCCAGAAGTCGCGCGGATCATCGAGCCAGACGCCACAGCGCACAACATGCTCCAGACCGTAGCCGGCCTCCTGCAAGATTGCGATGACGTTCTGGATCGTCTTGTGCGTTTGCGGGATAATTCCGCCTTCTATGATCTCGCCATTTTCCATGGCCACCTGTCCCGAGACATAAAGCCAACCGTCGGCCTCGACAGCCCGTGCAAAGGGGAGCGGCTTTCCGCCGGCGCCGGTTTGGACTGTTCCGTAACGGGTAATGGACATGGATGCCTCTGCAAATTATTTTCGTGATACGTTGACAGGTGACCATATCCGGCGGATTTTGGCTAGTCGAAATCCACGTTTATGAAAAGAATTTCAATAGAGGGCGCCAATCTGCATGAGAGACCCATTTCTTAATCCGTTTCCTAGCTCGGACGCGGCGCGACATTCCATTTGGGAAATGCTGGTTGAACGCGACATCAGCGCGTTCTTGGCTGCGGATTGGAGCTTGGTCGCCGACGATTTCGTTGAAGAAGCCTTTATTGGCATCGATGGACGCAAGGAAACCAGCCCGGACAAATGGCGCCTGACCTTCCCGACACTTGCCGCTTACCGGGACGAATGGCTGCGACAGGCGCATGAGTTCGCAGGCGAGCAATTTGCGGAAGATCCGCGAGCAGCGATCTTCAAAACAACGACACTCGAAGATATCGAGATCAACGGCGACACCGCCCTGGCCCGCAAGAAGTTCGATGGCAGTCTCACGAAGGCTGATGGCAGTGTCGATCGCCTGAAGTGGCAGACACTCTATTATTGTCGACTGCACCAGGGACGCTGGAAGATCAGTGGCTTCACCGGCTATTTGCCGAATCCCATGGGCGATTGAAAGGGACGAGCCTTGCGCGTTTTTACCGCTGTCCTGGCGACAGAAACCAATACATTTTCGCCGATCTGCATCGACCGTCGTGGCTTTGAGGCGTCACTTTACGCGCCGCCGGGGCAACATCCGGAAACGCCGACGCTTTGCTCCGCACCGCTCACGGTCGGGCGACGCATCTGCGCCCAAAAGGGATGGGAGTTGATAGAAGGCACTGCGGCCTGGGCAGATCCTGCCGGTCTCGTAAGCCGTGCCGCCTATGAGGGCCTTCGCGACGAGATCCTCGATCAGTTGAACTCGGCTCTTCCAGTTGACGCCGTCGTCCTCGGGTTGCACGGAGCAATGGTTGCTTCAGGTTACGAGGATCCCGAGGGCGATATTCTTTCGCGGGTCCGCGAGATCGTGGGCCCCGATATTCTCGTTTGTGCAGAACTCGATCCGCATAGCCATTTGACGAAAAGACGTGCCGCCGCCACCGATTTTTTTGTTTATTTCAAGGAATTTCCGCATACCGATTTTGTTGATCGAGCCGAAGATCTCTGGCAAATCGCGGTCGCAAGACTGGAAGGCAAAGCAAAGCCTGTGATGTCGATCTTTGATTGCCAGATGATCGACGTCTTTCCGACCTCCCGCGAGCCCATGCGCAGCTTCGTCGACAAGATCATGCAGATAGAGAAGAGTGATCCTGACGTTCTTTCGATTTCGGTCGTTCACGGTTTTATGGCCGGCGATGTACCCGAAATGGGCACCAAAGTGGTTGTTGTCACCAACGACAAGGCCTCCAAGGGTGACGAGTTGGCGCGCAGTCTGGGCCTAGAGCTTTATGCAAAACGCGGCACGTTCATGGTTCCGCAGATTGACGAAAGGCAAGCCATCAAAGAGGCGCTGGCAGAGGAAAAAGGACCCGTCGTTATCGCCGACGTTTGGGATAATCCAGGCGGCGGCACGGCTGGTGATAGCACCGTGCTGCTTCAGGAAATCATGCGCCAACAGATCACCAATGTGGCCTTCGGCACTATCTGGGATCCGATCGCGGTTCAGATCTGTATGGCAGCAGGCGAGGGCGCCACTATTCCATTGCGCTTTGGCGCGAAGTCTGCGCCGGGAACAGGCACTCCAGTCGATGCCACAGTGACCGTTGTGAAGCTCGTGAGAGACGCGCAAATGCGGTTCGGCGAGAGTTTCGCACCCTTTGGCGATGCCGCCTATGTTCGCTTTAATGGGATCGATGTGATCCTCAATTCAACTCGGGCGCAGAGTTTCGACCCAAGTCTCTTTTCGGTCATGGGGATCGATCCGCAATCCAAGCGGGTGCTTGTCATTAAGTCCACGAACCATTTCTTCGCATCCTTTTCCAAGATCGCGACGAAAATCATTTACTGTTCTGCTGGAACGCCCTACCCAAATAACCCGGCTGTGACGCCGTACAAGCGCGCTTCCAAGACAATTTGGCCAATGGTCGTCGATCCCCTCGGAACAGGACACAACAATGCCTGATACAACAGAAAATCCTTTTTTCGTAATTGTTCGCGCGGGTGACAGACTGGAAGACCTTTCAACACCTCGCCCGGTCATCGATGAGGATCGGCTCGCTTCAAACATAAGGCGTGTCCAATCCTATATGGATCAGCATGGCTTGAGCTTTCGCCCTCACATTAAGACCCATAAGATACCGGCCGTGGCTGCGCAGCAGCGGGATGCGGGCGCTAAGGGGATCAATTGCCAGAAGATCACCGAGGCAGAGGTCTTCGCCGCTGCCGGGTTTGATGACATACTGATTACGTTTAATATCTTAGGCCATGAGAAACTCGAACGTCTTTCCGCGCTGAATGACCAGATCACTTCTCTGAAAGTGGTCGCTGATAATAGCGTGACGGTCGACGGTCTGTCTGCTTGGTTCGCTGACCGCAAGCCTCTCAATGTGCTGGTCGAATGTGATACCGGAGCCGGCCGCTGCGGCGTGCAGACGCCTGCTGCAGCAGTGGAATTAGCCGTCGCGATCAGCAAGGCTCCTGGCCTGACTTTTGGAGGCTTGCTCACCTATCCAAAGCCTCACGCGGCAGAGCAAGTTCAGAGCTTCCTTACCGAAGCGCTTGAGGGGCTTGAAGAGCGCTCGATCGCCTGTCCCATTGTCAGCAACGGCGGCACGCCAAGTCTTTTTGATGCGCATCTCGTGACTGCAGCGACCGAGCATCGCGCCGGTACTTATGTCTATAACGATCGATCGATGGTTCGCGCCGGACATTGTACTGACGAGGACTGCGCAATGTATATCCTGGCAACGGTGGTCTCGCGGCCAACTGCCGATCGTGCCGTTGTCGATGCAGGCTCAAAGGCGCTGACATCCGACCTTCTCGGTTTCTCCGATTATGGCCAGGTGATCGATTATCCCGGCGCTTCGATCACGGGCCTCTCAGAGGAGCACGGTGTAATCGATCTATCGAACTGCAGTGAGCGAAGGCCGCAGATCGGAGAGAAAATCCGGATCGTCCCAAATCATACCTGCGTCGTATCCAACCTCTTCGATACGATGGTCTTTCATCGCGGTGGCATCGTCACGCGCGTGGAAGCAGTCGCGGCGCGGGGGCTTGTCTGGTAACCAGCATGCTGTTCTTCTGCGTGAAAACGCAAAGACCACGCAAGCTTTCTTGATGAAACATCAGCTTGAAAATCGACATCGCTTTTCAAGCTGATGTCGTTCAAGGCAACGCCTTTTCTCGTGGAGCGGAAATCAGGCCGCCGTCGCACCGATCGGCGGCGCGCCCATATTGGCGAGGTCTATTTGCCGTTCAAGCGCCGTGCCGTCAGTGTCGAACAGATGGCAATCTATCGCCTGTATGCCGGCTTCTACGAGTTGATCGACCTTGATGCGTGCATCCCCGGGAAGCAGCGCGCAGAAGTTTTCCGTTTCACCGTCGATCTGCGCATAAGCCACGGTTTGAGCGCCCAGACGTTCGATCACGGTCGGCTTGATCGGAATGGTGAGTTCACCGCGGCCGAACTGGATATGCTCCGGCCTAATACCAAGCGTCAGCTTGCTGCCCGCTTCGATGTTCCTGGGTTCCACAGGCACGGTGATGTGCGTGCCCTTATAATCTACCTCGACGCCTGCACTGCTCGCCTCTACGACCGTGACGGGCAGAAAATTCATTTTCGGATTGCCGATGAAGCCAGCCACAAAGATGTTGGCTGGTTTGTGGTAAAGTTCGAGCGGCTGGCCCGTTTGAGAAATGTGGCCGCCGTTCAAGACAACGATGCGATCTGCCATGGTCATGGCTTCAACCTGATCGTGTGTTACGTAAATCATCGTTGCTTTCAACTGCCGATGCAGTTTGGCAAGCTCAATGCGCATATCGGCGCGCAACGCAGCGTCAAGATTTGAAAGCGGTTCGTCGAACAAGAAGATCTTTGGCTCACGCACGATCGCGCGGCCAATGGCAACACGCTGACGCTGGCCGCCTGAGAGCATACCGGGCTTTTGTTGCAATCGCTGATCGAGATGAAGGATCCTCGCAGCGTTCTCGACCTTCGCTTTAAGCTTCGCCTCTTCCATCCGTTCCACGCGCAGTGGAAATGCGATATTCTCGAATACACTCATATGCGGGTAGAGCGCATAGGATTGGAACACCATCGCAATGCCGCGCTTAACGGGCGGAAGGTCATTCACTCTGATGCCGTCAATAACGATGTCGCCACCTGATGTCGCATCCAAACCGGCGATCATTCGCAAAAGGGTCGATTTCCCGCAGCCGGAGGGGCCGACGAAGACGACGAACTCTCCGTCTTTGACATCAAGCTGCACGCTCTTGATGACTTCGAAGTCCCCATAGAACTTCTGAACCTTGTTGAGATAAAGTTGTCCCAAAGCGTCTCTCCGGCACCCGACTGATAGGAGGGACTGCGGCCTTGCCGCAGCCCCAGCTTGTTTTACTTATACTGCTCGATATCAGCCGAAGCCTTTTTCAGAGCTGCTTCCGGCTCAGCTTTGCCAGTAACGACGGACTGAACCATTTCGATCATAGCGTTCTGGAAGCCCTTGTAATCCTTGAACAATGGTTCCGGACCACCGAAGGAGATGCCATCGATGAAAGGTTTCCAGTAAGGCTTGTCCTTTACCAGTTGATCGACTTTTGCCGAAGGACGAAGAGGCGTCAGACCGGAATCGGTCGTCAGCTCATACTCTTCCTGCGGGCCAGGAGAGGTGATGAACTTTGCAAATTCGATCGCCTTGTCCTCGACGCCCGAGCCCTTGAAGATGGCAAGGCTGTCGGTGATCAACAGCGTGCCAGGACCCTTGGCAGAAGGTCCGAGCGGAAGCGTCGTGACGCCCCAGTTGATTTTTGTATTCTGCAGACGGTAAGCAGCGCCCGTGCTGTTCTGGATCATGCCGACCTTGCCGTCCAAGAAGATCGCGCGGATTTCGTTCTGCTCATAGGCGGTAGCGCCTTCGACCGAATAAGGCGTGATGTCCTTATAGGCCTTCAATGCAGCGAGAACTTCAGGGCTATCCATGACAACTTTGTCGCCATCAATGACCTTGCCATTGTTGGTGTAGACCCAATGCATGAACTGATGCATCGTATTATCGAAAGTTTTCGCCGGAAGGCCGTAGCCAGCGATACCGGTCTTTTCCTTGATCTGTTTCGCGAATGCGATCTCTTCTTCCCAAGTCTTCGGCGGCTTTTCGGGATCAAGACCTGCCTGCTTGAAGAGGTCCTTGTTCCAGTAAAGAGCCTTCGTGGAGAAAGCGATCGGAACGCCCCACTGCTGGTCGTCAACCGTGACCGTGTCGACGATGTGCGGATAGTAGGCCTTCTTCTCGTCATCCGTCATCGGAACGGGAACGATCAGGTCGTTCTCGGCAAACTCCTTGAGTGTGCGCGAACCGACATAAGCCATCGCAGCGGGCGATCCCGAGGCAGCAAGCGTGGTTGCCTTGTCCTGGCACTGTTCCCAACCGACGACTTCCGGTGCTACCTTCCAGCCAGCATTCTTGCTTTCCCATTCCTTGATGTACTTTTCATGGACGGGATCGATCTTGTCGCCGCAGTAGATCCAAGAAATCTGTTTGTCGGCTGCCTGGGCAAAGCCCGCGCCGAGCGCGGTCGCACCGAGCAACACCGCGGCGGCGAGCTTGGTCTTGAAGCTGATTGTCACTTCGTGTCTCCCATGTTCCTGGTTAGCTGTTCACTTGTTTTTTTACTGTTTCACCGCGCCGGCGGTAAGCCCGCCGACGAGATAGCGCTGAAGGAAGAAGATGACGATGACCGCAGGGGCGATGCCCACGAAGCTTGCCGCCATGAGTTCGTTCCAGATGACTTCCTGCTTGCCGAAATAGCCGAAGAGACCGACCGGCAAGGGCATGTATTCGGTCTTCGAGTTGAAGGTCAGCGCGAAGATGAATTGTTGAGCATAGGCTCCAATGAAAGTGGTGATCGCGACCACCGTAATACCGGGCATTGCGATCGGCAAAATAACGCGTCGCAGAGTGTAGAACTGGCTGGCGCCGTCCATGTAGGCGGCTTCGTTCAGTTCCTGCGGGATGCGCATCATATAGGTTCGCAGTAGCCAGATTGCCGATGGGATCAGGAAAGCGACGCTTGGAACGATCATCGCAAAATAGGTATTGAGCAACCCAAGGGTGCGCATCAGTCGGAAAAGAGGGATCAGCAAGACCGCCCCAGAGAACATATTCACGGCGAGAAACGCGCCGAGCAAGGGTCCCATTCCACGAAAATCAAAACGTGCAAACGAGTATGACGCGGGAACGGCAAGGATCAAGACGATCACCGTCACGATGCTTGAAATAAACAGAGAGTTAAAAATGTACCATCCAAAGCCAGGAATTCTAACCCACATCGTCCTATAGGCTTCGAACGAACCATTTTCCGGCCAAAACCGATATGGCGAGGAGAACAACTGGCTGAGGGGCTTCAATGATACCAAGAAGCCTTCGACGAAAGGCGATAGAATGAATGTCAGGAAGACAGCTATCCCGAGATAGATGAGGATAGTTTCCCACCAGCTGTAGCGGTCGATCATCGCCTGGTTCTTCATGCGCGCTTCTCCGGATTGAGGCGGCGGGTCACGCGGAAATAGGCCAAGCAGAAGATGGAAAGGAAGATGCAGATCAGCACGGCGCGCGCTGCACCCTCGCCATATTTGTTGGAGCCGATTGCCGTCTTGTAGGTGTCGATGATCATCGTCGTAGTCTCGCCGCTAGGACCGCCACGCGTGAGGATCCAGATGATGTCAAAGGAGTTGAAAGTCGCGATCAGCGACAACATCGACATCGTGATAATCGCCGGAACCATCAGCGGCAAAGTAATGCGGCGGAAGCGGTAGAAGCGGCTTGCGCCGTCGGTCCAGGCAGCTTCATAAAGGTCCTTCGGAATCGACTGGATTGCAGCAAGGAAGTAGATCGTCACCATCGGCACCCCGATCCAAACGTCGGTGATGATTGTCGCCCAGAAGGCCGTGTTGCCGTAAGCAAGGAAGGCAACCGGTCCATCAACGATCCCAAACCGTTGAAGCATGCCGGAAATCATGCCGAATTCGCCGTTATACATCCATCCCCACATGAAGATGCCAATGGCCATAGGGACAATCCAAGGCGGCATCGTAAGAATGCGGAACAGTGCGCGACCCGGCACAGCGGCATTCAAGAGAACTGCCCCAAAGGTTCCAATCACCATCTTCAGGAAGACAGAGAAAAAGGTCCAAACAAAAGTGCGGGTTATGACCTGGAAGAATGTCTCGTTGAAGATCTTCCCGTAATTGGTCCACCCGACCCAGTCGGTCGTGCGTCGCAGCGACGCATTGGTGAACGACAGGATCACCGTATCGACCAGGGGGTAGGCGACAATGGCCGCCACATAAATGATTGCCGGAAGAAGCAGCAGCCAGGCGAAGATCAATGCACCGCGTTGAGAGGTCATATGGCAGCCTCGTCAGGCGGCTTTAGCATAGAGCGCTTCATCGAAGCGGTCCCATGTCGGTTTCAGATCCACAACTGTCTTGCGATTGCGCGCTTCGTCCATCGCGAGCGCGAGAATGCCTGCTTCCAAAGCGTTCAGCGTGGATACCGGAAGCTCGATACCGTTCTTGACATGGGCAATGATATCCGCAGCCATTTGCTCATCGGCGCCGTAATGCTGCGACAGCTCTGTCGCTTCATACTTGGTCGAGACGACTTTATTGTTTGAAAGCACTTCCGTCACATCCATGTAACCGCGAACGAAGTCGCCTTCTGCGGTTCCACGCGAACCCATGATCGCAAAACGCCTGAATTGATCCGGCACGTTTAGGTTCGTGTGAAAGGTCATCCCGACACCATTGGCATATTCGACGATCGCCACCTGATAGTCGATGATATCCGCGTCGGAGTCGAACACTTTGTCTGTTCCCATCCAGCCGGAAGGCTTTGAATGGAACATCGTCATGTCGTTCACGCCCTGTAATCGAGGGTCGTTTGAGGGGATGAAAGTGCGCCGACCGCCAAAGCTCGCAACGCGCTCAGGGCGAACACCGACGACACCGTTGTAGAGATCCAGGTCATGGCAGCATTTTTCCAGCATGAAGCTGCCCGAATATTTTTCATAGCGACGCCAATCGCGCATGAAAAATGCACCATGATAGGGATAGATGTGTTCGGCCGCTTCAATCGACACGATGTTGCCGAGCGTGCCTTTTGCCTGTGTCGCCAAAAGATCCTTGTAGAGCGGCGAATAGCGCAGCACCAACCCCACCATCAATCGCTCGGGACCGTGTTTCGCCATCAATTTTGCAAGTTCAATGCTGTCTTCAATGGTCGTGACGATAGGTTTTTCGCAGAAGACCTTGAGGCCGGCTTCAAGTCCGATCCTGATATGCTCCAAATGGAGATGGTTTGGCGAGCCGATCATCAGCAGATCGAGCTTTTCCTTTGAAACTAGCTCAGCCGGCGTTTCGTAAGACGTGCCAACGGAGATGTTTTTTTCCTGAAGCCCCGGTAATCCCGCTGGAGCCGGATCTACGTAACCGACTACTTCAAAAGATGGATCCATAGCTTTGAAAACATAGGTCAAATAACCTAAGCGAAAGCCGAGGCCGATGATGCCAACCTTCATAGAATGTCGTTCCCGCACGTAATTTATTTTCGTCAGGTTGGGATAAAAAACGGCCATCGTCAATATGGAGCGACAGCAAACTTCATTGGATGAAATAAATTTTCATGGTTAACCGGGGTTATTTCGCGCGAGTGTACCCGATTTTGCGCGCACAAGCTGTCCGCGAGCAGGATTTGATCGCCATCGATCGGCGGTCGTCCCTAAACGCGAAGATCTCGCATAGGGCTATTTTGAAACCACGTCCGAGGCTTCTCTCATCAGAAAATCGAGCAGCCGGTTTTCCTCTGCGCGCAATCCCCGTAAGGGCTGATCATGCAGTTCAAAGTCCTCAGGTTTGGGATTTCGCTCCTTGTCGGCAAGGGCGATGATGGCTGGATGAATGTAGCTTGACCGCGAGATCGCCGGGGTGTTGTGAAGCACCTCGGCCGAAGCTTCTGCCATTTGCTTTACCGTCAACCGTTCGCCTGATTGGACAACAGAGCGGGCTTGTGAATAGGCTGCCACGGATCCTGCCCAAGTGCGGAATGTTTTTGCCGAGATCGGAAGCCCCGAAATTTCTGTAAGATAGGCATTCAAACGCCCGGAATCGACCGGCTTCAGTGCGCCTGTTTCATCCTTCCAGACGAACAACTGGCGTCCCGGAAGATCTGCAATTTCTTCAAGAATTTTCTGCAGACGGGGATGTTTCAGGCTTCGTTGAACCCGCTTTCCGCCTTTAGCGCGAAACTTCAACTCGATACGGCCCTCGTCCAATTTGATATGACGTTTGAGGAGCGTGGTTGCCCCATAAGTTCCGTTTTCCTTGACATAGGCTTGATTCCCAACCCTCAAATGGGCCTCGTCAAGAAGCGTGGTTAAGGCAGCCAAGACGCCGTGAACGTCTTCCGTGCCGCTGTCGAGATCGCGCAAAACTGTCCGGCGAATTTTCGGCAATGCTTGTCCGAAGGGAACCAGTTGATCAAACTTTCGCTCGCTTCTGAACGATTGCCAGTCTTTGTGGTAACGATACTGCTTGCGTCCGCGTGCATCAAAGCCGGTGGCCTGCAGGTGCCCGTTGGCATCCATACAGATCCACACATTTTCATAGGCCGGTGGCAAGCCCAATGTTGCTATGCGGCGTCGTTCCTTTTCGTCGCTGACCGTCTGCCCATTTGGCAGACGGTAAGAAAAGCCTTTCCCTTTCTTTAACCGGCGAATGCCGGGCTCCATATCGCTGACATAGACGAGGCCAAGCGAAACGATGATCTCATCTGTCATGTCGTGCTTTATGAAGTTCATTTGCTCCAGCGTCCAAAATTGAACCAGCGCCAGCGCTCTGCCTTCGTCGCCTCTTTCGGCGGTTCCGTTTCACCCTTCGGGGCGAAACAGCAGATGCTTTCGCGGTAGACCATTGTTGAGGCGTCTACGTCCCGGTGTTCGAAGGGGTCGGCTTCGTTGCCGGTATCCAGAACGCGCGTCCATTCTTTGACGCCGTTGATTTCCGGAAGGACAAGATTGCAGTCTCCGCCCGCGTTGAACACCATGAACAATCCACCCACCATGTCGGTGTCTGGCCCGAAAGCACTCTTCGACATGTAGACGCCTAACACCTGCAAATGCGGATCGTTCCAGGCCGCATCGTCCATAAAATTCGCATCCGGCTTATACCAAGCAATTTCGATGCGGCCGTCCTCGCTTGTTTCGCCCGTCAGAAACCGTTCCTGGCGCAATTCTGGATGCGCACGGCGAAAGGCGATCGCGTCGGAGCAAAATTTTAAAAATGGATCCGATAGGCCTTCCCACTTCGTCCAACCAACTTCATTGTCTTGGCAATAGGCATTGTTATTGCCATTTTGGCTATTGCCCAATTCATCCCCGCCGAGGATCATCGGAACGCCTTGGCTAAGCATGAGCGTTGCCATCATGTTTCGTCTGCGTCGTGCGCGATTGGCGTTGATATGTGCATCATCGGTGGCGCCTTCTGCGCCCATATTATCCGAATGATTATCCGAGTGGCCGTCTCGATTATCCTCGCCGTTCGCCTCGTTATGTTTGTCGTTGAAGGAAACCGTATCCATCAACGTGAAGCCGTCATGGGCAGACAGGAGGTTGATCGAAGACGTGGCGCCGCGATCAGAGTGGTTGAACTGTACGGCGGACCCTGTGATGCGCTGGGCAAGTTCTCCAACCATGCTGGCATCGCCCTTCCAGAACGATCTGACATCGTCACGGAACTTGTCGTTCCATTCGCGGAACGGGTGTGGGAAACCGCCCACCTGGTAGCCGCCGGCGCCAACATCCCATGGTTCTGCAATGAGCTTCACGCCAGCAAGGATCGGATCCTGGCGGATCGCTCCAAAAAACAGCCCCTGTCGGTCGAACTCCAGTTCCTGGCGCCCGAGCGTGCTGGCAAGATCGAAGCGGAAGCCGTCGATATGCATAACGCCGACCCAGTAGCGCAAACTATCGAGCACCATACGCATGACCATCGGATTGGCGACGTTCAGCGCATTGCCGGTGCCGGTCGTGTCAAAGGTATGCCGCGGATCGTCGGGTGACAGCATGTAATAGCTGGCATTGTCGAGACCGCGGAAGGAAAGGGTCGGTCCTCGCTCATTTCCTTCCGCCGTGTGGTTGTATACCACGTCCATTATGACTTCGATGCCGGCAGCGTGGAAGCGTCGCACCATGGTCTTGATTTCAGTGATGCGATCCGTCGACATGTAGCGTGGCTGAGGGGCGAAAAAGCCAAGGGTCTGATATCCCCAATAATTGGACAGATTTTTTTCTTCCAAATATCGGTCGTTGGGAAAGAAGTGGATGGGTAGAAGCTCGACCGCAGAAATTCCAAGCTTCGTCAGGTGGTCGATGATCGGGTCGGAGCACATACCGAGAAAGGTGCCTCGAAGGCGTTCCGGCACTTTCGGATGCAGCATGGTCATGCCGCGCACGTGGGTTTCGTAAATAATCGTGTCCGGCCAAGGCCTGCGGATAGCCTGATCGCCGTCCCAGTCGAAGTCCGGATCCTGCACCACCCCTTTCACCATGTAGGGCGCGCTGTCTCGATCATCGAATGAGAGATCGTCCTCGCCAATCCGGTAACCGTAGAGGGCGTCATGCCATTTGATTTCGCCTATTACTTGTTTTGCGTAGGGATCCAGGAGCAGCTTGTTCGGGTTGAAGCGATGTCCGGCCTTTGGATCATAGGGACCATGGGCGCGATAGCCGTAGACTGTACCTGGCCCGACGCCTTCAATATAGCCAGACCAGATGTCTCCCTCGCGCTTCGGCAGCGCCATGCGCGCTATCTCGTGCTTTCCATCTTGCGAAAAAAGGCAAAGATCGACCTGCTCTGCATGCGCGGAAAAGACGGCGAAATGCGTGCCCTGTCCCGTGTATTCGGCGCCGAGTTCAGGTTTCATAAAATCGAGTTCTGAAAAGGAATAGCTCATGTCGTCACCCTCTTGGCATGAAGTTCAAGGAAAAGAGATGGGGCGCATCGATAGGGAAGGTGGGTAGGATGGATAGCCTTGCCCGATAAGGTCTGGAAGTGACGATACCGGCTCGCCTTTGCACAACAACAAAGCAACAAAACATTGCCGCGGTGAGCCCATACATTCTTCCATTTCGGCTGTTTTACGCGCTTAGATATACACCCACGTGCCTAACTGAACGCATCAGCGGTTTTTTGGTTCCGCGGCAGGGCCCGGCGCTTCAAAGAGTGGCGGTAGCTTGCTCTCTTCGAGGAAGCTTTTACGCAGGAAAAAGTTCAAACACCTGGTTCGCGATAGAATATCGTTCCTGTCACAATTTGATGGTGGAGTGGAAGATCGATGGCGTAATAGGGTTTCGGACTGGCATGATGCTTTCGGTTGCGAAAGCGAAACGCAGATCGAACGATGCATCCTTTTATGATCGCGCTTTCAGTTTGCCTGAGGGCGTTGTTTCAAAGGCTCTGTCGGACAAGCTATTTTAGGAGAGGGTATGTTCAGGTCACCAGTCTCGCGTCGCGTCTTGCTGAAAACGTCAACGGCACTTCTTGCCTCAAGCGCGCTCACGCGCTCGGTCCGTGCCGACGATAGCCCATCTGGTGGACGGCTTGTCGTTGCTGCAGATTCAGAGCCAAAGAACCTCAACCCCGGTATTGTTGCGTCGAACGGCGTCTTCTTCGTTGCGAGTAAGGTGGTCGAGCCGTTGGCGGAAACCTCTTTTGATGGCCCAGATGGTTTGGAGCCCCGGTTGGCAACATCTTGGGAAGGATCACCGGACGGATTATCGGCGACGTTTCATTTGCGCCAAAATGTTCAATGGCACGATGGCAAACCCTTCACATCAGCCGACGTTGCCTTTTCCGCCATGAATATATGGAAACCTCTTCAAAACCTTGGGCGGACCGTTTTCGCGAACCTGGCAGCAGTCGATACGCCTGACTCTTACACGGTGATATTTCGCTTTTCCAAGCCGACGCCATTTCAGTTGGTGCGCAATGCTCTTCCGGTCGTGACCAGCGTGCTGCCGAAGCATCTTTATGAAGGTAATGACATCTCGACAAACCCAGCAAATCTTAAGCTCGTGGGCACCGGACCTTTCAAGTTTGGCGACTACAAGCCGGGCGAATATTATCTCCTGTCAAAAAATGCCAACTACTGGGCGAAGGGCGAGCCAAAGCTTGACGAGATTGTCTTTCGCGTGCTTCCCGATCGAGATAGCGCCGGCGCTGCGCTTGAGGCTGAGGAAATCGATCTGGCAGCTTTTTCTGCCGTGCCCCTCGCTGATCTTGACCGCCTGTCTAAAGTCGACGGTATTAAGGTTATTTCTAAAGGCTATGAGGCGCTGACCTATCAACTTGTTGTCGAGATAAACCATCGTCGCGCCGAGTTGGCAAATCTGAGGGTCAGGCAGGCAATTGCCCATGCCATCGACAAAAAATTCGTCGTTGATACCATCTTCCTCGGTTATGCGAAGGCGGCGACCGGCCCAGTACCTGCAAATGCTCCGCAGTTCTACACCAGCGATGTCACGCGCTACGACTTCGACGTTGCCAAGGCGAATGCCTTGTTGGATGAGGCAGGATTTGCGAAAGGCGGTGACGGCAAACGGTTTTCGCTGAAGCTTCGACCGGCACCTTACTTCAACGAAACCAAACAGTTTGGCGATTATCTTCGTCAGGCGCTTGCGGCTATCGGTATCGATGCCGTTCTTATCAACGCAGACTCGGCCGCGCATTTGAAAGCTGTCTATACGGACCACGACTTTGACTTGGCGGTCGGTCCTCCGGTCTTTCGAGGCGACCCCGCCATCTCTACAACGATCCTGGTCCAATCAGGAATCGCATCGGGCGTGCCATTCTCTAACCAGGGCGGCTACTCAAATTCGGAATTGGACCACCTTATATCGAAGGCATCCGAAACCATAGACGAGGCGGAGCGGACCGAGCTTTATAAGCAGTTCCAGCAGATCGTTACCAAGGATATTCCGCTCATCAACGTCGCGGAATGGGGATTTATCACGGTTGCTCGCGATAAGGTGCTGAACGTCTCGGACAATCCACGCTGGGCGGTGTCGAACTGGGGTACCACGGCGTTGCGCGCATGACCGTGGCCATTCTTTCGAGGATCATGATTCGGTGAACCGGTGATCGGAGCAATTAGACTTGTACGTCGGCGCCTCCTGACAAGCATCCCGGTGTTGCTCATCGTGATCCTGTTCGGCTTTCTTCTGCTTGAGGGTAGTACTGGCGATGCGGTGGACGCCTATCTCGGCTCGATTGGCGGCGGTGACGCCGGTCTCAGGCAGGCTTTGCGGGCAAGCTACGGTCTTGATCAGTCGCTATTTGCAAGGCTCTTACTCTATCTAGGCTCGCTGGCGCGGCTTGATCTCGGCTGGTCTGTCGCCTTCAATCGTCCCGTCGCGGATTTGATTGCAGAGCGGCTGCCCAATACGCTTCTTTTGATGGGAAGCGCTCTTTGCGTGTCTTTTGGCATGGGGACTATTCTTGGTATCTTGGCCGGAATTAAGCCTGATGACCTGCGCGGGAAGGTCTTGGCGATTGGGTCCTTGATTATCTATGCGATCCCTAGTTTCTGGCTTGCGCTGGTTCTCAGTTTGATCTTTGCCGTGCGACTGCGCTGGTTTCCAATTTCAGGAATTGAGACGATCGCTTCCGGCAAGACCGGGTTTGAGCGCGCCGCAGATGTCGCTCTACACCTCGTGCTGCCGGTCGCGACTCTGTCTTTGATCTATATGGCGCTCTTCTTGAGAGTCATGCGATCCAGCATGATGGATGTCGCCAAGCTTGACTTCGTTGTTTCTGCCCGCGCCAAAGGCCTCTCGCGCAGCCGCATTCTGTTTCGGTATATTCTGCGCAACTCGCTCCTGCCAGTCGTGACCTTGTTTGGTTTGCAAGCGGCGACGATGCTCGGTGGCAGCGTCGTCGTTGAAAGTATATTCGCTATTCCTGGTTTCGGGCGGCTGGCTCAGGAAGCCGTTAATGGCAGGGATTCTCCCTTGCTGGTCGGTATTATCCTGACAAGTGCCGTTGTCGTGATCATCGTCAATCTTCTGGTCGATCTCGCCTACGCCGTCCTCGATCCGCGCATTCGGGTGACGGAGCGCCGATCATGAAGCTCGTTGCTCGTGTGCTGAGACATCCAGAAGGGGTAACGGGTCTTGCTATAATCCTGCTCCTCGTTGTTGCGGCGCTTTTCGCTCCGCTCGTTGCGCCTGGCGATCCCTTGCAGATTGTTGGGCGACCGCTTCTGACGCCGTTCGACGCTATGCATCATCTCCTCGGGACAGACCGTCTCGGAAGGGATGTCCTCGTAGGTCTTCTTTATGGCGCACGTACATCTTTGGCGGTTGGCCTGGTGGCCGCGCTGGCAGCCGTCGTCTGGGGACTGATCATTGGCTTGGTGGCAGGATTTGCGGGAGGACTGATCGACGACATTTTGATGCGGATCACAGATGCCTTTCAAATCGTGCCGGCTTTCCTCCTGGCGCTTGCTTTCGTCAGCACCCTCGGCACCTCGCTTCCTGTCATCATTTTTGCGATTGCTTTGGGTTCGTGGGCGGACCCTGCGCGGTTGGCACGAGCGCAGGTTTTGTCCATCCGGGAAAGCGATTATGTGGCAGCTGCGCGAGTGATCGGCATGCATCCCATCGAAATCGCGCTACGGCAGATTTTGCCGGGCGCTGTGTCGCCTGTTCTTTCACTGTCAGCAGTCGTCGTCGCCAGCGCCATTCTGACAGAATCCGCACTTTCTTTTCTAGGGCTTGGTAATCCAAATCTCGCCACCTGGGGCACGATGATCGCGGAAGGACGAAGCGTTTTGCGATCCGCGCCTTTCCTTTCGATTCTGCCGGGAATGGCGCTCGTCATCACTGTCGTCGGCGTTCATCTGCTGAGTGAGGGATTGGCGAAAGCACTGGGCTTTGAGAGGCGCTTTCGATGACGGAAAGCCTCGTTTCCATTCGTGACCTCTCCATCACATACCGGGCTGCCGACAAGCCAGTGCCGGCTTTGGCCTCCATCAACCTGGATATCATACGCAATGAGCGTCTTGCGGTAATCGGCGAGAGCGGCTCGGGCAAGAGCACATTTGCCCATGCAATCGCCGACCTTTTGCCTGAACATGCCGAGCGATCTGGAGACATTCTTTGGGCCTGCCGCGAAACAACCCCGGTGCCCGGCAGGGATATCGGCTTCGTCTTTCAGGACCCAGGTGGAGTTCTCAATCCTGTCTTGAGGATTGCAGAACAAGTGGCCGACGTCATGTGGACCCATTTGGGTATCACAAGGAAACAGGCCTATCGGCAGGCCGCAGATCTATTTGCAAGGCTTGGGCTGCCGGAGCCCGATACGATCGGCCGAGCGTTTCCGCATCAGCTGTCGGGCGGCCAGAAGCAACGTGTGGCAATTGCTGCCGCGATAGCGGCGCGTCCCAAGCTTTTGATTGCCGATGAAGCTACCAGCGCGCTCGACGTTGTCGTACAGGCCCAGATTACCTCTCTGATCGATCGGCTGGTAAAGGAAGAAGAGCTTACCCTTGTTTTCGTGACCCATGACATTGCGCTGGCTGCCAGCCTTGCAGATCGCATTTGCGTTCTCAAGAACGGCAAAATGATCGAGCTACAAGACGCGAGCGACCTCATCACGAAGCCTAGCGACGTGTACACTGAGAAACTGGTAAAGGCGCACCGCAATCTTGAAGCGGCACCCATCATCAGGGGGCGGCGCTAATGGCCGAGCTGCTCCGCATCGACAATCTCAGCAAATCTTTTTTTGGCGGCAGCCGGAGCGTGAAAGCGGTGGATCGGGTGAGCCTTGCGCTTTCTGCCGGAGAGACAGTGGGTATCGTCGGCGCTTCAGGCAGTGGAAAATCGACGTTATCGAGACTTCTGCTGAGGCTTGTCGAGCCCGACGAGGGCAGCATTCTTTTCAGGGGGGAGGATTGGCTGTCGCTGCGCGGAAGAGAGCTTCGTCAAAAACGCGCCGGGATGCAGATGGTTTTTCAAGACCCGCTTAGTGCTTTTCATCCTTCAGCAACAGCTGCGCAGGCTATCATAGAACCCCTGCGTATCCACGATCGCGTGCCCCGCGAAGAACGCTTGAGGAAGGCCACCGAGCTTCTCCAGCGCGTGGGTCTGTCCCCGGATGATGCAATTCGGTCTGTCCGTTCTTTGTCAGGGGGGCAAAGGCAGCGCGTTGCAATTGCGCGCGCCCTTGCCAGCGAGCCAGCGCTCCTTGTTCTGGATGAGGCAGTTTCGGCCTTGGACCCGACGATCAGAGAAACTATCCTGGAGCTTCTTGTATCTCTTCAGGAGGAAACGGGTCTCGCCTACCTGTTCATTTCGCATGATTTAGCAGTCACCAGGGCTGTTTCTCATCGTATCGCTGTCATGGACGGTGGCCGGATTGTCGAGATCGGCGACGCCGACGATGTGGTGTTTCGTCCAAGGTCAGAAGCAGCGCGGAAACTCGTTGCCGCCGTGCCACGGCTTCAACCTCGCATGAAGACGGAAGGAAGCCCTTCATGACAACCTCCTCCTATTTGCCCCTTCTTAACGTGCCCATTTTTCCATCAGACCGATACCGTCGGCTTCCCGAGCGGATCGGAGCCATTCTTCGAACAGCCAATCCCGTACTTCTCATCCAAGCGGAAGCGATCGTCGCGTTGGAAGCTGTCGCGACCAGTCTGGCCCACGAGGGGCTGGTGGCGCTCAACATCGTTACAAGCCCTTATGGTCTTTGGTTTGGCGAGTGGCTGGCGCGGGCTGGTGCTGAGGTTATCAACCTTACGGCTAAAGGAGGCCAACCTATTACAGCAAAAGCTGTTTCGGCGGCGCTGAAACACGACCCTCGTATTCGGCTTCTGTCCATGGTGCATGCAGAATCTGCCAGCGGTATTTCGAACCCACTGCGCGAGATCATTGCGCTAGCCCGATCGAGAGATATTGTCACCGTGGTCGATGCCGTAGCGTCGGTCGGCGGCCATCCTTTAACCGTGGATGAGATGGGGATCGATGTTGCCGTGATTGGGCCGCAAAAGGCCTTGGGTGGTCCCGCCGGTGTATCGGCGCTTTCGGTCAGTCCCGCGGCACGTGCGATGGCGGAAGAAGCGGGCGGGCCGCGCGACTCGGTATTGTCTCTGCGCGATCAACTCGATTGGTACGACAAGGGCCGAGGCATGCTTCCTGGCACACCGGCGCCGCTGGAGTTCTTCGCTTTGGAAGCAGCCCTTGACCGTATTGAAGAAGAGAGCCTGGAAGGCTTGATCAACCGGCACGTCACTGCGGGCATTGCTGCAAGGGCGGGCGTGTCCGCTCTCGGCCTGTTGCCTTTCGTCGATGCGCAGAACGCTTCAAACCTTGTGACTGCGGCGCCCGTTCCTACCGGTCTTTCTCCTGTCGATGTCATTGAAGCGTCGCGGCCCCTCGGAATCGAGTTAAGCGCCGGCGTCGGAAACGTCGCAAACAAAATTGTTCGGATCAACCATACCGGACCACGCGCAGTCTTCGAGACGGTTCTGGCAACTGTGGTCGGCTACGGTGCAGCCTTACGAAAACTTGGATGGCATACCGATCTTGGGGCAGCGACCGAAGCTGTTACGAAGGCGTATCTTCCGCCGCATTAGAAAAGGAAAGTCCGGTTCGGAGAGACTGATACTCAAGATGGCATACGTCAAATGACGGGGGTCGTGGATATTTTCCTTTCATCAGCCGCTGCCTCGTGTCAATTTCGAAGAAATGCGATCATCGTTTCAGAGGCCCCCATGCTTTCAAACAAAATCAAGTTTCCGATTCTGCTCATCGCCGCTGCTCTCTCTCCCTCTCTCGCCTTTGCGCATACGGGTGTAGGGATCACGAGCGGGTTCGCGCATGGATTTATGCACCCATTGAGTGGCTTGGATCACATGCTGGCCATGGTTATGGTCGGCATGTTTGCATTCCAACTCGGGGGCCGTGCTGTATGGCTCTTGCCGACCACTTTCGTGCTGCTGATGGCAGCCGGTGGCGCACTGGGTATAACGGGCGTATCGATGCCATTTGTTGAAGTGGGCATCGCCCTCTCGGTTTTGGTGCTTGGAGCTGTCGTCGCTCTGAATGTTCGCGCGCCTCTTGCAGTTGCGTTGGGTATGGTTGGCCTCTTCGCAATCTTCCATGGCCACGCGCACGGATCGGAAATGCCGGAGAACGCAGGTGGCTTAAACTATGCCGTGGGCTTCATGGTGGCAACGATGCTGCTCCATGCGGCAGGCATTCTCGCCGGCTTCCTCTCAGACCGGTCGAGCCAACGCTTTGGTCCCATGGCTGTTCGCTCTGCCGGCGCGTTCGCTGTCGTTGCTGGCGTCGGACTTCTGACGGGCGTTATTTGAGCCTCTGCGCAGCCAGGGTGATTGGCGGGCTACCCATCCATTCGATGTGATAGCCCGCAGCATTCTTAAATGGTCGAGTGCAGTTTTGCGAAGTCTCCGGCGTGTTAAGACAGAGACTGGAATAGCAAGCACCCCGACGGACCTCCGGCATATCCTGGCGGGTCGCTTTACAAAACAGCTGGCTGGAGAGCTGCACCGTAATATTGCAGTTCCTCGGCGCGCTTTCCTTAGCGTACCCCGATCCCTGCCAGCAGTCCTCCATCGATTCGATGGTCGGAGCCCGTGATGAAGCCGGCACGCGAGGATGCCAGGAAGGCAGCAAGGGCTGCCACTTCCTCTGGCTCACCGATTCGGCCAAGGGGATGGGCCTCTCCAAATCGCCGGAAAATCGCCTCCACATCAGCGTCGTCGCCTTCGAACGTCCGTGCGGCCAGTTCGAGGATCGGTGTGCGAACCGATCCAGGGCTGATTGATACTACCCTGATGTTATCAGCTGCAAAATCGAGCGCCATGGCGCGCGTCAGCGCATGAATGGCGCCTTTCGATGCGACATAGGCAGAGACATTCTTTTGGCAGGCGGAACCTTGGACGCTGGAGATATTGACAATCGCCCCGCCGTGCCTTTTGCGCATCTCTGGGACAGCATATTGCGCCGTTAGATGTATGGAGCCGACGTTGACGGCCATGCAGCGCATGAAGACATCGAAATCTGTGTTCGTCGCGTCGCCGTAGGGATGGATTGCAGCCGAATTTACGACGATATCGACACCGCCGAATGATGCGACAACTTCGGAAACTGCGGCCTCAACCTCGCCGGGCTTCGAGACATCGGTCCTGATGACATTTAGTCTCAAGCCCTCGGTAGCAGCAAGATCACGAAGCGCTGCATTGGCCTCCTCATCGATCCCCAAGGCCGCGACGGATGCGCCATTTCTCGCAAACTCCAGCGCACAAGCCTTGCCTATCCCAGTCGTGCCAGTGGTAATGACGACTTTTCCCGCGAATTCCATGAAGCCCTCCTCTAAATTCAACAGAAGATTCCGTCATTCGTCTGCAAAGGCAAGCCGATATGAGGCTCCGAAAGACTTGCCCTCGATTAAGAGCATGTTACATCTCGGGCAGCTAGGGAGGATGATCTATGTTGGAAAGCTGGCGTTGGTTCGGGCCACAGGATCCTGTAACGCTTTCACATGCCCGTCAGGCTGGAGCGACCGGCGTTGTAACGGCGCTGCATCACATTTATGACGGCCGGGTATGGACGCCTGAAGACGTAGCCGAGCGGATGGCGATTATCCGCCAGGCGGGCATGGTTTGGGCGGTTTGCGAATCAATTCCCGTGAATTCGGCAATCAAGCTTCGAAATAAAGACTGGCGGCGCTACGTCGATGCCTGGAAGGAGAGCCTTGCCAATCTTGGAAAGGGTGGCGTTCCGGTCGTCTGTTACAACTTCATGCCTGTCGTGGATTGGACGCGAACCAATCTGCTCTATCCAATGGAGGCCGGTGGACTCGCCTTGCGGTTCGATATGGCCGAATTCGTTGCCTATGACGTGTTCGTGCTGAAACGCAAAGGCGCTGAAGGCCAGTATGGTCAAGAGATTCTGGCGGCGGCCAAACGTCGTCTGGAAGCGATGACCGAAGAGCAAATTCTGCGGCTGGAAGTCAATATCATCGCTGGTCTGCCCGGCGGCGAGGATAGTCATACTCGAGAAGGAATTCGCCGGGAGATTGGTCTCTATGACGATCTTTCAGATGGTGACATGCGCGCCAATCTGGTCGAGTTCTTGCGTGAGGTCGTTCCCGTTGCGGCCGAAAATGGCGTTCGCCTCGCTATTCATCCGGATGATCCGCCTTTTTCGCTCTTCGGGCTGCCGCGTGTCGTCTCGAAAACTGAGGATATTGAAACCATCCTGGCCTCGGTCGACCACGAAGCAAATGGCATTACCCTTTGCGCCGGCTCCTATGGCTCGCGCCATGGCAATGATGTCGTCTCCATGGCACGTCGCTTTGCGGATCGTATCCAGTTTGCTCATTTAAGGAATGTGACAAAGGAGGCTGACTGGTCGTTCACGGAGTCCGATCATCTGGGTGGCGATGTCGATATGGTTGCGCTGATATCCTTTCTCAGACGGGAAGAGCGCCGCCGGGCTGCCGCCGGTCGTAGTGATCAGGTCATTCCGATGCGTCCGGATCATGGCCATCTTCTGATCGACGACCAATCCAAGAAGGTCAATCCAGGCTATTCATGTATTGGCAGATTGAAAGGACTGGCTGAACTCAGAGGCGTAATCGCCGCCGTCGATAAGTTCGAGACTGGTCTGCAGTAAGCTGTTCAGGCTGAAACGATGCGCCCAACGCTGAGGGCGCATCCGCTTATTCGCGGCCGCGAAAACGTCTCTGGTAGGCCGCGTCATAAAGAGCGCTTTCGCGAAAATCTTCCGTTTCCAGGGACAGGCCAACGAATATTAGCGCGGTGCGCTCGATCGGTTCAGCAGCCACCTTCGCCTCAATGGTGGAGAGCGTGCCTCGAAGCACTCTTTCATCCGGCCAGCTTGCCTTCACAACGATGGCAACAGGGCAGTCTCCACCGTAAAGCGGCGTTAGCTCGGCCACCACTTGCGGGAGTGCATGGATCGCAAGATGAATGGCGAGTGTCGCACCTGTTGCCCCGAAAGCGGTCAGGGTTTCATTGTTTGGCATTGGCGACGCCCTGCCTGACACTCTTGTCAGCACGAGGCTTTGTGCTGCAGCGGGAATGGTGAGTTCGCGGCCAAGGACAGATGCGGCAGCGGCAAAAGCCGGAACACCTGGCGTCATGGTGTACTCGATATCAAGCCGCTTTAGTCGGCGAACTTGTTCGGCCACAGCACTCCAGACGGACAGGTCGCCTGAATGAAGTCGAGCGATGTCCTTGCCCTCCGTCCTGGCGCGAAGGAATTCTGCTTCCAATTCATCGAGTGACATCGGTGCCGTGTCGATGATGCGAGCATTCGGAGGGCAGTAAGCGAGCAAGTCTGGGGAAACCAGAGATCCAGCGTAGAGGCAGACTTCACAACGTGCGATCAGGTCCCGGCCACGGACTGTGATGAGATCTGCTGCGCCAGGGCCTGCTCCGATGAAATGAACGGTCAAAACCCCGTCTCCTTCTTCACCCAATGCCACTGCGTTACAGGCATGGCAGGTCGCCACGCCATCATGCTCCCGACCGGAGCTGCACGAGCAATTGAAATTCTTGTCAGCTTACCGCCGTGCGCTTCGTATGCACGCAAAAGCAATGCCTCCATTTCAAGCGTGACGGCATTGGCCACGATGCGCCCGTTCGGCTTCAGCGCTGCCATCGCTACCTCCAAAACACCACTGTCACTGCCGCCGCCTCCGATGAAAATGGCGTCGGGTGGCGGCAGGTCGGAAAGAGCTTCCGGCGCGTGACCTTCAATCAGCATCAGTCCAGGTGTTCCAAGCGCCGCTGCGTTACGGCTTATCCGCTCGGCGCGCTCGTGTGATTGTTCAATCGCGATGGCCCGCATCGATGGATGCGACAGCATCCACTCGATGGATATTGAGCCTGAGCCGGCACCAATGTCCCAGAGAAGCTCGCCATATTTCGGCGCCAGCGCCGAGATCGTCATAGCCCTGACGTCGCGCTTGGTAATTTGCCCATCATGCTCGAAAAGGTCGTCCTCAAGGCCGGGGGCAAAGGCAATCGGCCGCGCATGGGGGGCGGCGATCAGATCGACGGCACAAAGGTTTAGATCTTGGATGTCGTCAAAGTCACAATCTTCAATCATGCAGGAACGGACGCGTTCCTGTTCACCTCCCAGGGCTTCGAGGATCGTGATCTTCGAGCCACCAAATCCTGCATTGTCGAGGCGTGCCGCAATCTCGCGAGGCGCCTTTCCATCCGATGTCAGCACAAGAAGGCGCCGGCCATTGTGCAAATAGGGCATGATCAACGAAAGCGGTCGGCCATGCAGTGAAAGCGTGGTTACATCCTGAAGAGGCCATCCGAGTCGGGAGGCTGCAAGGCTAAACGATGAGGGTGCGGGAATGGAGCGAATTTCGCTGGCGGCAATATGATGACACAGCGTCGCGCCGACACCAAAAAGGAACGGGTCGCCGGACGCCAGAACAACGACCGGCGTCCCGCGCCGAGCAATAATATCGTTGATCGAGTCTGCGAAGGGACTTTTCCATGCCAGCCGCTCAGCCTTCGTCAGATCCGCCGTCAGGCTGTGGTGGCGTTCGCCGCCATAGATAACGGAGGCCTTTGCGATGATCCGCTTAGCCTCCTCTCCAAGTCCCGCTGGACCGTCCTCGCCGATGCCGATAATTGTCAGCCATGGGCCTTTTGCGTGAGGAGTATCAACCATGGCAGCAACCCGTGTTCTCGTTCTTGGCGGAACGATGGAAGCACGCCTGCTCGTCGACGCTCTTGCGCGTTACCATCGCCTCGACGTTCTGCTGTCCCTTGCAGGGCGGACGGAGACGCCGATCTCGCATGCCGTCCCTGTTCGCATCGGCGGCTTTGGCGGCGGGGAGGGGCTGGCCGAATTCATCCGCACCGGCGGATATCAACTTCTCATCGATGCAACGCATCCCTTTGCAGCCCGGATCTCCGCCAATGCCGCCGAGGCGGTAGAAAAGACAGGAATTTCCGCGTTCCGTCTGTCGCGTCCAGGTTGGCTGGAGAGTAAAGGCGAGTATTGGACCCATGCAGGAAGCGTTCCAGACGCTCTCGCTCATCTCGGGCCACACCCACGCCGTATCTTTCTCGCCATCGGTCGTCAGGAGGCGCATTACGCTTTGAGCGCGCCGCACCATTTTTACCTTTTGCGCAGCGTCGATCCGATTGAGCCGCCGCTTGTTCTGGAACAGGTGCATTGCATCTTGTCTCGGGGCCCGTTCGTCCTCGAAGACGAAATTTCGTTGTTGCGCGAACACCGGATTGACATTGTGATCACGAAGAACAGCGGCGGCGATGCGACCTTTGCGAAGATCGAAGCAGCACGTTTGCTCGGGATCGATATCATCATGGTGGCAAGACCTGCTGCGAGCGGCTTGCCGGAGGTTGAGACCATCGAGGCTGCCTTGCGCCGAGTTGAGGAATTGACCGCCGCTCCGATGACAATCAGTGATCACGCCTTTGGCTCCGAACGCAAAAAGCGCGGTGTGTAGACAAGGGGCGGCAGGTTCTCGCGGTGAACTATGCGCGTTTCAGCCGAACCGACAATAATGCATGTCGCCATGTCTGCGTGCGTTTCATTGGCGTTTTGCAATGCGTGAATGGCAATGTTCTGATCAGGCCTGCCGACCGCTCGCGCAAAAATCACCGCGGTTTGCCCAGGAAGATTGGCCCTCAATATCTCAAAGGCGCGTCCCAGCTGCCAGGGCCGGGCTTTGCTGATCGGATTATAGAAGGCCATTGCAAAGCCCGCTTTCGCCGCCAGCTCAAGCCTCGTCTCAATCACGGTCCAGGGCTTCAGGTTATCCGAAAGCGAAATCGCGCAAAAATCATGTCCCAGAGGGGCGCCGACCGCTGCCGCTGCTGCCAGCATGGCCGTAATTCCGGGAACCACGGTCACCTCGAGCCTACGCCATTCCGGCTCGCCAGATTCGATTGCCTCGCAGATGGCTGCCGCCATGGCGAACACGCCCGGATCTCCTCCTGAAACAACCGAGACTGTTCTGCCGCTCGACGCAAGTCTCAGAGCGGCGCGCGCTCGATCAAGTTCTTCGCGATTGTCGGATGCATGGGCTGTCTGTTCCGGGCGGAGGTTAAGTCTGTCGAGATAGGGCTTGTATCCAAAGAAATCGGCACTCTGACGCACGGCGTGATCCGCCTCCGGCGTCATCTGAAGCGGATTACCTGGCCCGGTGCCGATGATGAACAGACGTCCGCTCAACGACTGGCCTCCCAACCGGGGACGAGGACCAGCGAGAAATAGGGCGCATCATCGTTCAGCCGTTCGGCAAGCCGTATCATCGCTGCATTGATCATTGTGCCGCGTTCGACATAAACAGCTTCAGAAAGACGGCCCGCCGCAGCAAGACTGCGCCGGATCTTCGGCAAATTGCGGCCGACCTTCATGATGACCGCGGCATGGGTATCGGCAAGCCGACGTGTTAGTTCAGCCTCGTCCATCGTTCCGGGAAGCACGGAAAGAACATCGTCGCCCTGTACGATCGGCATTCCCGCCAGCGACCAGCAGCCGGACATGGCGCTGATCCCAGGGATGACTTCAGTTGGATAACGATGTGCCAGGCGAACATGTAAATGCATATAGGAACCGTAGAACAACGGATCCCCTTCGCTCAGCACAGCAACAATCTGACCGGCATCCAGCCGGGCTGCAATCATGGCCGCAGACTCGTCATAGAACGCAGTAATCGCCGTCTTGTAGCGGCTGTCCTCTTTGTCAATCTCCGTCGTGACTGGATAATAAAGTGGGATCAGCGGCATGTCGTCACGCATCAATCCGGCAACGATCCCGCGACCGTTGCCGCTGCGCCCGCTCTTGGCAAAGAAAGCGACTGCATCTGCAGCCTCAAGCGCCTTGACGGCTTTCACCGTCATGAGGTCTGGATCGCCAGGCCCGGTACCGACGCCAATCAGACGTCCCGTCATAAGCCCGGCCTCGCAAGCGCGTTGACCGCAGCTGCCGTCATTGCACTGCCGCCCAGCCGGCCACGAATGATGGCAAAGGGAACGCCGTAAGACTGTTCTGCCAAGGCATCCTTGGATTCAGCCGCTCCAACAAAACCAACAGGCATGCCAAGAATGGCGGCCGGTTGCGGAGCGCCGTCGCGCAGCATCTCAAGAAGACGGAACAAAGCGGTTGGGGCATTGCCGATCGCCACAACGCTCCCCTGCAGACGATCGACCCAGAAATCGAGAGCGGCCGCAGACCTTGTATTGCCGATCTGCCTGGCGTGCTCCGCAGTTTGGGGATCGTGCAGCGTGCAGATGACCTGATTTCCGGCTGGCAGCCTTGCCCTGGTGATGCCATGGGCTACCATTTCCGCATCGCAAAAGATCGGTGCGCCCGCAGACAGCGCCGCACGGGCTGCTTCCACAAAGTCTTGTGAAAAGACGAAGTGCTGCGAAGCTTCCACCAAGCCGGCGGCATGGATCATGCGCACGGCAACATCGGCCTCTGCCTCGCTGAAACGCGACAGATCAGTCTCTGCCCTGATGATGGCAAAAGAACGCCGGTAAATATCGTCCCCGGTGCGAATATAGTCGTAGTCTGGCATGCCTATCCTTGCAGGAGCGCGGCGACAGCGCGCTTTCCGCCGAGCCGTGTAAGACAAGCGGCTGTCGATTCGCCAGCGCGCCGTTCCTTGCCAAGGTGTCGGGAAAGTCTCTCTAACGCGAAACGAGTGTCTTCGCCAGATATCATGGCATCTGGCTGATCCTGTGCTTTGCCGTCGATTAAAAGAGCCATACCCTCTGGAACGCCAACAAGTGCGAAGGCCGGGGCCGGATGGGCGCATCCTTTGGAACATCCAGAGAGATGAAGATGAAGAGACCCATCGAGCAGCTCAGGCGAGGATCGGAGAATCGCGTCTGCGAGCCCTTTTGTGTCGTAAAAAGCGCTCGCGCAATTTCCAACGCCGGGGCAGGTCGACACGAAATGCTCGGGATCGTCCAGAGATACGGAAAAACCAAAATTTCTTGCTTGAGTAGAAATGGCTTTTGCCCCTGCCTTCGAAAGCCGTGTCAGCATTAAGTGTCGGTCTGGTGCAAGCCGCAGATCAGAGGCGCCGGCCTCTGCCGCTCGATCAAGGAAGGTTTTCAAAGTGTCGCTTTGCATTTGGCCAAAGCGTGGGCGAAGTCCCAGAGCCCAATTGCCGGGTCCAAGGTCATGAAGTCCCGTATAGGATTGAAACGACACGAATTGCGGGGCCGCTTGCATCGTGCGCGGGCTCCCTGGGAAAAGCTTGCCTAAATTCAGTTCGCGCGCTCTTACATGAACGCCCTGATCGATCAGTGACTGCAGAATCTGCCCAACGACAGGCACGACTTCCGCAGATGTAAAATCACCAATGCCACAGCTGCTTTTTTCATCACCCGCAAGTGACACCGCCCATCGCTGATGGGAAATCGCCTTGATCTTGATATCCGCAGAAAGGCTGCCAATGGAGAAGCGTCCACCGGCGTCAACTGTCATGGCAAGTTTTGGCGCGATCGCGTCGTGGCTGAGCAGAGGTCCAAGTCTTGATCGCAGTTCGGTGGCCAGCGCTTTTGCGTCGCCAAGTTCGGTTGGATCGAGCCCGTGCAGTGGCGAGATTTCGATGGCTGGGCCTGAAGATGCCAAAATAGCTGAGTTTTCGACGGCTTCGGCAAAGAGCGTAGCGGTCTCTTGACGCAAGCCACGAATTTGCAGGCTGCCTCGCGCCGTGATCTCAATGAGGCCGTTGCCGAATTCGTTCGCCGCTTCCGCGACGCCAAAGAGTTGACCAAGCGAAAGAAGACCGTCGTTGGGTCGGAGCCTTACGAGAAGGCCGTCGCCCGTTTGCATGGGAGCTGACAGACTAGGGCAGGCGCCGCGTCGAATTGGCTTTGTGCTCTTTTGTCGATGTGCTGTCGGCATGGAAAACCCTTTCGCCACATTCCTTATCATGACAGGTGCTGCACTGGCAAAGTGACGCGATGAGGAGCTATCAAAATCGCTTTTGAAGAGAGGAAAGAAAGCCCCATATTCGGCTTGACCTTCCACTTGCTGGAAGGTTCACAACGGCTTCCACTGCCTCTGGCGCAAGGGAATTGGACAATGAGCAAAGATCATCGGCACGCAAATGGCTGCAACCATCACCACCACGCCGTGGCCGAAGGCACAAGCGCCGAAATCACGCGCGATCCTGTGTGCGGCATGCTCGTCGATCCGGATGCCGGCAAGCCCAGCCTAATTTATGAAGGACGGACCTACCATTTTTGTTGCAATGGTTGCCGCAGCAAATTCGAAGCAAATCCGGTGGACTACCTCACTGCCATTGATCCGGTTTGCGGCATGTCCGTTGCTCGTGCCAGCGCGAAGCATTTTCTGAAACACGAGGGGATCAAGTTCTACTTCTGCTCCAGCCGGTGTCAGGAGATATTTGCCGCAGACCCACAAGCCTATGCGAAGGGCGAGAAGCCAACGAGAAAGGCTATGCCGGAAGGCACCGTCTACACATGCCCTATGCATCCCGAGGTCGTTGCCGATCATCCAGGAGATTGCCCGAAATGCGGCATGGCGCTAGAGCCAATGGGCATTCCTCCGATCGATGAAGGGCCAAACCCGGAGTTGGTCGATTTTACGCGCCGGATGTGGATTAGCATTGCCCTTTCGGTCCCGCTCTTAATACTCAGTATGGGGCCGATGGTTGGATTGCCCGTCAGGCAGCTCATTGGCGAACCTGGTGGGACCTGGGCCGAACTGGCGCTTGCGACGCCAGTCGTTCTGTGGGCTGCATTGCCGTTTTTCAAGCGTGCCCTTGCCTCGTTGAAGTTTCACAGTCCGAATATGTGGACGCTGATCGGCATTGGTGTTGCCACGTCGTATGGCTACAGCCTGATCGTTACGTTATTGCCTAGAGTTCTCCCGCACACGTTCAACGATCATGATGGCCCTCCTGTTTACTTCGAGGCATCCGCTGTGATCGTGGCGCTGGTCTTTCTGGGGCAGGTCATGGAGCTCAAAGCTCGGCAAAAGACAGGTTCGGCGATCCGCGCTTTGCTTGACCTCGCGCCAAAAACTGCCCGTAAGATTTTCCATGACGGCAGTGAGAGGGATATTTCACTCGACGAAGTGAGCAAGGGTGATCGGCTAAGAGTTCGCCCTGGGGAGCGAATCCCCGTGGATGGCCGCGTCCTTGAAGGCCATTCCAGCGTTGATGAATCGATGATCACCGGGGAGGCGCTGCCGGTTGAAAAAGAACCGGGCGCAGTCGTGACAGGAGCAACGGTCAATGGCACCGGCTCTCTTGTTATGGAAGCGGAAAAGGTGGGCTCGGAGACGACGCTCTCCAGAATTGTTGATATGGTTGCTGCTGCACAACGTTCGCGCGCGCCTATCCAGGCCGTTGCCGACAAAGTCTCAGCCTTCTTTGTTCCGGCTGTAGTGATAACCGCTCTCGCTGCCTTTTCTTGCTGGATGATCTTTGGACCGGAGCCAAGATTGGCACACGCAATCCTTGCGCTGGTCGCCGTCCTCATCATCGCTTGCCCGTGTGCGCTGGGCCTTGCAACGCCCATGTCGGTCATGATTGCAACCGGAAGAGGCGCGCAAGCGGGCGTTCTCATCCGAGATGCGGCGGCCCTGGAGCGCCTTGCAGCCGTTGACACGCTTGTGATCGACAAAACCGGCACCCTGACACTGGGAAAACCAAAGATTACGGATATCGTTTGTGTTGATGGAGGGCGCGAGGATCGTCTTTTAGCGCTTGCGGCTGGGCTGGAAAAGGGGTCGGAACATCCACTTGCTGCGGCAGTGCTTGCTGGTGCGGAGGCTCGCGGGCTTAAGCCTGAAACGATTTCCGGCTTCAGTGCCGTAACGGGGCAGGGTGTTACGGGCGCCGTGCTCAGCGGCGATACCGTTGCATTCGGGAACGAAGCCTTAATGGCAGCATGTGGCATCGATCTGACGGACCTGAAGGTCAAGGCAGAGGACCTGCGCAATGATGGCAAAACCGTCATGTTCTTGAGTGAGAACAAGAAAGCGCTTGGTCTTCTCGCTGTCGCCGATCAAATCAAGGAAAACGCGTTATCGGCTCTGGAAGAGCTGCGCCAGCATGGGATCAAGATCGTCATGGCGACCGGCGATAGCGCCAGCACCGCCAATGCGGTCGCAAAGGCGCTTCGTATCGATGATGTTAACGCCGGCTTGTTGCCAGACGGAAAGAAGGATCTGGTGGCATCGCTCAAGGCGAAGGGCGCGATTGTTGCCATGGCGGGTGACGGCATCAATGATGCTCCTGCGCTGGCCGCCGCCGATGTCGCCGTTGCGATGGGTACTGGTTCCGACATTGCGATAGAAAGCGCCGGGATCATGCTTATGAAAGGAGATCTCGAAGCCATATTGCGGGCTCGTATTCTCGCCGAGGCAACGATCCGCAATATTCGCCAAAACCTTGGCTTCGCTTTTGGGTACAATGTGCTCGGTGTTCCCGTGGCGGCTGGCGTGCTCTATCCTGTCTTTGGTATTGTGTTATCGCCAATGCTCGCTGCTGCGGCCATGAGCTTGTCTTCGGTGTCGGTGATCGCCAATGCGCTGCGATTGAGACTGGCGAAGCTTTAGGTTTGGAGCTGTGGTCGGGAGATAAAGAATGAATATCGGTGAGACTTCCAGGCGTTCGGGTCTACCTGCAAAGACCATCCGTTATTATGAGACGATTGGCCTTATCCAGTCTGATCGTCGTGACAACAATTATCGCGACTATAGCGACGACCAAATCCACAAGTTGCGGTTTGTGCACAGGTCACGCGATCTTGGCTTCACGATTGAGGAATGTCGTCAGCTTCTCGCGCTTTATGAGGACAAAAGTCGCGCAAGCGCCGATGTACGAGACCTCGCCACCGCCCGTCTGTCGGACATCGACGCTAAAATACGTTCTCTTACTGAACTACGCAAAACCTTGGAAAAGCTCGTCCATGCTTGCCATGGAAATGCCAGACCTGATTGTCCCATTCTTGAGGAACTCGCTGAGGAGAAATCCTGACACAGCGCCACTACGGACGACGGTTCTAAAAAATTTGAATCTCTCTGGAATAAGTTTGCGGTTCATTGCGTATATCAAAGTATGAAACGAACCGAACGATCCTTTGACGTCTTAGCACAGCTCGCCGCGTTGCGGCGATATGCGCGCGCTCTGGCACGCAATTCCGATGACGCTGAAGACCTTGTTCACGATGCGCTCGTGCGGGCTTACGAGAAAAAACGTAGCTTCCGGCCCGGCGCGAACTTGAGAACTTGGCTGTTTTCGATCTTGCACAATGCGCATATCGACCGCATCAGGCAGAAAAGATCATTGACTAAGCGGCACGACGAAGCGTCGCTCGCTGCAGAACGGACGTTGCCAGCCGGCCAGGAGCATGCCGTTCGCTTGCAGCAGGTTCGAGAGGCGTTTTTTCAACTTCCCGAAGAGCAGCGCGAAGCGCTTCATCTCGTTGCCATCGAAGATCTTTCATACCAGGAAGCCGCCGACGCTTTGGGTATCCCGATCGGTACGCTGATGTCTCGAATATCGCGAGCTCGCGCCAACTTGCGAGAGTTTGAGGAAAAGGGCGCTGGAGTTCCCAAGCTGAGAATTATCGGAGGAAGTGATCATGAGAGCAGTTGAAGCGATCGCTGACGCTGATCTGCATGCCTATGTCGATGGCGAACTGGAAGTCACGCGCCGTGTCGAGGTGGAGTCCTATTTATCGCAGCATCCGGAGATCGCCGCTAAAGTGATGGCTGATCTCAGTATGAAAGGCGAGCTGCGTTTGGCACTTGCCGACGAGAACGCATTTGGTAAGGCATCTACGCGCGATGCCGCACGCCGGCTTGAGCGGGGACTGTCATTCGGCCGGGTTCTTTTTCAACTGCAGCGCGCTGCGGCCGTTGCCTTGTTCGTGGGCGCTGGCTGGGTTGCGCATAATTCGTTCGGTGCGTTTACGGCCGGCGAAGTTGTCGCCTCCGTTCCTGCGCCGCCTTATGTTGACGCTGCCGTGAAGGCGTATCGAACTTCTCTGGTGAGAAGCGAGATATCGTCGCCGTCCACGAGCGTCTACAGACCCGATGAGATTCGCGCTGCGACAGCCATCGTGCTTCCCACACTCCCAGCGGATTGGAAAGTCTCGGACGTGCAGATTTTCCCATCCGACTATGGGCCAAGTGTCGAAACAACCATCAATGTCAATGATGGGAAAAAGCTTTCGCTGTTTGCCGTAAGACCCGGCAGCTTTGCCGTCAGCGATGTTCGTCACATCGTCTTGGACGGTGCGGAAGCAGCCTATTGGCAAATCGGCGATGTCGCCTATGCCCTGGTTTCGGGTGGTCAAAACCTCGATCTGGACCGGGATGCTGAAAAGCTCGCCCGTTCGCTTTACTAGTTCAACTCAGGAGATTCACAATGAATCCAGTAAACCCACGCTTTGGTTACGGTTCTCAAGCCGGTTCCCAGGCCCTGATCGATGAGGGCCTGCGCCAGCACATGCTGCGCGTTTACAATTACATGGGGCTCGGACTTGTCATCACCGGTATCGTCGCCCTCGTTGTCGGCTCTACACCGGCGCTTTACGTGCCGATTTTCCAGTCGCCGTTGAAGTGGGTGGTGATGCTGGCTCCGCTGGCCTTTGTATTCTTTTTCTCGTTCCGTCTTCAGTCGATGTCCGCCTCAGCTGCGCAGATGACCTTTTGGGCCTTCTGTGCTGTCATGGGCCTTTCACTCGCCTCCGTGTTCCTCGTGTTCACGGGAACGAGTATCGCACGGACATTCTTCATTGCCGCGACCATGTTCGGTGCGACAAGCCTTTATGGCTACGTGACGAAGCGTGATCTCTCCCGATTTGGCTCGTTCCTGATGATGGGCTTGATCGGTGTTGTGATCGCGAGCGTCGTGAACATCTTCCTCGCTTCGAGCGCGCTGCAATTTGCGGTCTCCGTCATCGGTATTCTCGTCTTCGTCGGCCTGACCGCTTACGACACGCAGAACATCAAGGAGCAGTACTCGGAAAATTACGATCAGGAGTCCAATCAGAAGCTTGCCGTGTTCGGCGCTCTGTCGCTCTACCTGAACTTCGTCAATATCTTCCAGCTTCTGCTCAACTTCACCGGCGAGCGCGAGTAAGGATCAGCGAAAACCGCGCTTCTGGGGGCAATAGAAGCGTCGGCGAGCCTGGGCTGCATTTTGTGACAGGGATGCAGATCAGGCACTGAAGGAACGGCCGGGCAGCGACGCCCCGGCCGTTTCGCTTTTTAGAAAAGTCGATCTTCACGAAAGGCTTTAGCCCGCCCGTCGCTCCTTACAAGATTCCCCATGCGCGATAGCGCCCGCGACCCGTCAATTCGCGAATGCCGGTTTCTTTCAATAAATTCAGCGCGCCGCGGTTGGTGATCCCCAATTCATGAGCCACCATTCCACTCGATACCAGAGGTCGAGACAGGACGAATTCGGCAAGTTTTGGAAGGCTGCTGTTGGACCGACGATCGCGGAAGCGCGTTTCCAACTGCGTGCGGGCAATAGTCAGGCGATCAATCTCTTTTAATCCCGTCTGCGCCGTTTCGGTCATCGCTTCGAGATAAGCGCCAAGCCGCGTCAATCGGTCACGAGATCGCCGGCGTTCATAGCGGATCGATTTTAGCCCGACGTGGAAGGCAAAAAGATGCGAACTCACCTTGCCGGAACGCCGCAGGTAAGCTTCTGCCAGCAGACCCCCCAGCCAGTTCTGGCGTCGTAGTGGCTCTATCTTCTGCCAAAGCTCAAATAGCATTGCTGCGCCAAGGACGGGCGGAAGGCTGTCGGCGGCATCCACAGCTGCCCGCCATTGCCCAAGGCGCTTTGCCTCATCCCAGTCTTCATTGGCGAAGAGCCCCAGCGGATCGTTATCTTTGACTATGGAAGGGGCGACCAATTCCTCTCCTGGAGGGGGAGAAAAATGGGAATTAATCAACTTCTGCGAGCGGGCCAGAACGGCATCAATTTCAGCAAGTTGAGAAGAAAACCCATCCTCGACATCATCTCGGTTGTCTTCGTAGGATGAGGAGGTGGCCACGGGTAGGCGTTCAGCCGAGCTATCTTCGCCGCCTGAAAGAGCCGATAGGCCGCCCGGTGTAAATGGCCAGTTCTTTTCAGCTGCCCATAGCCGTCGGCGCGTACGCAAGATCGCGGCCGCGATCGTCAACTCATGGCTCGGAGCTTGGCTGTCCATATGCACATCATGGAGTACCAGATCCTCGACATGTACCAGTTCACCTGCAACCCAAAGCGCAGAGACGGAATCAAAATAATGCGCGCGTTCGCTGAAACCTTTACCAACCGGGGAATGCGAAACCCGCTCGTCCAATCGCGCAAGCGCGTCTTCTGCCGCAATGATCGCCGGTAGAAGAGCCTTTAAAAGTGCGGTTTCTATCTCGTAACCCATCAAACTCTCATAGCGGAAGCAAAGACGCGATTCGCTTCCGTGACCATGCCACGGTTGCAGGTCTCGCTCCAACCCCCATCGTGCCTATGCCCTCTGAAACCTTGCATCTGACAGGCAGCATGGGCGTCGCAGCTGTTAGAGCCACGCATTCACGGGTATGGAATCCATCCTGGATTCCTGCAGACGCTGCCGGCTATCAACTGTTTTGACTTGCGATAGCGCGGTTTCTCCGGCAACAAGTGCCAAAATGATTGGAAGGAAGACGTGAGACAAATACATATCATTGGCATCGGCACTGGAAATCCTGAACATTTGACGATCCAGGCGATCAACGTGATGAACCGCGCAGACGTCATCTTCATCCCTCTCAAAGGTGAGGGAAAAGAGGATCTTGCGGTCATCAGGCGAGATATTTGTGCGCGTTATCTATCCCATGGCAAGACAAGAATTGTCGAATTTGATCTGCCGGTTCGTGATGCGGAAACGAAATCTTACAAGGATGGTGTCGAGGCCTGGCATGAAGCTATTGCCACGATCTATTGCCGTCTTATCGACGGCCTTGGTGAGCACGAGGCCGGGGCTTTCCTCGTCTGGGGGGACCCGTCACTCTATGACAGCACACTTCGGATTCTAGAACGGGCGCGTGGTCAAAGCAAAGAATTTTCTGTCCGTGTCGTTCCCGGGATCAGCAGCCTTCACGCCCTCACCGCCAGCCATGCCATACCGCTTAATCCCATTGGTGAACCCGTCCAGGTGACCACGGGGCGTCGGCTGGCCGATGAGGGTATCAAGGCCGGGACGACTGTGGTCATGCTCGACGGCCAACAGGCCTTTGCAACGGTTGCAGACGACAACGCGGATATCTTCTGGGGTGCTTATCTCGGGACTGATCGAGAGATCAAGATCAGCGGCTCCCTTTCAGAGGTTTCTGAAGATATCCTAAGGGCAAGAGCGGAAGCGCGAGAAAGACATGGCTGGATCATGGATACTTATCTGATCCGGAAGCGCCTAGTTGGCGAGGAGTAGGCGAGCCGGACAAGTGCATCGGAAACGCGGCCGGCCTGATCGCCGTTGTCAGCGCGACCGCTCTTTTATTCGATTTATTTGAAATCATCGCGCTCAACGGCAATCATTCGAGCGCGACCCTGCCTGCCATCAGGAAGAAACGAGCAGGCAGACCGGTTGGCGACCTAAAAGATCCGCAACCGCCAGTTCTCCGCTCTTCTCATGCACCCGGCCCGTAAACGCGTCTTTACTTGCTCTACTCAGATCCGGGGAAAGCAACAGCTTTGTGTTGCCCCAGAATGCATCTGTCGCGACAAGACTTGATGCGTCGAGCTTTCCGAACATCAAACGGGGAACAACCGTGATTGCGAATATCTCTTCATCTTGCCGCGCATAAGCAACAACATGATCTGCGCGCTCACCTTCGACCGTCAGGGGGACATAGGACCCTTCTGCAAACAAGGAGGCATGTTGCTGTCGAGCTTGCAGAGTTGCGGCTATGATCCTCTGCTTGAGGTCCTGGACCGGAAGGGCGTCGAGCGGAGCGGGTTGCGACAGCGCGCGGCGCAGGCGATCGAAATCGATGTCGCGCCTATTATCCGGATCGACGAGGCTGAAGTCGAGCCCCTCAGCGCCCTGATAGATGTCCGGAATGCCGGGTGCTGTCAGCTTGATAAGCGTCTGAGCAAGCGAGTTTAGGTATCCCGTCTGAATAAAGGGGCGCAACGTCGTCCCAAAATCTTCCTGGAAACCCATGTTACTAGGAGACAGCAGAGCCTCCGCATAATCACTGACAGCTTTTTCGTAAGCAGCGTTCTCGGCCGCCCAATCCGTACGAAGTTTGGCCTCACGCAAAGCTTTCTCAACATATGCAAGGAAGCGTTCAGTAAGGGCTTGATGATCAACCGACTGAAGGTCTTCCGGCCAGATGCCTGCAAGCGCTTGATACAGCATCCACTCGACATTTTGTTCCGGTGCGGCTCCGTCATCAAGATTGATCAGGCGAGGTTTATTCATCTCGCGCCACCGCTCGAACCCTGCCTGCCAGATGTCGGCGCCTTCGGAGAGAGCGTAAAGTCGGGCACGGGCATCTTCCCCACGCTTCGTATCGTGGGTCGAGGATGCGGAAAGACCATGTGGCTGATTGAGCCTGCGGCTTTGCATGTTGTGATGGAAGTGCGAGATCCCGCCGGGCTGCTCCTGCGGTTCTCCACCAACTTCGTTGGTCGCAATGAGACGATTGTATCGATAGAAGAATGTATCTTCCATCGCCTTCGCCATCACCGGACCGCTTAGCTGTTGGAACCGAGCTCGAAACTCAAGTTTTTCGCCGCTGTCAGCCGACTCGGAGAGCAGCCCCACAATAAAATCGAGGGTAGAGGGAGACGATAGGGACTGACGGGCGTGCGCCGCGACCCGGTCAAGAACGGCCCTATCCTGACCGCCTAAGGCATCTTTCACGCCGTAGGTCCGATAAACGGGAAAAGCAACGAGAAGTGCGCGAATTGCCTTGGCAAGATCCTCGCGCGAATGGCTGCTATCGATTTTTTGCGCGATACGCGTGAGCCGTGAGACTTCTCCGGCAAAATTGACCGAAGACATGCTCGTTTTCGCTTGTGACAAGCCTGCCTGGAAATCGGCTGTTTCGCCAGCCAGCCCGCGGTATGCTGCGTCGAGCTGATCAAGGCCATCGGCATCGACGAAGAGGTCAGGCATGGCGGCAATAAATTCGTAGCCTGTCGTTCCTGATATCGGCCAATCGCTTGGAAGCACTTCACCGGCACCGAGGATTTTTTCGACCACGATGAATGTTTCGGGTCCAGCCGCAGCGCGAAGTTGTTTCAGGTAGCCGCCGGGATCGGCAAGACCGTCGACGTGATCGACGCGCAATCCTTGAACAATGCCTTCGCGAACTAGATCGAGGATTAAGCGGTGGCTGTCTGCAAAGACCTGTTCGTCTTCGACCCTTAGTCCGACAAGGCCGGTGACCTCGAAGAAACGCCGGTAGCTGAGATGCTTGCTGGCTTCCTTCCAATATAAAAGCTGCCAATGCTGGCGTTCGTGAAGTGCCTGCATACGGGCACTATCTTTGGAAAGCGCCTCCAAGGCTTCTGGCCGATCCGAAGTTTCGGCAAGAATATCAATCGAACTTTCTTCGGAAAGGGGAAAACGGTTATCGAAATAGGCAAGATCCAGCCTGCCATTTTGGCCATGAATTATCTTCAATTCTCCGTCCGCAACGGCTTGGTCGAAAGGTTTGCCGAGAACCGGAAGTGTGAGCCGCTCGTTCCAATCAATATCGAAATAATGGGCGTAACGGCTCTTCCGACCGTGTTCGATTACGTCGCGCCACCAGCCGTTTTCCAGAGAGGCAGCCATATGATTGGGCACGATGTCGATGATGAGCCCAAGCCCTTCTTCCCGCAGCCGCTGCGCCAGTATGTCGAAACCTGACCTTCCACCGATCTGAGGATCGATTTCGTTCGCATCGGTTATGTCGTAGCCGTGCGTTGATCCTTCTGTCGCGGTAAAGATCGGCGAGGCATAAAAATGGCTGATGCCGAGAGACTTGAGATAGGGGACGAGTGCGGCAGCGCGCTCGAATGTCATCCCGTTGCGAAATTGCAGGCGATAGGTGGAGGAGGGTATCGTCATATGGTTCCGCTGTCAGACGGCATCTCGGCCTGAAGGGCAATGCCGCAACGGACGAAGGATGCGATTAAAGGCTGGACTTCGAACGGCGATTCCGTTCGGCGCAATCTAAACGGAACATGGGGCTCTTTGTTCCTGCAACGCGATGGTTTGAAAGGCACGCCAACTAGGTCTTGCTCAGTCGACGAAGAAGCCGACGCTTGCAGCCTGTCCAGTAGAATCGATTACCGTGAGGCGGGAGTAACCACGACCATCGGGCGACCACTGGTTGGTTCGAGTGCGCGCCACATCGGGCAGGGCCTGTCCATTCGCTAGCCATCGAAATGGTGCACGTCCCCCTTGCAGCTTTAAGGTCAAAGGCATGGGGTTGCCTTGACGAAGACCAAGGTCGATATGCGCGCCTTCCGGTGGATAGACGATTTCCGGCGGTTTTTCCCGGCCATAAGAGATGATCAGACCGCTCGGGCTGATTGAAAACCGTCTGAGGCCAATCGGCAGATCGGCCTGTAAAGTGCGTCGCGCTCCAAGCGGCGGGCGAGGCAATGGGGTGATGGAGACGCCCGCTCTGGAAAAGGCTTCGAAGAGAAGGGGGGCAGCTGTTCCATAACCCGTCAGGCCGGGCACTGAGGCATTATCGGGCCGACCAACCCAGACACCGAGAACATGTCGGCCGTCGTAACCGACCGACCAAGCGTCTCGGTAACCGTAGCTTGTTCCGGTCTTATAAGCGATGCCGATTCTACGGGCGCCCACCGGCGGGGTCAGGCCGGAAAGAATATCGGCGACATTCCACACTGACGTCTCATCAAGGATCGGAGCATCGTCAATGTGGCCCGGTTGGCTGAGGATCCCATCGCCGAGTCTGACCGGCATACCCCGATTTGCAAGCGCAGTATAAAGCTGCACCAGGTCCCGCAATGTCACGCCAACGCCGCCAAGCCCTATTGCCAGGCCAGGGACATTGCCCGGCGGCAAAACCGGCTGAACGCCTGCCCGCCGGAGGCGACCCATCAACCGTGCAGGGTCAACCGCGTTCAAAAGTTTTATGGCCGGCACATTCAAAGAAAGCTGCAGCGCCTCGCGGATCGTCACGTCGCCTTGATAGCTCATATCGAAATTCTTCGGGCGATAGCCGAAGAAATCCGATGGGCGATCTTCGATGATGGTTTGTTGTGCCACCATCCCCTGTTCGAAGGCCAGACCGTAAATGAAAGGCTTCAGCGTCGAGCCAGGCGAGCGCGCTGCGGCGGTCATATCGATCCAGCCGGACCGCGCGCTGTCAAAATAGCCGGCCGACCCAACTTCGGCGATGATGTCGCCGGTCCTTGCGTCTGCCATGATCATCGCCAAGGAAAGCTTCGGGCTTAGCCGCAAGGACGCTTCCTGCGCGACGGTTTCCAGATTTTGCTGCACATGTTTATCGATGGTCGTGCGGTAAATCTCGCGCCCTGGGGCCCTGCGCAGTGCCTCTGCCGAAAGGTGAGCCGCTAATGCTGGCAGCGGAAGACGTGATCTGGGAACAGGTATGCTCTCTGCACGATCCGCCTCGCCATCCCCGACAACCTCAGCAACGGCAGTCCTCTCCAGCACGCGGCGTCTTGCCTGCTCGGCGATATTGGCGAACCGGTCCGGTCGCCGACGCTCGGGAATTTGCGGCAATGCGACCAGAAGAGCTGCCTCCGCAACGCTCAGCTTTTTCGGTTCCTTGCCGAAATATGCAAGACTGGCCGCCCGGACGCCTTCAAGATTGCCTCCGTAGGGCGCATGGGTGAGATAAAGATTGAGGATCTCTTCCTTTGAGAGGCGTCGCTCGATCTGCACTGCTCGCGCCATCTGGAGAAGCTTGCTCGAGAAGGACCGGGTTTCTCTCGGCTCTATCAGACGAGCGACCTGCATAGACAGCGTCGAAGCACCAGAAACGATCCTGCCATTTGTCATCAGTTGAATGGCTGCGCGGCCAATTGCGACCGCGTCGATCCCATGGTGAACAAAAAACCGACGATCCTCGTAGGCGACCAACATCTGTACGAATTGTGGATCGACGTCCTTTACGTTCGTTCGAAGTCGCCATCGACCGTCCGGAGCTGCAAAGGCCCTCAGGAGCTGACCGTCAGCATCCAGAACTTCAGCTGAAACCACATCAGCTTTGTCAAGGGGCGGCGGGAACTCCCTGTCGGCAACGACAAGGCCAGCTGACATGATGACTGTCAGCAGGAAGCAGCCGCCAAGGGCAAATGCGAGCTTTTGCCTGCGCCTCATGGCTTTGCGGAGAGCACCTCCATCTTGCTCATTGCCGTGCGGGCCGAAAATTGCGGCCGATACATATCCTCTACAGTCGCTGCCGGATGATCATAGACACCGGGTGTCACAGCTCTAACCACATAGGCAACCGTCAGCGTGTCAGAATCGTCAGAAACACTGCTGTCATCGTCACTGCTGTCGTCACTGGTGCTCGTCGTCGCGCCGCCGAATGCGGCAACGAAACGATCGCTGCGGAATTCAGTGTGGGCCGGCTTTACCGCGCCCAGCCAGTCAAAATTCGCAAGCTTCGCACTATCCACTAGAGAGGGATTGTCGATTTCGAGACCAGCCGGCAGCAGATCAGTTACGACGATCCGCTGTTCCCATTGGTTCTTCTTCGTGACCCGCAGAACCACAACGTAGCGTTCGTTCTGCCTTGCTTGAGAAATTTCCGTCTCTTGACCATCAAGCGTATAATAATGACGCTCGATGGCAAAGCCATTCTCGCTCGCTGGCAGTGGCACGGCCGGCGCAGCGACGCTGGTCACGACGGCAGCGATGTTGTCCATGCCGCGGTTGGTCACTGTGATAGCTTTGTTCAGCAACGCATCTCCGTCTACGGTCGCACGATAGCCACCTTGATGAGCGGCGCCATTGACCTCAAGCGACAGGTCCGCATCGCTTCCTTGCAGCGACCTCGCAGCAATGAGCATCCACGCCTCTTCTTGTGTGCTAAAATATCTTTCTTTTGCCCATGACGCCGCCAACGCCTTTTCCAGCTGCGGAATGATCGGTGGAACGGGGCGGCTTTCCGCCGCCAGCGCCAGAATTGCGGCAGCGTCGCGGATAGGCGTCCCATAATCGTCGCGGGAGAAGTTCACCGGGGTGATCATAGAGGTGGACGACATCTGAAGCGCGCTGGCAAATATCGTTTTCGAACGAACAGCATCCCCGTAAAGCGAGAGCGCAGCAGCAATATGAGCCTTTGACAAAGGGGTCGGGAACGAGTCGATCTTTGTATCAGCGTAATAGCGCAAATCGCTGATCGAGGCCTTCCTGTTCCTCGCCAGCACATAGAGCGCATATGCGATGTCTTCGCCCTGATCTTCGATATTGACATCGTAGGACAAGGAATTTTCGAGATTGCGCAAGGCCTGTGCCAGCGCCTCTTCAGGCACGGCGAAGTTCTTCTCCCGCGCACGCGTCAGGAAGTCCGTGACATATGAATCGAGCCACAAGTCACCCGAGCTTGGTCCCCAGAGGCCAAAGCTGCCGCTTGAAGACTGGTAGGATAGAACGCGATAAATTGCGTCCTGCACACGCTTCTTGATATCCTCCTGTTTATCCATCCCATACTGTTCGATGAGATCCGAGACATAAAGCAGAGGCAACGCCTTGCTGGTCGTCTGCTCGGCGCAACCGAAAGGATACCGGTCCAGCGACATCACCAGTGCGGGAATATCGAACGCTGCCGAGCGCGTTACGTTTACGCTAATAGAGGCGCCCGGCAGGATGCTGTCGGCAAGGAGAGCTTTATCAATCGTAAGAGATTTTCCAGGTGCGAGCGAGACGAGCCTGCGATTGGTCAAAGGCATGGCCGGCGAGCGGACAGGAACGTTTAAGGTTTGATCGAGCGTTAGATCGTTTCCGCTCAGGCGAATTGCAACGGCGCCATCCCCCGGCGTCAGCCCGGTAACCGGGAAGACGACGGTGGCTCTACCGCCGGCGTCGAGCTTCAGGGCTTGCGAACGGGCACGCACGCCAACCGCCTGATTGCCAAGAACTTGAAGCTGATAAGTGCCCGCCGGCCCGTCAGTATTGGCGGCTTCTATCCGCAGCTCCGCCTGATCGCCGGGGGCCAGAAACTTGGGCAGGCTGGCGGTAACGACGATTGGGTCGCGGATGATGACATCGCGTGTCGCGTGGCCCACGCCGGTTTTTGTCCAGGCAACGGCCATCAGGCGTGCGGTGCCATTAAACTGTGGAAGGTCAAACGTCACCTTGGCATGACCCGTCGCATCGAGCTTGACCGGCCCCGAGAAGAACGCCAGCAGCTTTTCTTTTGGCGGGCTCGCCTGGAGCGAGACTTCGCCACCGTCACCGCCCGTCCGCAAACGACCGGTCGAGCCGAGCGAACCGTCGATCAGTCGTCCATAGATATCGCGGATTTCAAGACCCAGCATTTTCTGGCCGAAGTACCATTCCTCGGGATTCGGCGGCTCGTAGCGCGTCAGGTTCAGAATGCCGACATCGACGGCAGCAAGCGTAACATAGGCTTCTTCATTCACGTTCGCACCGGAAACGCTGATATCGATATCGAGCGGTCCCCGCGGCTGCGTCTTATCGGGCGCATTTACATTGATTTCCAATGCGCGCTGTTCAGGATCCACCTTGAGCCATTTGATGCCGATTGAGCGCATCGGCATATGGTTATCTTGAGCATCGCCCGGACGGAAAAGAGTGGCGGTGACATAGGTGCCTGCGCCCCAGTCCGCGGTCACGGGAAGGTCCATTTCCCCGCCATTGGCGGCTATTTCAGCATTTTTGACGTCAATCAGCTTTTCATGACCGATGGTGACCATCAGCTGGCCGGCGTAACGCGAAGCAACCTTCAGATGGGCCGTTTCCCCGACTTTGTAGCTCGCTTTATCGAGCGCTATTTCAAGGCCATCCGGGGTTTCCGTCGACGTCGCTGCAACAAACCAGCCAGCGTCAAATTCTACGCTCGAGGCCGGCCCCTCGGCTTCGGCACTCTCCACTTCCAAGCGGTATCTTCCCCATCCCACAGGAGCGGAGATGCGCGCACCGTCGGCGCCTGTATCGACAGTGCCATTCGCCACTTGTTTGGTTGTGTAGACTGATTCGTATCGCCACGATGTTCCTTCACGGTACCATTGGTAGTTTCGCTCAAGAGAGAGCAGCTTCCAACGAAGGCCTTTAAGATTTGCTTTGGCACCATCGGTTCCAACGCCAATCACCGTGAAATTCGCCAATGAATTCTCCGGAAGGTCGCCAGAAAATTCAGGCTTGATGCCAATGAAGGGATGGCCGCTCTTTACAGGCAACGTCAGACTGCGCTCAATGGCGCGTCCACCAACCTCTTGCATCCTGATGTAGACGGTCGCCTCAAGGGGGCGCGTTGATGAAGGGGGTGTTCCAACGTTCAGATCCGTCGAGGCCTCGCCGCTTTCATCGAGAGTTGGAAGGCCCTCGATCGGCTGGCGGCCGTCGCCGGACGCTTCTTCATCTGCCAGGCCGAAAGAATAATTCGGGAATGCCGCCAGTGTCCGGGTCGTCCGAAGAACAACATCGCCATCAAGGGTTAACCCGGCTGCGGGTGCACCGTAGAGATATTTCCCTTGGATTTTGATAGTTGCGGGAGAATCGACGCCAATCTCTTTTGCGTCGGTCGTCAGCGTCATGTCTGTTCGATCGGGAACAAAATCGTCGATCAGGAAGGTATTTACGGAGAGCGGTGATCCTTTTGGGTCGGCATAGATCATCATCGACCAGCTGCCCCGCATCGCGCTTTCAGGCGTAGGCAGGTCCACCACATAGCCGCCAAGACTGCTTTGCGTGAGGATCATTCTGCGATCTTCGACACCGTCCGGGCGCTTGAATACAAATGTCAGCGGTAGCTTTTCGACCGCTTTGCCCTCGAGGTCTCTTGCCAAAGCTGCCGCGTGCACAGTCTCCCCGGCGCGATAAATCCCGCGCTCGGTCCAGGAAAGAAGATCGATCGCGCCCGGCGAACTGCGTCCTGTTACCCCTCGGTCCGAAAGATCGAAGCCAGCGCGTGTCATGTCGAGGAACACGTAATCGCCGCCGGCGTTCTTGGCGGCAATGACAGCGGGCGTCAGAGCTGCCGTCCCTCGGATTAGGCCCGCAGCAAACGTGGCACGACCGCTGGCATCGGTTTTCGCGGTGCCAAGCACTTCGTTGTTCTTGGCAAGCAGTTGAAGCTCAACACCCTCCATCGCCTTTGCCGATTGAAGCGAGCGCGTGAAAACATTCAGCCCGTCCGAGCCCGCATAAGTTGTTATGCCGATATCCGAAACAAGGAACCACTGCGTCGCCTGGTCGTCCCACTCGTCACTTTTTTTCTCAGGAGAGGACGCAGTCAGAACATAGATGCCGGGTTTTCGTTGGGGCAAAGCCTCATCGATGGGAAAGCTGGTGACGGTGTCTTTATTCAGTTCGCCGCCAATATCGATAGAGCCATTCCAAACCAGCTCTCCGCTTTCCTCCTCAATCCTGCTCGCGCCATAAGATGAAAGTTGCGTCAGGAAATTCGAACTGGTCAGCAAAGGTGCAATACCACGCTCGCCTATGCGGTAGAGCGCCAACTTTGCCGAAGTCATATTGACGGAAACGAGCGGGATACCACGCCTTACCGTTGAAGGAAGCACAAATCCGTCACCGCTAAAATGAACAGATGGCGTTCGATCCTTGACATAAATATCAAGGTTGACCGGCGCTTCCAGGTTTTCGCCGACGGACGATGGTAGTTCGGCGCGGAAGACAATCTGATAATGTTCGCCGTGCGTGAGGCCTTCTACGCAAATTTGCCGATCTTTCGCGGCCACAGACTTTGGCGCTGATCCGTTGACGGTGACAAAAGGCGTATAATCGACCGTCTTGACAATAGGATCTGAAAAAGTGGCACAAACGCGCGGTACGACGGCGTCATTATCAACCGAGTGGTCGGTAATCCGAAAGCCATGATCGGCCTTCAGCTTGAGATACGCGGCTTGTGTTTCCTTCGATGATACGAGCGCCAGGCTTTCTTTATAGGCATTTATTGCTGAGCGATAGTTCTCCTGCAATGCCAGGGCTTTCGCCAGGATATCGAGTGCGCCGGCGCGCGCTTGTGCCGTCCGCGTCAGGTTATAGGCGTTGACAGCAAACAGCACCCCCTCACCATAGACGTTGTTGGTTCTGGCCGTTGTCGCGACATTTGCGGCCTCCGACCACAGATCGGGATTGTCGGGCTGCAAGGCCAAAAGGCTTTTGTAGGTCTTAAGCGAAGCCACAACATCGCTTAACGCCTCATAACGTGCTTGGGCATAGAGCGCGTCGGCGCTTTTGTTCTGCTCATCGGCCGCAACCGCAAGTTTGGCTTTTTGCTCCCTTGCTTGCCGCTCAACATCGTCAGGCAAGAAGGAAAGCTTGGGCGCGGCGCCCAGTTCAGTCTCAGCGGTTCTACCGGGTTCGATAATCTTTCCGGCTATTGCACCGACGAGAGGCTTCATCGTCTTGAAGTCTGACTTCAGAAAGCACCAAGATCTTTTCGTACTATAGGTGAAAGCCTTGCAGGATTGGTCGGCGATACAGGACGTTTTGCACTGATCGAGGCTAAGATTCTTTTCTGTTCTCAGATCGAATCCGAAGAAATCCGCATCCTGGACCAGCTCAGCGCTTCGTTGCGTGTCGGCAGAGATCGCAGGCTGAGAGAAACAGAAGCTTACCAGAGAAACCAGCACGAACAACGCGCGATACATCATGATCCCCTCCACGCTAAACAAAGCGTATTTCCACACTCTTAGGTTACAGATAGCCAATGTCAACGCGATGAATGCGAGCAAAAGACGAATTGCGCGCCATCTCAGGCAATGCGCTATCTTCGATTCCCAGCGAATCGTCGATTTCGAAAGATTGGAGGGTTTGCAACACAAAAGATGCAGTTAAATAATCAAGTCCACAGATAAAAATTTCAGCATTAACAACCAGTTAATCTCAAAAAATAACGGTCCTAGCGCGGAACAAATCACCGGTAGTACCGTTCTGTTGTTTCTAGCGGAAGATGGTTGCCCAAATTCCGGTCGTGCAAAGGCAGGAATGATCTTATGGCCACGAATATAGTACGCAGTTGGCTCCAGGACAGCATAATGAATCAGCGAGTGCTTATTGTCGAAGACGAGTTCTTGATTGCGCTCGACCTGGAAGCAACCGTGCAAAATATGGGTTTGGAGGTTGCCGGTCTCGCGTCGAACATGCCGCAGGCGCTCGATCTTGCTCCCATTGCGGATGTTGCGCTGGTTGACGTGAACCTTTCTGATGGCGCAACGGGACCTGAGATCGGCCGGAAACTTGCCGAGACTTACGGTGTGACGGTCGTCTTCATGACTGGCAATCCTGAGGTTATCGTTGATGGCGTCGAGGGCGCGATCGGTGTTGTCAGCAAGCCTGTTATGCCTTCAGTCGTGGAGCAATCGTTACGTTACGCAATGGCCCGCCGCAACGGTGAGCTTGCCACTGTTCCAAAGCAGATGACGGTTTTCGCCTGAAAACGAGAGCTAGATAATAAGAATTGCTCTGAAATCGTTGACGTTTGTTCCTGTTGGCCCCGTCATGAACAGGCTGTTGACAGAGGAAAATGCCCGGTGGCTATCGTGGCCAGCAAGCATTTCCTGCGGATCATATCCGAGCGCACGCAACTCGCGTACGACATTTCCATCGAAATATGCGCCCGCATTATCTTCCGATCCATCTATGCCATCCGTATCTGCCGCTAGGCCTACGACGGTCAAACCTTGTAGCGCAAGTGCGGCCGACAGGGCGAACTCGCTGTTACGTCCGCCTTTCCCCCCGCAGCCGTGCTTGATGGTTACAGTTGTCTCTCCACCTGACAACAGCACGACTGGTTTGGCGAACGGACGGTTTTTTTCGGCGATCTCCCGCGCGATGGCTGCATGCACCAATGCTACATCGCGTGATTCTCCTTCTATGGAATCGGACAGAATAACGGGCGCAATACCCCGACCTCTGGCCACATCAGAGGCTGCTTCAAGCGAGCGTGCCGAAGATGCGATGATGAAATGCTGATGCTGCTGATAGAGTGGATCATCAGGACGCGGCGCGTCAGCGGCGGATGATTGAAGATGACGGACTGCGGCCTCCGGGAGATTGAGCCGATATTGCCTCACGACATCAAGAGCATCATGGCGCGTTGAAGCATCAGGGACTGTCGGGCCGGAGGCGACATAGGCAGGATTATCGCCAGGGATATCGGAGACGATTAAGCTCACGACACGGGCGCGGGTTGCCGCAGCAAGGCGACCTCCTTTTATGCGAGAAAGATGCTTTCGCACGATATTCATCGCTGATATCGGCGCACCTGAAGAGAGTAGCACCCGATTGACGGAGATTTCGTCTTCCAGGCTCATTGATGCTGGAGGTGCAGGCAGAAGCGCAGATCCGCCGCCACAGATTAGGGCGATCACCAAATCTTCAGGCCCGAGATCCGTGATCGCCTCGAACAGGCGCTGCGAGGCGGTAAGACCAGCGGCATCGGGGACAGGATGAGCTGCCTCAATGATGTCGACATATTGCGTTGCGCAGCCATAACCATAACGCGTAACAACGACGCCGCTCAGAGGTCCATCCCATACAGACTCAAGGGCTCGCGCCATCTGCGCTGCGCCTTTTCCCGCACCGATCACGACCGTGCGACCCTTTGGCTTGGCTGGCAAGTGAGCCTTGATGCCGGCGAGCGGATCGGCGGCTTTGACGGCCGCCTCAAAAAGCTCCCTCAGAAAAAGACGCGCGTCGCCAAATCCTTCGTTGCCCCATGCTGTCATCTCGACCTCCCTTGATCATCGACTTTTGACATAGGTCCACGCGACAAAGAAGAGCTTGAGCGAGGATCATCTCGCTGACTCAGGTCGAGGATGATGTAGCCTCCTCGACAACGTCTTCCGGGATATCGTCGAAGGAGGCATAGTTGAGGTTATAGAGACGTGCATAGAGCTTGTTGTTTCTCATCAGCTCGTCGTGATTGCCAGTCTCCACCAACTCACCATTTTGTAGGACGATGATGCGGTCTGCCTCTCTGATGGTCGCGAGGCGATGTGCGATCACCAAGCCGGTGCGATTTTCCAGAAGTTTCACAAGCGCCTTCTGGATCAACATTTCCGTATAGCTGTCGATGTTTGCGGTTGCCTCGTCTAGAACGAGGATCTTCGCATCGGCAACGAGCGCGCGGGCAAAACTCAGAAGTTGGCGCTGTCCGAGCGAAAGGTTGCCGCCGCGTTCGCCAAGTACGGTCTCGTAACCCTTATCCATCTTCATAATGAAATCATGCGCGCCCACGGCTTTCGCCGCTTCGATCACTTGGTCTTTCGTCGCATCGCCTTTGTTATAACGAATGTTTTCGAATATGGTGCCGGTGAAGAGGAACGGCTCCTGGAGAACCATGGCAATCTGTCGTCCGAGCGATTCTTGCGTGAGGCTCCTGACATCGTACCCGCCGACGAGGACCGCGCCACCCTGTACCTCGTAGAAGCGATGGATGAGCGACATGCAGCTCGATTTGCCGGAGCCGGTTGGCCCCACCAGAGCGACCGTTTCGCCTGGATTGACCTTGAAGTTCACGTTCTTCAGGACGGGATGTTTGGGATTGTACCCGAACACGACATCCCGAAATTCCACTGAGCCATCCATGGTTGGTGGCAAAACCTTGGCGTCCGGTGCGTCGCGAATCTCGAGTGGAACGTCGAGGACTTCCGTCAGCCGCTGGCCCGACGCCATTGCGCGCTGCATGACCGAATATTGCAGGGTCAGCGACCGAATAGGGTCGAAAAAACGCTGGATGTAAAACAAAAAGGCAACAAGAACGCCGACATCGAGCGCTTGATTGAGAACGCGCGCGCCGCCGACGACAACGACGAGCGCCATCGCAACGCCAGTGAGAGAATCGACGATAGGCACCATGACCTGCGCATATCGTGCAGCGCGCAGATGGGCGAAGAGATTGGCTTTTGCCTTGTCATCATAAAGAACGAAATTCACGCTCTGGCGGTCCATGCTTTGGACAGCGCGGACGCCATGGATGACCTCGGCAAGGGCGCCCGCGGCGACCGAGTTGGTTTCATGGGCGGCCATAAAGGATTTTCTTGCAAGAGGCAGCCAGAAGAGTCGCACCACGAAAAGGACAGGCAAGACACAGAGTGTCAAAAGACCCAGCTTAAAGTCCATAGAGAGCATCACGGCAACGATACCGAACAACAAGGCGATGTCTCCTACCGACAAGACGGATGTCTCGAGAAACTCCTGCATGGAATTGACGTCGCCCTGTAGTCGCGACATCAACCGACCGACCTCGGTCTTATCCATAAAGGACAAGGCAACATGCTGCAGATGGAAGAACATTGCCTTTCGAATGTCGAAAAGGACATGTTCGGCGACGCCGCCAACGAGGATTTCCTGTTTGTAGCTTGCCCAGTAATTCACAAGGATAGCTGCAAGAAATGCAACGACCGACCAGATCAGGGCCGAGGAGCTTCCCCCGGGCGCCATCCCCTTATCGATGGCATGGCGGATGATAAGGGGAATAATCAGCTGCATGGCGGTGAAGGTGAGCACCGCGGCAACTGAAAGATAGACTTGTCTCTTGTAGGGTTGGACGAAGGTCCATATGCGTCGGACGATTTTCCCGTCGAAAACCTTACCGAACATCTCCTCCTCGATGCGGTGTGAACCAACGACAGCGCGGGGAGGGCGACGCGCATAATCCTGCGGGTCGTGTCTTTCGACTTCACTCTCTTCTCCCATCGTCCTCTCCTGCGCATCGATATTCGTTGTATCGGCTATCCGGGTGTAGCCGTTTCTGTTACGCGATTTTAACGTCGTCGCCTGGCCGGATCTGCAAATCGTACAGCGCCCGATAGCGCGCGCCTTTTTCAAGCAGCTCCTCATGTGAGCCGATCTCAACGATTTCACCGTCTTCCAGGAAAAGGATGCGATCTGCATGCATGAGGGAGCTCAGGCGGTGAGCCACGATGATGGTGACGCGGTCTGCTGCGTATTTGCGCATGGCGGTCCGGATCCTGCTTTCGGTCGCGGCATCAATCGCGGCGGTCGAATCGTCAAAAATCATGACTGCAGGCTTCAGCATCAGGGCGCGAGCGATAGACAAGCGTTGACGCTGACCGCCGGAAAGTGAAACGCCGCGCTCACCGACGACAGTGCCATAACCGCTCGGGAGGCCGAGAACGTAGTTATGCAACTGCGCGCTCTCGCTGGCCCGCTCGATACGTGTTTCCTTTGCCCACGGGTCGCCATAGGCAATATTGTTTTCGATGCTCGTGGTGAAGAGGAAGGAATCTTGCTGCACCACAACGACACTCCGCCGGAGAGACTTCAGCGTGACATCCCTGATATCTTGTCCGTCTATGGTGATACGGCCGCCCGTTGCATCGTAGAAGCGTGGGATGAGGTGAGCGAGGGTCGATTTACCGCTACCGGGCGGCCCAACGATCGCTATGGTCTCCCCGCGTTTTGCCTCGAAGGACACATTCTTGAGAGCATTGCGGTCGGGCGCGTTTGGATAAGCGAAGCTGACATTTTCAAAACGCAGCACACCATCCGAAAGCTCAAGGTCCTTCGCATCCGGTTTGTCATCGATCGTAACGTCAAGATCAAGGAGAGCAAACAGCCGCGTTCCGCATGTCGAGGCACGCGCAAAAGCGTTGACCATCAGGCCGAGCTGACGCACGGGCATTTGCAAAATGGTCATAAAGGTGAGGAATGAGGCGAGCGTACCGACTGTCATCGTGCCTGCCTGTACCTTCATCCCGCCGAAGAGGAGAACCAGCCCCATCGACAAGAAAAAGGAAAAGGTCATTGCGCTGGTATTGCGCACGCGAATACCGACACGCTCATGAGCGAGCTCCAAAGCGTTTACCGAGGCCTTTTCGAACTTGGCCATTTCGTAACTCTGGCCGGCAAACGCGCGAACAACCCGGATCCCGCCAAGATTTTCCTCCATGACGCGTGTGAGAACGGCGAGGCGTTCCTGAAGCTCAAGCCATGTGGCACGCAGTTTCAACTGCGTCAGCGATGATACGATCCCGACGAAGGGAACAAAGCTGAGTGCCAGCAGCCCGAGCACGACATCCGTCGATATCACGAGGTAGGCACCGATGCCGATCAGCATGGTCAGGAGGAAGACCCTGACGAGGGCGGTCGAGAAATACATGCGCACGCCTTCAAGATCGAGGAGGCCAATTGTGATCAGGTCGCCGGAATGCGAGCTGTCATGAAAGCTGAAGGGCAGTCTCTGGATCTTCTCGTAGCAGGCGAGCCGGAGCTCGTAGCCCATATGATGGCCGACAGCCTCGCTGTAATAGTTCTGAACCATCGTAAAAATGCCGCGAAGGACACTGCTGCCAAGCAGCAGAAGCGCCGTCGTCAAGAGGGCATCCTGAGCCGCCTGGCCAGCGTTGCCTCCAAGAAGAGCGCTTTGCGTTTCGTCGACAGCTCGACCGAGCAAGCGTGGGATCGTCAGCTGAAAGCTTGAGGCAATCAACGTGGCAATAATCGCTGTGCCAGCCTGCCAAGGATGCCTGAAGGCCATGACCGTGATGCGAAGGAGCGTGAAGAGGCCCTTGCCCCATCCCGCGGCCTCGGCCAATGCCAAGGAAGCCATAGGCTTCGGCGAACGTATGCTTGTATCGCTGCTCACTGCTTCAATCCGAATAGCTGGTTGTCCGGCCTTGAGCCGGAAGAAGGGCAATTTCGTGGAGGAGTTGCGTGAATATTGCTTTTGTCAGATTCCTTTTCGTGGCTCAACCGCTCTCTCGCCGCCTCATAAAGTTCTTGCCATAACTGCAAAAGAGCGCTTTGATACACTACCAATTCGCTAGACTATCGCGATGGCCATGGCATTCGCATGTAAAAGGCAGTCGTAAACGCTAGACTGCAACGCGCAGCATCAAGAGGCTGCAGGAACCTGTTTGACGCGAAGGACTCAACGCATTCGCGTCAAAACTAAATCGACACGTGACTGCATCAGGCAGGAGAGGTGAGATGAAGGTTCGAAGACTTTTTGCGAGGGGGGGAAGCGACGGGATCCATCAAGATGGCTTGCCGCGGATTGCGATCGTTGGACGCGGATTTTCAGGCATGATGATGGCCATCGCGCTGATGAAGCAGCTCAGGACGCCTTTCCATCTCCAGCTCTTTGATCCCTGTTCTTCGGTAAGTGGTGGACAGGCACTTTCTTCTCTTGGCACGTCCACAATTCTCAACAGCCGCGTCCGTGATCTTTCGGTCTCACAAGGAGAGACCGACGATTTTAACGATTGGCTCGCGAACAACAACGAGTTTCGTGCGACGGTCCCGGCGGCCATTCCCGGCTTTCGGCAAATCTTCGTCCCCAAGCAGCTTTTCAGCAATTATGTCTACCAGCGCTTTTCCGAAGCGTTGGCGCAGCGTCGCGACATCAGCGTTCGGATCCGTCAGGATGTCGCCAAAGCAATCCGAAAACAGCGCGATGCGAGCTTTCTGCTTGAATGCGAAGCAGGAGCATCGATTGCTTTCGATCACATCGTTCTTGCCACAGGCTACGGCATTTCCGAGATGCGGGACGATGGTGTAACAGAGACGCAGGTGCGCGCCCAACGTCTGGCCGCTCGGCCACACATCGTCTTGTTGGGAAGCGGTATCAGAGTTGTCGATCGGCTGTTTCAGCTCCGCGATGCGGGATTTAGCGGTCAGATATCGATTGTGTCCAAGCACGGCTTTCTGCCGCAGAGCCATACACCAAATGCGGCCGAACCGATTTTCCCGAAGGATGCTTTGCCGGAAAAGCTGTCGGAAATCGTCCGCTTTATCCGCAATGCGTGTCAAACTGCCGAGGACAATGGGCAAACCTGGCAATCCGTGATGAATGGTCTACGAGGCCACGCCCGCAGCTTGTGGCGAGATCTTCCTGCTGACAGGAAGCGTCAATTCAACAGGCATCTGCGTGCCATTTACGACAGCCATCGGAACAGATTACCGGAGGCGATGCATTTGCGGCTCGTTCGGGAACTGCAGCAGGGTCATACAACATTGGTTCGGGGCACTGTGATCAGGCAGAGCGTGACGGGGGTCGTCATCCGTAAAGTCAGAAGCCATACCGAGGAAACGCTTTACGCCGAACGAATTTTTGATTGTCGTTGTCAGGCGCCAATGCTGGAATCGCCCATCATTCAAAGCCTCTTCGCCAGGAAATTAGCCGCTGCCGACGAACTTGGACTCGGCATCGCCGTTGACGCCCGTGGCAAACCCTATCTCCCGGATGGAGCGATAACCGAAGGCATCTTCGCGCTTGGGCCGCTCGGCCTCGGAAGCTTGCCTGACATTGATCTCGTCCCCGAGATCGTCAACCAGGCTTACGCAGTGGCGGAAGAAATCGACCAGGCCATTTTTCCACGTACCGCCGCCGTTTGAAAGCTGAGTTGCGAGTGAGCCGGAACGCGATTGGCGCTTACTCTTTTCATCCAAGTTGCCCGCCTTTTTAGCTATCGTCCATCCCAGGTTCGTGGCGTCTGATCAGGTGGTGATGGGTGAGATAAATGAGCATCCCGGCACACATGATCGCCATGGCGAACCATGTGATCGCATAGACCAGATGGTTATTGGGAAAGGATATTACGGTCAGACCGCCGACCGGATACCCGCCTGGATTGGGGGTTGCATCGGCATCGATAAAATAGGGCGCTACGTCTTTGAGGTCGCGTTTTGCAGCGATGGCCGCGATGTCACGCGAGTACCAGCGATCTTCGTTCGGCACATTGGATTTCAGCAAGGTCCCTTTCGGCTCCGTCAGGCGAAGAAGACCGATGATTGTCGTGGTTCCGGATCTATTTCCCTCAAGTCGCGTAGCTGCGTCGCGCTTGTCGGATGGAATGAAGCCACGGTTGATCAGGATTGTCGTGCCGTCCGAAACGTGCAGAGGCGTCATGACCCAGTAGCCGGCGCCCAACTGCGTTGACGCGAAGACGAGTGTTTCGTGGCTGTGGTCGAATGTGCCGGTCGCAGATACCTTCCGGTACTCGTCTTTTTCCCCGTCTATTTGAGACCATTCGCTGCGGGAAGGGGCCACAACGGGATCGGCATGAACGCGCGCATCGACGCGCGCGATCAGGTCCTCTTTCCACGCTAGACGATGGACCTGCCACACACCGAGACCGGTTAGTGACGCGATTAGAAATACCAGGATGAGGCTGAAAGCGATAAACGCAACAGGGCGGCGAGGTTTATTAAGCTGAGGCAGCGTGCCGTTCATGGTTTTTGCGTTCTAGAGGAACTGGTGCGGGATCGCTCCCGCACCCGCTATCGTTCAAGGCATGTTCTTCATCATTTCCGGGCTCATCGGCATCATGTTCGTATTGAGATGATGCATGACCCAGAGGGATCCAGCGAGAGCAATCACGACGATGACGATGGTGAATATCAATGCCATCATCGTCCAGCCGCCCTCAGAACGCGTGTTCATATGGAGGAAGTAAATCATGTGAACGACGATCTGAATGGCACCGAGCGCCATAACCAATGCAGCGGTTACAGAGGCGTCCGAAAAGACATTTCCCATCACGAGCCAGAAAGGAATCGCAGTGAGAATGACGGACAGAACAAAGCCCGTCATATAGCTCTTCATCGTGCCATGACTCGCCTCATGCCCGTGAGCTGCATCATGGTTGTGTGAATGTGTGCCTGAGCTCATCCCAGAACTCCCAGAAGGTAAACGATGGAGAAGACGCCGATCCAGACGACGTCAAGGAAGTGCCAGAACATCGACAAGCACATCAGGCGGCGGCGGTTGGCCTCCACCAGTCCATGCATGGAAACCTGAACCATCAGCGTTATCAGCCAGATAATACCGAAGGTGACGTGGAGACCGTGCGTTCCTACCAGCGTGAAGAACGCGGACAGGAAGCCACTCCGCCAAGGACCTGCCCCCTCATGAATGAGGTTGGCGAATTCGTAGAGTTCCAAGCAGATGAAGGCCGCTCCGAATATCCCCGTAACGGCGAGCCACATCAGCGTGCTGCTCTTCTTGTCCTTCTCCATCGCCAGCATGGCAAAGCCATAGGTAATCGAGGAGAACAGCAGCATTGCCGTATTCACTGCCACCAGTGGCAGCTCGAAAAGATCCTTTGGCGAAGGTCCGGCCGCATAAGAGCGGCCAAGGACTGCATAGGTGGCAAACAGCACTGCGAAAATCAGGCAGTCGCTCATCAGGTAGAGCCAGAACCCAAGATTGGTGCTGTTTTCCGGGTGATGGTCTTCCTTCAGGTAAAATTCCGGCTCAGTGCCTTTTACCGTTGTCACGCTACTCATGTCTTATACCTGCCCCGCCAACACTTGCGTGCGCTTGTTTTCCGTCTCGGTAACCGTTTCGACCGGGATGTAGAAGTCGCGCTTGTAGTTAAAGGTATGCGCGATGCCGACGACCAGGATTGCCAAGAAGGACAAGGCAGCGAGCCACCAGATGTACCAGATCAGACCAAAGGCCATCGACACGCTGAAGGCAGACAGAATTACGCCCGTACCAGTGTTCTTCGGCATGTGGATCGGACGGAAGCCGCCCAGCGGACGATGATATCCACGGCTCTTCATATCGTACCACGCGTCGTGGTCATAAACGACAGGCGTAAATGCGAAGTTGTAGTCCGGCGGCGGCGAAGAAGTCGACCATTCCAGCGTACGACCACCCCATGGATCGCCCGTCACGTCACGGAGTTCTTCGCGTCTCAGGAAGCTGACAATAAGCTGGATGATGAACGAACCGATGCCGAGCGCGATGAGGAAGGCACCGAAGGCCGCAATGATGAACCAGATCTGCAGCGACGGATCTTCAAAGACGCGCATGCGACGTGTCACACCCATGAGACCGAGCACATAAAGCGGCGCGAAAGCAACCCAGAAGCCGACTAGCCAGAACCAGAAGGACATCTTGCCCCAGAAGGCGTCTAGCTTGAAGCCGAAGGCTTTCGGGAACCAATAGTTGACGCCTGCCATAAGGCCGAAAACTACGCCGCCGATGATCACATTGTGGAAGTGGGCGATCAGGAACAACGAGTTATGCAGCACGAAGTCTGCAGGCGGCACAGCTAGCATGACGCCCGTCATGCCGCCGATCACGAAGGTCAACATGAAGCCAACCGTCCACAGCATCGGCACTTCGTATCTGATACGCCCGCGATACATCGTGAACAGCCAATTGAAGATCTTCGCACCGGTCGGGATCGAAATGATCATGGTGGTGATGCCGAAGAACGAGTTGACGCTGGCACCCGAACCCATCGTGAAGAAGTGGTGCAACCAAACGAGGTAAGACAGGATCATGATCACGCAGGTCGCGTAAACCATCGAGGCGTAGCCAAACAGGCGCTTACCGCAGAAAGTAGCAACGACTTCGGAGAAGATACCGAATGCCGGCAGGATCAAGATGTAAACTTCCGGGTGGCCCCAAATCCAGATGAGGTTGACATACATCATTGGATTGCCGCCGAGATCGTTGGTGAAGAAGTTTGTACCAACATAACGATCAAGCGACAGAAGCGCCAAAGTGGCTGTCAGGATCGGGAACGATGCAACGATCAAGATGTTCGTGCAGAGTGAGGTCCAGGTGAAGACAGGCATCTTCATGAAGGTCATGCCGGGTGCACGCATCTTTACGATCGTCGCGATCAAGTTGATGCCTGACAAGGTCGTACCGACGCCAGCGACCTGAAGGCCCCAAAGATAGTAGTCCACGCCGACGCCAGGGCTGTAGGCAATATCGGAAAGAGGAGGATAGGCCAGCCAGCCGGTTTGCGCGAATTCGCCGACAAAGAGCGAGATCATGATGATCACAGCGCCGGCTGTCGTCATCCAGAACGAAAAGTTGTTCAGGAAGGGGAAGGACACATCACGTGCGCCAATCTGCAGAGGCACGACGAGGTTCATCAATCCTGTCACGAACGGCATCGCCATGAAGAAGATCATGATCACGCCGTGGGCTGTAAACACCTGATCGTAATGGTGAGCAGGCAGGTATCCGTCGCTACCGTTGAAGGCAATCGCCTGCTGCGTACGCATCATGATTGCATCCGCAAAACCGCGCAGCAGCATGATGATCGCAAGGATCACATACATGATCCCGATCTTCTTGTGGTCAACGCTCGTGAACCATTCCTTCCAGAGATATCCCCAGAGGCGGAAATAGGTGATCGCGCCGACGACAACCGTGCCGCCGAAGATGACGCCTATAAAGGTTACCAGGAGAATTGGCTCATGCAGGAAGGCCAAGGAATCCCATGATAACCGACCAAATATAAAGTGTAGCAGGTTCTCATTCGTGAACATGGTATATTCCAATACGTCTCAGCCGTTAGGGCTTTGTGTTGGCTTCGGGCTCAGCAGGGGCGGTGTGCGGTTGGCCATCACCCATTTGGTGGCCCGCACCCATGGAGTGCCCGGGGCTCATGCTGCCTTCAGTTTGGTTGTTGTTATTCTGTTGCGGAGCTTCGTCGCTTTTGGCGGGCGCTCCGTCCGCTGGGTGGGTTGCGCCAAGAGCGTTGGTTTTGGACCAATCACTGTCATATTGCAGGCGCTCTAGGTTTTCGTGGCTTTCCTTGCCGCCGCCGCCCATCATATCGATGTGCATCATCTGATCGACGCACATCTTTCCTGGCTGTGCGCACAGGTTCAAAATCGCGTTGTAGAGATCCTTATCCGCAGAGGCAAAGTACCGTACGGGCTCCTTCTCGCTCGGCTTGGCGAGCTTGAGATAGGTGTCGCGGTTCAAGGCAGTCCCCTGCGTCTTCACTTTCTGAACCCAGGCGTCGAAACCTTGCTGATCCAGGCCGTGGAACTTAAACCGCATGTGCGAGAAGCCAGGTCCGCTGTAGTTCGCAGAAAAACCGTCGGATTCACCGGGTTTGTTCACGACGGCGTTAAGCTCGGTCTGCATTCCTGGCATAGCGTAAATCTGGCCGGCCAAAGCAGGAACAAAGAACGAGTTCATCACTGATGTTGCCGTGATTTTGAACCTGATCGGCACATCTACCGGAGCGGCAAGCTCGTTTACGGTGGCGATCCCCAGGTCCGGGTAAAAGAAGAGCCACTTCCAATCAAGCGCCACCACTTCCACGGTCATCGGCTTTGTGTCGGCAGGTATGGAACGCTGCGCATCCAGCCGCTCAAGCGGGCGAAAGGGATCGAGCTTGTGCGTGCTGATCCAGGTTACTGCGCCGAGTGCGATAATGATCGCCAACGGTGCGGACCAGATCACCACTTCCAGGCGGGTGGAGTGATGCCAGTCCGGATCATAGGTCGCCGCCGTGTTTGACTGGCGATACCGCCAGGCGAAAAACACGGTCAAAATCATAACCGGAATGATGATCAGCAACATCAAGATGGTTGCGACAATAATAAGGTCGCGTTGCTGTTGGGCGATATCGCCGGAAGGCGACATGACGACCATGTTGCAGCCGGCCAACGCCAGTAGCGGCAACACGGACAGAAGTCGGGATAGCTTCTTGAGTTTCAGCACGTCTCTGAGCTCTTCTAGTTTTTTTCTGAACCGCGACTAAACCACCTTGGTCCGGGACGAAATGAGGTCTTTGGTCGCACCGCAGCAAATATGCCGCACTGCGGCATAAACTGACGCAGTGCATGTCCCCCGAAACACTCAAGAATGCAATAGGATTCTGTTTCGAGAGCGTTTTTTAAACCGCTAATTCTTGATCGGGAACATAGGCTGTTTACGGCATCGACAAGAGGAATGCACGGGAAAAGAGCGACAGCAACTTTTCAGCGTAAAAAAGCAACTCAATTCGAAACTATTTCAGCCGATTGGACTTGATAAGCTGGCGTATTGGTCCAAGATCAATTGTGAGGCGCTTTGTCGCAGCGCCTTAAACGAGGGAGGCGTTTTTCACCATGGCAGCTACTACACATTATGATGTTCCGTCGTCAACGTCGCTGGAAAGAGACGCACGGCAAATTCATGATGACAAGCCCGTTTCATCAGCCAATATTGCGATTGGTGTGGTCATCGGCCGCATGTCCGAATTTTTCGACTTTTTCGTTTTCGGCATAGCGTCCGTTCTGGTATTTCCGCAGCTCATTTTTCCTTTTGCACCGGATCGTCTAACGGGCACCCTATACTCGTTTGCGATCTTCTCGCTTGCCTTTATCGCCAGGCCCATCGGCTCTGTCGTCTTCATGGCGATCGATCGGCACTATGGCCGTGGGACCAAGTTGACGATTGCCTTGTTCCTCCTAGGCGGTTCAACCTGTGCAATGAGCTTTTTGCCGGGCTATGCAGAAATCGGCAGCACCGCGATTATCCTCTTGGCGCTCTTCCGATTAGGGCAAGGCTTTGCACTGGGCGGCGCGTGGGACGGTCTTGCATCCCTTTTGGCTCTCAACGCGCCGGAAAGGCATCGCAGTTGGTATGCGATGATCCCCCAGCTTGGCGCACCAATCGGATTTGCATTGGCCAGCACGCTCTTCGGGTTCTTTATCGCGAATCTCTCATCAGAAGATTTTCTGAGCTGGGGATGGCGCTATCCGTTCTTCGTGGCATTTGCGATTAACGTGGTCGCCCTTTTCGCGCGTCTGCGACTGGTAGCGACGAAAGAATTTGGCACCCTGCTCGAACAGCACGAGCTTGAAGCCGTGCGGGTACGAGACGTTATGCGCGTCCACGGCAAGGACATCTTGGTTGGCGCTTTCGTACCATTGGCAACATTCGCCATGTTCCACCTTGTTACAATCTTCCCGCTGGGGTGGATGAACCTCTATGGAACACAATCGATCGGTGCGTTCATGGTCGTCCAGGTCGTCGGCGCCATTATTGGAATTGGCACTGTCGTTGCGTCGGGCTTGATTGCCGATAGGATCGGTCGGCGCGCGCATCTTGCCATCTGTGCCGGCCTGATTGCGGTTTTCGCCTTTGTAGGGCCGATCATCATGGGCGCTGGCGACCGCGGTCACGACGCTTACGTTATCATCGGCTTTGCGCTCCTCGGTCTGTCTTTCGGCCAGGCAACCGGCTCGATTTCCTCCCGATTTGGGCAGGGCTATCGTTACACCGGCGCTGCCTTCACGTCGGATTTGGCGTGGCTGGTTGGTGCGGGCTTCGCGCCGCTTGTTGCTCTCAGCCTCTCCAGCCGGTTTGGACTTCCTTTCGTTGGATACTATCTTCTGTCGGGAGCGCTGTGCACCTTAGCGGCGCTTGCCTTTAGCCGGGCGCTGCAACAGAGGCAGTAGAACGATCTCAAGTGATCTATGCCGCCGGCTCGTGCTGGCGGCATTTTGCTTTTGACTGCAGCACGTTTGCGCCACCAGCGTAGCTTGTTCAGGTGAGCTTTAAAGCGTATTGGAATGCGCGAAACTGCCGACGAGACCTGAGCATGTCCCTATCTCCCCCCCAAAAACAGACCCGTCAGACGATTTTGCGCCTGTTGTCAGGTATGGCGAGCGCCAAAGAGATAAATCAATACCTTAAGCGATTTTCGCAACTTGATGCCAAGCAATTTGCCGTCGTGAAGCTGGATGGAGCCGTGCTGCGGGACGATTTGCAAGCCCTGACTTCCTCTTTATCTTTCTTGCAGGAAGTCGGTCTGACGCCGATCGTATTGCATGAGGCAACTGCCGAGATGGAAGAAGAACTCTCGGCGGCGGGTATCAATGTCGACGAGGTCGTTACACGAAAGGTCATCGGCTCTGATGCACTTTCCGTTGTCCGACGCGTTTTCCAGGTGGCTAATCTTCGGCTTGTAGAGGCTCTTCAGCAAAGTGGAACGCGCGCAACCTCGATTACCGGTGGGGTTTTTGAGGCAGACTATGTCAATCGCGAGAGACAAGGTTTCCTGGGTGCCGTAAGTGCTGTCCACCTTGGACCAATCGAAACGAGTCTGAACGCTGGGTCTATCCCCGTCATCAGCACGCTTGGAGAGACCGCGGGCGGCCAGATCCTGCACCTTGATGCGAATTCTGCAGTCAATGCGCTGGTGCAGGTGCTGCAGCCGTTTAAGATTATTTTCCTGACGAGCGTTGGCGGTCTCTTGGGGAGCAAGGGCCGTGTCATCGACTCCATCAATCTCTCGACCGAGTATGATCAGCTTCTTCAGCAGGAAGGTCTGGATGCCCAAACCAAGGTCAAGATCGAACAGATGAAAGAGCTGCTTGATCGCCTGCCCCTTGAATCGTCAGTCTCGATCACACATCCCGCTGATCTTGCCAAGGAGCTTTTCACCCATAAGGGCTCGGGAACCTTAGTGCGGCGTGGTGAACGCGTGTTGCGAGCCACAAGATGGGAAGACTTGGACCTCGAGCGGCTGCGGAAGCTGATCGAATCTGGATTTGGTAGGCGTCTGGTCGATGATTATTTCCAGCAAACAAGGCTGCTGCGCGCCTACGTCAGCGAAAACTATAGAGCCGCTGTCATCCTCGCGGAGGAGGGTGGGCTGGCCTATCTCGACAAGTTTGCGGTTCTCGACGATGCGCAAGGAGAGGGGCTGGGCCGTGCAGTCTGGAATGTTATGCGCCGGGAAACCTCGCAGTTGTTCTGGAGGTCCCGCCACAACAACCAAGTCAATATATTCTACTATGCGCAGTCCGATGGATGCTTCAAGCAGGAGCGTTGGAAGGTATTCTGGTACGGATTGGATGATTTCACGCAAATTCAGCAATGCGTCGCACACTGTGCCGTCCGTAAGCCGACGCTGATGGACGCATGAGACGTGAACGTCAAATAATGGAGTGGGCTGACGATGCGAAGCTCCAAATAGGTCCGAGATCCGAAGCGTAGGTGCTCACACGGATGCGTTCTAAAGTAGAGATCCGGCCCCAGTGTCTTGAGTATTTAAGCGGATTCAATCTTCTGCTCGGAACGCGCGGCCGTCAGTTCCGCTGTGGTATGGTTCAAGCGATCAGCCAGCACGCGCATTACTTCAACGGCCATTTCTGGAAAGTCGCTCAGTAGCTTGAGGAAATGTTCTTTGCTGATGCGAAGAACCTCAAGGCGTGACGTGGCGCGCACAGTCGCCGTTCGGGAAACGTCGCACAAAATCGCGATTTCTCCGACAATGGAGTTCGGCTCCGCGGTCGCTACCTTTATTTCTCCGGCCTGCGAGTCAACGACGATATCGGCGGTTCCGGCCAGCAGGACATAGGCGGCGTCGCCTTGATCTCCTTGGCGGAACAGGCTCTGACCGGGATTATAGGTCCTTCGGTCGGACGTCAGTGCCAAGAGCTTGAGCTTCGGCGGAGCAATGCGAGAAAAAAGCGGCACGCGCCGGAGCGTCTCTACTTCATCTCTCAACAACATCGTTTCTGTCCCCGGACTTGTCTAAGCCAGACCGGCAGTTGGTCTGGATTGCTCCATTTGAGCTTCTTACTGATCAATTACAGCCTATTACGATAACAGTTCCTTGAACATACCGTTGTTCTGAGAAAGTTCACGGTATTGACCGGTCTCTGCAAGGTTTCCTCTCTCGAAAACCAGAATCCGATCAAAAAGTTCAGCTACGCGCGCGTTTGAAAGCACCCAAAGGATGGCCGGCCGCTTTCCATGCTCATGCAGATTAACCACCACGTTGTGAATGATCTCATCCTGAACGCGTTGATCGAGGGCTGAGAGAGGTCGATTGAAGATGAAATAATCCGATCTCTTGAGTAGCGCGCGTGCCAGATTCAATTTTTGTCTTTGGACCATCGTCAGGCGTTTGCCGCCGGATCCCACGTCATATTCGAGCCCGACGGACAGCACCTCTTCATAGAGCCCAAGATCGTCGAAAAGATCGCCCATCATGACACGGATTCGGTCAGATGCGTCAGCCTGCTGGTAGACGATACGACCGAACAAGACATTATCCATCAAGCTGGCAGAAGCGATAAATTTGGAAGGATCGTACCGCTCGATCATACCTTCCAGATCTTCGGGCAGATTTTCGTGGAACTGCTTGCGAACCTCTACGATCTTGTTCATCAGGTCTTCAGATAGAAGACCGAAACGATAGCGCGGTTCGATATAGGCAAAGCTCAACCGGATCATTGAAACGCGGTCTTCTTCCGATACTTCGTCCCACGACCTGTTCTGCAGTTTTTGCAAAAGCCCCTGATATGTCGGGATGTCATCGGCCGTCATGAATGTGAGCTGCTGAAAAAATGGATGATCCGGGGGAAGATCGCGAAACAGCTCCACGACGTTATCAGCGATTTCGATACCCATCTTATACAGCGCCTCGCTGAGACCCGTTCGGGCGAGGAGCGTTCTGAAAAATGGATGTGCAGCCAGACGGCGATTGGTCATCATCGGACGGCGTAGCGTACCGAACAGTAGGTTTTCTCCGATTGTCGCCTGGGTGTTGTAACTGTTAAGGTCGAAAGGCACGACAATATCGGCGAGCTCTTCCCGTTCCATTCGCTGCCGGAGCGCACTACGAAGATCGACAATTCGATCCGCGATGGCCGCATGCGTTCCAATGTCCACGGTTGAGCGAAGCGCCAAGTCCATAATGTCTTTGGAGATCAAGACAGCGTCGAGGACAGGGCGGATCGCTTTTGGAAGATCGTCTGGGCCCTGAGCGCCGGCGGCATCATAATCTACCCAATCGCTATTCAGGTCGAGGACAGGATTGCCGGCTTTCATCGCCTCTGCCTGGTTCCACTTGAAGTGCAAGGCAGCCTGTCCCTCATATCCTGGATCAGTAAGAGGGGCATGCTTCAACCCGTAGAGCAGATTGTCTCGTAGGGTGCCATGGAAGAAGTAGTTATCTGACGATGCATAGGAAATGCGTCGTCCGGTGACAGCCTCGGGCAGATCAAGGATGTCGTTTCCGTCGACGGTGATACGACCGGAGTCCGGCCAGACCAGCCGCCCAATAACTTCTGCAAATGTTTCTGCACCGCTTCCGTTCGGCCCAACAATCGCAACCGTCTCGTTCGGCTTGATCTCCACCGAGATACCATCCAAAAGCCGTGCACCAAGTTCATCGTTGACGCACAGGTTGGTAACAATGAGAGGGGCTTTCAAAGGCTTGATGGGAGCGGTGGGAATTGACTGGATTCGCCGATCGATTAACGGCTCGATGTTGAACTGCTCGTAGACCTGAGCGTACTTGACCTGAACGTCCTGGCGCATCTGATCCCAGTCGATCAGTTCTTTCAGCGGTCCTGGCAGATCCTTATAGGCTGAAATCACGGCTATCAGCTGTCCTACGTCCAGCCGGCCTTGCAACGCGAGGTAACCGCCAATGGCGTAGAAGAGAAATGGTGTTACCTGCGCCAGGAAGTTGTTCAGAAATTTGACGAGGAATTTCCATTGGTAGAGATCGTAACGGATGGAAAAGATGAGACCGAGGCGAGAGGCGATATCGGCGCGTTCGAGATTTGATGTGTCGTTGCTGTGGATCGTTTCAATGCCGTCGACAATCTCGCCAACACGCCCCGATAATTCACGCGCCGTCAATTGCCGCTGACGGCCGAGCTCGAGAAGACGGCGGCGCATCCGCGGTATGACGATCGCTTGAACAGCAACGATCGCAAAGGCGATCATGCCGAGCCAAAAGTTCTGAATGATGATAAAGGCCAGCGCGGTTATCGCCTGGCCACCCAGCAAGGCAGGCGCGACAAAAGCGTCGCCAGTAAAGCCGCCGAGCGGCTCTACCTCTTCGTTTACCATCGTTGCGATTTCGGCCGACTTGACCGATTTGAAGTGCCGAGGTGGAAAGCGCAAAACGCGATCGATCAACTCATAACGAATGCGGCGCAACATGCGCTCGCCAAGCCGACCCTTGTAGGTGTTGATATAGAATTTGAAGAGACCGTTGAGGACGACGAGCGCCAGGAAAACAAGACTGAGCCCCATCAGCATCTGAAGGCGATTGAGCTCGAAGCCCTTGAAGAACTCGACTTTGCCGATAAACGGAATGTTATAGGCGAGATGAAGGAAGCGCTGCGTTGCGCCTTCGCCTTCAAATCCTCCCCCTTGAATGGGACCATTGACGATCTGTTTCGGCAGATCGAAAGATAGGAAATAGGGGATCATCGATATGGCAACGACGACCAATATCCAAAGTTGCTGAAGGCGCGTATTCTGCCAGATGTATTTTGCGAGATTGCTTTCCATATCAGGCACGGCCTCGCAGCCGTTCGATGCGGCGCTTTGACCATGACCTGCAGACAGGAATAGAAAGATCTGACGGAAGCATCGCCCGGTGCATTTTCCAAAGTTTGTGAGTTAAATCGCTGCTTGCCGCAGTCGCGAATCCTCTCTCCATCCCTCTCTATATCACAGGATTTTTACAAAGAGCGAGCCCATTACGTCGGTGCATTCAACATGGGATCTACTGTTGCGTCGTGTATGTTTTTCGATCAGGAATGTTCGCCAGCTGCAAGCAGTTCCAAAAGGATCTGAGCCGACTTATCTGCACCTTTCAAATCCAAACCTGCCTCGACAGGTTTTGGCTTTGACAGAGCATTGGCTATGTCTTCTGCGAGACGCTCTGCCGTCAGCGCATCCTCTGATATGATGGACGCAATTCCCATATCTGCCAGCCTTCGCGCTCGAACGGTCTGTTCCGTTTCGCCGCCTGCAACGAATGGGACGAGGATTGATCTGCAATTCGCAATGAGAAGATCGCAGACTGTATTATAGCCAGCCTGCGAGACCGATAGTTCTGCCCCCCGCATCAGGGAGGGAAAATCTCGCCGAAACCTTACAACAGAGACGTGGTCGGGTGTTTTCATCGACAGTGCCTGAAAATCGTCTTCAGGCAAATTCGGACCGGCGATCAGGAGCCATCGCTTGTCTTGTGCGACCATGTGCGAAGCTTGGAGAGCGGCATCCAACAGGTCCCGGCCAACCGCCCCACCGCCAGCTGAAACGAGAACGCCAAAGGCTTCCGTGGGGGCGGGCGGGGCAGCGGGAGCAACCAGCCCCGTATAATGAATACGGTCCTGGATTTTTACCGCGAGAGAAAATGTTTCTTCTAGCCGAATGAAGGAGGGATCGCCGTGCACGAGCACGGCATCGAAATGTGCTCGAATGAGATCGACCGTTTCCTGGTCTCTGCCCGGCTTGCGATTTTCCTGAAGCACGTCGCGAACCGAACTGACGATTTTCGGGCGAGGGGACATGTCTGCGATGGCTGAAAGGAGCGGTAGAAGCTCGAATCGCATCTGCCGGCGGCCGAATGGAAACGCTTCGATGACGACAATCGCAGGCTTGATGTCATGCAATGTGGCCAACAACAAGTCGCGGCGGATATTCAGAAATTCCTCCCTAGCCGGATTTCCGTCGCGATCGGCAAGACCTGAAAAGCCGGTGTTTGCTGCCACGACAGGAGGCAATGCGACGGTGCATATCTTGTCTCCCGGAAAGCCAGGAACTGGAAGCCCTCCGGTCACGACCGTTACGTCAAAGCCTTGTTTTGCAAGCGCGTTCGCGACGCGACTAGCGCGAGCAATATGCCCAATCCCCAGAAGATGCTGAACGTAGAACAGGACACGCTTATTCATGGCGCTCTTTACCATTCCGTTTCGAACATCTCGCTGAGTTGACGGATGCTCGCATGATAATCGAATTGCGTTCTGACACGAGTTTCTGCGGCAGCTCCCAGTCGCTTTCGCAAAGCCGGATCGCGAATGGCGCGCTCCAGCGCTTGTGCAAGTACAGTCGGGTCTTCCGGCGGCACCACAAGTCCGTTTACATCATTATCGAGAAGTTCTGGCACCCCTGAAACAGATGTCGAGATGCAGGCCAATGCTTGGCTGGATGCTTCAACGAGGACATTCGGCAATCCGTCCCGATCTCCGTCGCGTGCCACGCGGCAGGCAAGAGTAAAGAGGTCTGCACGCCTGTAGTGATCAAGCACTTCCTCCTGCGCCAACGCGCCCTTCCAACTGACGCGGTCGACAAGAGAAAGCTCGCCGGCGAGGCTTTTCAGCTTGCCCAGAGCCTCTCCGCCACCGATATGGTCAAATCGCCAATGAAGGTCTTTGGGAAGAAGTGAAAGGGCTTTCAACAGAACATCGAAGCCTTTTTTCTCTACAGCGCGTCCCACGCTTAAGATTGCAACCGGATTTTTCGGATCGCTTCCGTCGCGCTCGGAACGTTCGATGGTGCTGTGATCGAACCGTGCAAGATCAAGCCCATGATAACTGAGATGGATACGGTTAGGCTCCTGAGACATCGAACAAAGGTGATCGTAACCGGCCTTGGTACAGGTTACCACCCAGCGGGCTTGCGCGACTTTTTGTTTCAGATCCCAATCACCGGACGTCCAGATATCCTTGGCGTGCGCTGAACAGGTCCAGGGGATGTTAGTCAAAAGACTGGTATAGGCGGTAACGGAGGCTGGCGTATGGATGAAATGGGCATGCAGCCATTCGCCGTTTTGCGGCCATTCTCGCGCCAAAACCATGGCTTGCCCAAGGCGGCGAACTCGGTTTCGCGAGAAGTCACGCGGCAAGTCACGGAAGAACTGCTTCCACAAGCCCTTCACACCAGGCTGAAAGAAACTGGTCAATGCCGCCTTCAACACACGAAAAGGTTCTTCGTGGAGATACTCCGGAAGATAGAGGACGGGAGCTTTGATCTCGTCGTGGACCGGATGTCGCTTGGTATCCGTCGGGCGGCGCATGGAAATCAGGGCAAGGGAATATCCAGCGTTTTCCAGGCCAAGCAGTTCCTGCGCAATGAAGGTCTCCGAAAGGCGAGGATATCCCTTGAGGACGACGACGATTTTCTTTTGTTTATGCAAAGGAAACGTCACTCTGCGCCGACGATGGAAAGGCGAGGGCGGCTCTCCAGCCAAGTTCCGACGATGCCGGAGATATGGTTCAGTCCTTCCAGCTTACCAATACTACCGCTTTTTGACGGAGGAAGGCGCGTCCAAAGAGCCTTGAGCGCCGCTGCCATGTTTGCAGGATCGGCCGATTGTTCCGGTAGCAGCATGTCCACAAGTCCAAGTTCGCTGGCGCGGCGAGCCCGCAACAGTTGCTCCTGTCGCGGTCGAACGCGAGGGACGATGAGCGCTGGCTTGTCAAAGGAAAGAATCTCGCAATAGGTGTTGTAGCCGCCCATGGCGACGACCGCCTTCGCGCCTTTGATCAGGGTTTCCATCTGCGAGTCAAATTCTATGACTTCAAGCGAAGAAATGGCTTGTGCGCGCCCGATGAGTGCGGAACGCTCGGCAGCAGGCATATAGGGGCCGAGAACAACCAAGGCCTTTTCGGTGAGGGTTTGGTCGCTTTCATAAGCGCTCATCACGTCGTTGACGAGTTCGGCGCCATCGCCCCCACCGCCCGTGGTGACTAGGATGTAGTTATCGTCGCGAGCGTTCAACGATGTTACGGTTGACGATGCGTTGCGCTGAAGAAAGCCAACAAAATCCATCTTCCGACGTACGCTGTTCGGGACGTCAAGGCCCACGAGAGGGTCATAGAATTCCGGTGGGCCGTAAACCCAGATCGAATCGTAGAACTGGTCGATCTTTTCCATGACGCCGTTCTTTTTCCACTCGGCTTCGAGGAGATGCGGCGCATCCATGATTTCACGCAATCCAAGAACGAGAGTTGTTCCTCTGGCCTTGAGGTAGGCAAGTGTATCCTCAACCTCACCCTTCAGGCCCATCGGCTCCTTGTCGACGATGAAAATGTCGGGCTGAAACGTTTCTGCGGTGTGGCGGATAATCGATTCGCGCATCTTCAACGTATCGGCAAGATCGATATGCCTTGCCATCGACGTGTATTCGCCGTTTCGCAATTTGATGACGCTGGGAACTTTAACGAAGTCGACTCTCGCACGATAATCGAAGGCACCCGCGATCGTCGCACCGGAAATGATGAGAATGCTGAGGCCTCTATAGTCCTCCACCAGCGCGTGCGCTATGGTTCGGCAGCGCCTCAGATGGCCGAGCCCGAACGTGTCGTGGCTGTACATTAGAATTCGCGCATCCTCCAGCCGCTTGGCCATGGGAGCTCCTTTTCCGATAGGCGACACGTTAGCTCCTTCGTTGCACGAAGGTCAAAGACATGGATCGACGGATCGTTTTCCAGATCCTGTCATCACTAACCTTATTTGTAAGGGTCTGCTGCATCGCGCAACCCGTCTCCCAGAAAATTGAATGCCAAAATAACCATGACAACCGGCAAGACTGGAATGAGCAGCCAAGGATAAAATGCAATGACGCTAACACTGCGTGCTTCTGTCAAAAGGACGCCCCAGCTAGTGATCGGCGGGCGAAGCCCAAGACCTAAAAAGGAAAGAGCCGTCTCTCCGAGGATCATTGCTGGGATTGAAATCGTTGCCGACGCGATAAGGTGGGACATGAAGCCGGGAACCAGATGACGAGAGATCACCCTAGACGTTGATGCGCCCATCAATTGAGCCGCCTGAACGTAATCTTCTTCGCGGAGGGACAGAAGCTTGGAACGCACTGCACGCGCGAGCCCAGTCCAGTCAATGATGCCAAGAATAATGGTGATGCCGAAATAGATAACCAATGGGCTCCATGTCACCGGCATGATTGCCGCCAGTGCCATCCATAGCGGCAAAGTAGGCAATGATTGCAACACTTCAATGATGCGCTGGACAACGAGATCGAAGGGTCCTCCCCAATATCCCGCCAGCCCGCCAATCAAGATGCCGAGACAAAAGCTGATGCTGACGCCCAGAAGACCGATGGTCAGCGAAATCCGTGCCCCGTATAGTATTCTCGACAGCACATCTCGCCCCAACCGATCCGTCCCAAGGAGAAAGAGCTGGCCGCCGGGCGCTGCGCAGACAAGATGAAGGTCGCTTCTGATCAAACCCCAGAATTTGTAGCGATCCCCTTTGCAGAAGAAGCGCAAAGGCTGCACTTGATCAGGTTGATCGACATAAACTCTGCGAAGCGTATCCATGTCCAAGGTCATCCTTCGCCCATAAACGAACGGCCCGATAAAGCGACCTTCGTCGAAGAAGTGAATCCTCTGCGGCGGCGAATGGATGAAGTCTACATTTCGAGAGCTGAGCCCATAGGGCGCAAGGAACTCGACGAAGAAAATTGTCAGATAGGCCAACAACAAAAATACGCCTGACGCCAATGCAAGCTTGTGGCGTTTGAACTTCCACCACATTAGTTGTTTTTGTGAGGCAAAATGCAGCTTCGACACACCGCCGAAGGTCTTTTCGGCGGCGTCCGGATCAAATTCAGTTGCGGATACAAAATGTGGCAAGGGCGCGCCGGGCGGTGGCAAAGCAGACATCACTTGGTGCTCCTGCCTTGCAGGCGAATTCGCGGATCGAGAAATCCAAGGGCGATGTCTGAGACCAGCACACCAACAACATTCAAGAATGCAAGAAACATCAAGAATGAACCGGCTAGGTACATGTCCTGGCTTTGTAATGCCCTGATCAGCATGGGCCCGGTCGTTTCCAGCGAGAGAACTATCGCAACGATCTCAGCCCCGGAAATGATCGTTGGCAAAATGGACCCGATGTCCGCCACGAAAAAATTCAGCGCCATCCTCAAAGGATATTTGATCAGCGCGCGCGTCGGATGCAATCCTTTGGCGCGCGCCGTGACGACATATTGCTTCTGCATCTCGTCGAGAAGATTGGCACGCAGGCGCCGGATCATAGCCGCAGTTCCTGACGTGCCGACGATGATGACGGGGATCCACAGATGCGAAAGGATTGATCGCGCTTTCTCCCAGCTCATCGGCTGCGATAAGAAGCGCTCGTCCATGAGGTGACCGATCGATATCCCGAACCAGATGTTGGCGAAGTACATCAAGATCAGCGCCAGCATGAAATTCGGAATGGCGATACCGAGCAGGCCGACAAAGGTCAGGCCATAATCGCCCCAGCTATATTGGTGCGTCGCCGAGTAGATGCCGATCGGGAAAGCAATGAGCCAGGTCACAATGATGGTGCAGAAGGAAACCAGGATCGTCAGCCAAAGCCGGTCTCCGACCACCTCCGACACTGGAAGTTGATATTCAAAGGAATATCCGAAATCCCCTGTCAGCATGCCGCCGACCCAGTAGAAGTAGCGAACGACCTGTGGCTTGTCGAACCCATATTGCTTTCGAAGTTCTTCCATCTCCTGCAGGTTCGCAGCCTCGCCCTGGGCTCGTAACTCGGCGATCTGACTTTCAAAAAAATCGCCGGGCGGCAGCTGAATGATCGTGAAGATCAAGGCCGAGATGAGAAACAGCGTCGGTATCATGACGGTCAGCCGCCAAAGGATATAGCGCAGCATGGTCAGCTCTCCTCGTACCAGAAACTGTCAGGCATGTAGACGCCGAGGAATGACGTGGGGTCAAAACCATAAATCGCCTTTTCCGGGATGTTCTGTAGCTTGGATGAAGCCAAGATCGGCTGAAGCGATCCGTTCACAATCCCGATCGAGAACACCTGCTGCGTGTAAAGCGATAGCATTGCATGCCATATGCTTTTTCGCTCTTCCCGGTCAGTTGTGTTGCCCCATTGCTCAAGCAGTTTCAGGAGCTCCTGAACCTCAGGCAAATCCGGTGTCACTCCTTGCTGTCCGGCTGACAGATAATGCTGCCCCCACAGCGGCCATTGCATCTGATCGTCTGTTGTAGGCGCAAGCTGGCTTGGCGACATGTCCGGCGTTGGAACGCCGTTATCGATGCCGAACCAGATCGCCATAGTGATAGAGCCGCTCATTGCACGATTGCGGAAAATGTCTCGCTGAGATGTCCGCGTGTAGAGCGCGATACCGATCTCACGCCAATGATCGCGGATCAATTGCAGGACATCGGTGTCGAGCGTGCTTTCGCCTGCAGTCTCGACCGTTATCTCCGCGCGCCTACCGTCGGGAAGTTTGCGAATGCCGTCGTCGTGGCGTTCGCCGAGCCCCAATTCGTCCAGTAGTCGGTTTGCCTCGTCAGGGTTGTATTCGGCATAGGCCTTCGCATATTCTTCGCGATAGAGTGAGCTCTCCGGTAGCACCGTATCGGCGCTTTCCCGCGCAAGGCCATAGAACGACACCATATTGACTTCATGTCGGTTAACCGCCAGCGACAGGGCGCGCCGCATCCTGACGTCTCGAAACAGCTTATTCCAGGCCGGATCCGTGCAGTTGAGGTTCGGTAACAGAGCAACGCGCGCACCTCGTGCCTGCTTCCAAAGATTTACCTTCACCGGAAAGCGATGTTCGGCGTCTTTGAGGAAGGTGTAGTCGTTGAAGTCCAGACCCGTTGCTTGAAGATCAGACTCTCCGGCACCCGCCTTGGCGGAAATGATGGAGGACGAACTTACGTTGACGATGAAGCGATCGACGTAGGGAAGCTGGCGACCATTCTCGTCGACCCTATGAAAAAATGGATTTCGTTCGAAAATGAACTGTTCAGCCGGCGAGGCGGTGCGATTTTGCCACGGATCGAGCACGGGCAAATCAGGATTGAGTGCACGAGCCGCTGCTGCCATCTTGATATGGAGATCAACCCATTTTTTGATGCGATATTGCTTGAGCAGCGACGAAAGCCGGAATTCGTCCTGATATTTCTTGTGAAACTGCTTGAGGTAGTGGCCCGGTCCGAAAATCACTAAAGGCAGCGGGCCAGCGAGTGCAGGCAGAAAATTAGGATTGGGTTTTTCCCAGGTGTAGCGAACAGTGGTTGCATCAACGACTTCGAATTTCGGCAACTTTCCGTGCGGTCGAAGTTCCAGTGCTCCTCCACCGGGCGTCAATTCGTTGTTGAGAATGACGTCTTCCCACCAATACCGGAAGTCATCCACGGTAAAAGGCGCGCCATCCGACCATCTGTGTCCGTCACGGAGGCGAAAGGTGAAGATCCGGTCTTCTTCGGTTTCATAGGAGGAGAGAATATCAGGCTGAAAGTTAAGATGCGCATCGTAGCCCACCAGCCGTGCGTAGCCGTAGATGGTCATGTAACGAACGTCTTTGGCATTCCCGACGATCGTCCGAACATCTCCTCCATATCTGCCCGGAAGGCGGCCAAGGTCTTTCATGTTGACGACACGCGGATAGTTTGGCAACCGATCGGCCATCGGCGGAATACGCTGCGCCCGCAGCAGACTGCGGAGGAACTCCGGCTCGACATCGCGATCGGCGCCGGCAGACAGTTTCGGGGCCATCACGGTCGTCACGAGACCACCGAGGAAGGTCCGCCGGCTTACCATTGCCGTAACTCGTTGATCGTCACACCTTTGCGCGCACGCACCAGATGACCTTTGCCGAGATCTACATAGCCAAGTGTGTCGTCATCAGCCACGAATATGTTCTTCCATTTATCCTTGTTTGCCGGTCCATTTGCTTGCAGTGCATGGAAATCGAGCGGACGATCGAGATCCGGGAACGGCACGGCGGCAAGAAGCGACTTGGTGTATGGATGGACCGGGTCTCGCAGGATGATTTCTCTAGGGGCAATTTCCACGAGCTTGCCTTTATACATCACGGCTATTCGGTCCGCCATGTAGTCGACCACCGCGAGATTATGCGAGATAAACAGATAAGTCAGTCCAAGTTCTTTCTGCAAATCCTTCAAAAGATTGAGGATTTGTGCTTGGACCGATACATCTAGCGCCGAGACGGGTTCGTCGAGGATAATGAGCTCGGGGCCAAGTGCGAGTGCACGTGCAATCCCGATCCGTTGCCTTTGGCCACCCGAGAAGCTATGCGGGTATCTGTTGAGATGTCTCTGGTTGAGACCGATGGCGGCGACGAGCGATGCGACGCGCTTTTGACGTTCTTCGCCGTCGCCCCATTCATGGATCTGTAGCGGCTCGTTCAAGATATTCCGAACGGTCATGCGGGGCGAAAGCGAGGACACGGGGTCCTGAAAAACCATCTGGATTTTCGTCCGCAACTTGAAAAGTTCTGCTTTCCCTGCGGCAAGAACATCAACGTCTTTGTCACCGTCCTTGAAGATGACGCTGCCGGCATCGGCGGTAACTGCGCGCATCAGGATCTTGCTGACTGTTGTCTTTCCACAACCCGATTCGCCGACAAGTCCGAGACACTCGCCACGGCGGATATCGAAACTGACATCATCGACGGCCGTATGAGCAGCGGTCACAGTGCCCAAAAAGCCTTGCCTGCGTCCCTTATAGGTCTTCGACAGGTTCTTCACGGACAGCAGTATGTCTGATTGGGCTGTCGATTTTCTCGTCCGCCCCATCAGAGATTCCAAATGCAATGGAATTTCACGTAGAGGTTTCAGCCGCTCGCCCGGCTTCATATCGAAATGCGGAACCGCGGCCAGAAGACCCTTGAGATAAGCGTGCTGCGGATTTCGGAAAATCGCGTCGACCGGGCCTGCTTCCATGATTTCACCATGGTAAATCACCACCACCTCGTCAGCCATATTGGCGACGACGCCGAGGTCGTGGGTAATCAGCAGCATGGCCATATTCAGCTTTTGCTGGAGTTCCTTCAGAAGCTCGAGGATCTGTGCCTGGATTGTCACGTCCAAGGCCGTTGTCGGTTCGTCCGCAATAAGAAGGGCAGGTCGACAGATCAGCGCCATGGCGATCATGGCGCGCTGACGCATTCCTCCTGATAATTCGAAGGGATACATGTCATAGGTGCGCGATGGATTTGCAAAGCCGACCAGACCCAGCATCTCCTCCGTTTGCTGACGCGCCTGTTTCTTGTCGACGTCGCTGTGGATGAGGAGGACTTCGCTGATCTGATTGCCGACCGTATGGAGTGGCGACAAAGACGTCATCGGCTCCTGGAAAATCATCGACATACGGCGTCCGCGAATGCTTCGCATTTCTGCGCTATCGCGGCTGTACGTCAGGATGTCGCTGGTTTTGCCGTCTGCAGGATCGGTAAATAAAATGCGTCCGGATGCCTGTGCTTGGACGGGTAACAGACCCATCACCGATTGACTGATGACCGATTTCCCCGATCCCGATTCACCGACAAGCGCAGTCACTTTGCCCGGCAGCACTCGCAAGCCGGCACCCTTAACCACTCTTAATTGATCACCGAGAATGGAGAAGTTGATATCAAGATTTTCGATCCGCAACAGATCTGCCGCAAACCCCATGCTATGGTCATTCCCCAGTCATGACGCAGTGATCTGCGTGTTCCTTTTTTCATCACCCTATATTAGCGCTTATGGGGTGTCTAGTTTGTGACACTATAGATTCAGCTGCTTCACCGCAGTCGTGCTGCGTCTCTTATCACGATGCAGAAGTATAACTTGCTCAGCCTCCGAAAGACCGTCTTCGAGCAGGTCAAGCGGTCTATTTTCATTTAACGCAAGTGTCCTTTGCGGGTCGGGTTTGAGGATTGTCAGTTTCTGACGAATACCACGCAGCTTTTCTTCGCCAAGTTCTGTCCAATGGCCTCCGCAATAGGAGGCGAATGCATGGCTTCCAACGATCTCGCTATCATATTTTTTTGTCAGAACCTGGAGACGTTGTACTTCGTTGACGGCGGAACCAAATGCAGAAAAGGTCAGCCTGTCCCGAAGCCCCACGTTGCCGAACATGACATTACCGACATGAAGGCCCATTCCGAAACGAATTGCCGGGCGACCGTCTTCGGCGCGGGATCGATTGAGTTCCGTCATTCTGGCTTGCGCCTGATATGCTGCTGCCAGCGCGGCACGACAGGCTACCTTTGAAGGTTCCTTATGGCGGCCGCAGGGGTAGACGGCCAAGAAGCCGTCGCCGAGGAAGCTCAGGATCGCACCGCCGTTGCTGTTGAACGGTGTTGCTATAGCATCGAAGAACTGGTTGAGCATATCGATATAGGCCTGGCGCCCCTCTTTCTCGGCATAAAAGCTCGACTGGCGCATGTCACCAATCACCAGAGCGGCCCTGATCGTCTCGCCATCTCCGCGCCTGACCTGACCGTTGAGGACGCGCTTACCTGCGTCCGCCCCGAGATACGTGGTCAACATGTTGTTTGCGAGTTTACTCAAGACCGCCATTTTCGCGGCAACGGCCAGATGATTTTGCAAGGATAAAAGCGCTTCGATCATGTCGTCCGAAAAGCCAGTCAGGCTATCAGTCGACCAGGAGCCCATCATCCCCTGGACGGAATTGCCACTAAAAGGTTGAACGAAAGCGAAATAATCCGTCACGCCCTCTTTTTTTAAATCTTCGAAGATTGGGAATTCGTTCGGCGCCTCCGGCGTCAAGATCCGGCGCATATGCTGAAGATTATGATCGAGGAGGTAGTAGTAGGGGCTTTGCAGAAAAAGTTCCTGTTTGTCTTCGGCAACATGACGATAGCCCTCGATCGTCATTCCGCCGCTTCGCCGCCAAGTAAAGCCAAGCGCGTCGTAAAGAGGATGAAGCATGGAGAAACTGAGATGGATCCGACAGACAGGAAGGCCGGCAGCCGCCAGACGTTCACAAAATCCTCTCACAATAGTCTCAAGATCTTCCCCGACGAGTGCTGATTGGGTAAGCCACTTAGCAACTTGGCCAAGCAGGATATGCGAGACGATATTTTGTCCTGACTGCATCGCGGAGCCCCACTCTTCCTACACGTAACCGTCCTGAACACAGAGAAGCTCTGCTGGACTTAGACAGATTGAACGTCTGCGAGTCCAATTGGCTCCGGCGTAACCGGGTGCGAGACGAAAAATCGTATTCCAGATCTGACATAGTTCAGTCAGACCGTAGCTCAATCCCGCCTGTGTTATGTCACTTTACGATGAGCGGCTTGGAGGATGGGTTTCCATCCACTCCATCTTGCACTAGATCGTTTGTCGTTAGTGACAAAGAGGCATGCTGTGACTGAAACCCGCTCATTTACTGCTCTATCCGCCAAGCTCGACAACCGGTCGGCGCGCGCAGGAGTGATCGGCCTCGGTTATGTGGGCTTGCCTCTGGCAATGGCCATTGCACGCGCCGGCTTTGCCGTTGTGGGCTTTGACGTTGATCCCAAGAAGATCGAAGCACTTGAAGCGCACACGTCGTATATCGACGCGGTTTCCAAAGAGGATATTGCCGATGCGGTTTCCGCAGGGCGATTTACGGCGACGACGGACTTCGCCGCCTTGGCAGATTGTGATGTGATTGTCATCTGTGTTCCCACACCGCTGACCAAACACCGCGATCCGGATCTGTCTTTCGTTGAAGCGACTGCGACGGCTATCGCGGAAAGATTACGGCCGGGACAACTCGTCGTTCTAGAATCGACCACCTATCCCGGGACGACCGATGGCGTGGTCAAGATCATCCTCGAGAAGACAGGTTTGCAAGCCGGTTCTGATTTCTTTCTCGGCTTTTCTCCGGAGCGCGAGGACCCGGGAAATCGCGATTTCCGGACGGCCACTATTCCCAAGGTCATTGCGGGCGACGGTGAGCAGGCGCTTGCGCTGATGACAGCCTTCTATGGTGCAGTCGTTGATACGATCGTGCCTGTTTCATCGACGGCGACAGCGGAGGCAGTCAAGCTGACGGAAAACATCTTCCGCTCGGTCAATATCGCCCTCGTCAATGAGTTGAAGACTGTCTACGCGGCAATGGGTATCGACGTTTGGGAAGTCATCGACGCGGCGAAGACGAAGCCTTTCGGCTACATGCCTTTCTATCCTGGCCCTGGATTGGGAGGCCATTGCATTCCCATCGATCCATTTTACCTCACCTGGAAATCACGCGAATTCGAACTTCCCACGCGCTTCATCGAACTTGCAGGGGAAATCAATTCGGCGATGCCACGCTATGTCATTTCGAAACTCGCTGAAGCATTGGATGTAAAGCTGGGAAAGGCACTCAGCCGCTCGAAAGTCCTGGTGTTGGGGCTGGCGTATAAGAAGAACGTCGCTGATATCAGAGAAAGCCCGTCTTTGCGCCTTATCGAATTGCTGCACGAACGGGGTGCCAGCGCAGACTATTCCGACCCCTTCGTGCCGCAGATTCCAAAAACACGGGAATATCAGGCCTTGATGGGAATGCGTTCCATCGAACTACGGCAGGAGCTTTTGGCCGATTATGATGCCGTCCTCGTAGCGACCGATCATGATGATATCGATTACAAGATGATCGCTGCGGTCGCCCCACTCGTCGTCGACACCCGCAATGTGTTTGCAAAGCTCGGCTTGAACCTGCCTCATATCGTCAAGGCGTAAAGACCCCTTACCTACGAAAATGACTTGCGCATAGCGCTTGCGGCGGCGGCATAACCTCCGCTGCCGCCATCGATGAAATGCACATGGTCTTTGGACAGTGCCGTGGGGACGAAACAAGTCATAAGAGCAGAGTCCTGCGTGTGTAGGCCGTAGCGGGCGATGCCTTGCTGTTTCGCCTCGTCCAAAAGGGCCCGCAGACGCGCGAGGAGGGTGTCATCGATGTCGAGCGTCATCTTTAGGCCATCGTCAAATTTGCGAAAGTCGGAATTCCCAACGATATCAGATCGGTAAAGATCGGCGTTGAAGCGGCCGACGCTTATCTTCAGCGCCAGGGACCAGGCGGTCAAAACCATCTGAAGGCTAGCCGAAAGAGCACTGCGAACCCGTTGGCGTAGCCCCTTTCGCATTTGAGCTTCCCTAATGATCGGCCTGGGGGTGAACGCAAGCTTCAGCCCGTCTTCTGTGACCGGATGACCTTCACGCTGATAGGAACGGGTTAGTGTCGTAATTTTCAAGATGAGATCACGGAACTTCGCGCCGGTGTCTGCACCGCCCGGAGCGACGATGAGCGAGACAATTCGACCGTGTTTTGCCTTGATGGGACGCCAGCGACAGGAAAGCCCGCTGAAATCCGGAGCCGGTGGACTTAGGCCTTTGTCTTCGATGCGATAAGCACCTGTCTTCATCTGACGTTCTGCCCATGCGACGCCGCCGCCTGAAAACATCGCATAGGAAACATGCTCGCTTGCAGCATAACGCGCGACTTTGACGTCGTGGCCATGCCTTCGAATATCGGAAAGCGGGATGATGGCAATCCTGAGGTCCAGCTTCAGCTCTTGGCCGATCCACTGCCGCACGCCGAGCAGAGCATCCCGCACCTGCGCCTCGTAGGTCTGTGGCAAGGCGAGCGTCGCCCCATCGCCGCCAAACACAAATGGGTACCCTTTTCCACCGACAGCGTTTAAAACCGCGGAGATGACGCTCGCGCCGGCAATATTGACGTCCTTATACCGACCCGACGCAATGGCCTCCGTGGAGCTGACAATGTCAGCCATCGCCAAAAACCAATCGTCCGGTAGAGGGTGATAATTTTCATCCTCAGCAACGCCCTGAAAGTCGTTGAAGGTCTTGATGGATTTGAAAAAGGCTGGGCTCGACGCTGAGCTCATGGCTTATCTCATTGGTTGCTCATATCAATTCATGAACCCTCACATGAGATTTTGCAATGCTCTCGGCCGTCGTCGGTGTGCGGGCGAAGGCTGCTTCCCAATGGCCAATGCTCACATCGACTTTCAAAAGACACAATGATAAGCCGGCCTCTGGTGCGAAAGACTTGCCAAACGTTCCAGACCGCAGAGGAAGACATATGAGCCGTCTCGACAGCTTTATCCGCCGGCTAACTGCCCAAAGAGACATTCTCAATGCCGTGGCGGAACTCGTCGCCGAGACGCAAGGCCCGATCTTCGAATTTGGTCTTGGAAACGGGAGGACCTATGATCATTTGCGGGAGCTTTTTCCTGACAGACGGATCGTTGCGTTCGATCGTGAAGTCAGATCTTATGCCAGTTCTACGCCTCCGGCTGAGGATATGATTGTCGGCGACATCAGCGTCACAGGGCAACAATTTCTCGGCTCTGGCGCCGCTTTGGCACATGCCGATATTGGGACCGGTCATGACGATATCGATGCAGTGACGTTGACCTGGCTGCCTCAGCTTATGTCGGGCGTACTCGCCAAAGGCGGAATCGCGGTGAGCGGTCTGCCTCTTGGCCTGCCCGAGTTGCATCCATTGCCGCTGCCGATCGGGATTAAGGAAGGTCGATACTTCCTTTACCGCCGTGTTTGAACGGCTTGATCTTTACGCATCAATCGCCGGCAAATGAGAACCTGCAGAGCCTTGTTATGGGAGTAGCAAGATGTCGTATTGGGGTAGGGTCGTGGGCAGATCACGCACCTTGAGAAAGCGCTCCCCATCATCTTCAAAGAAGGCAATACAGTTTTCATAGTGTTCCGATAGCTCGCCTGTGAAGCGCCTAGTGCCCTCTTCACCATAAAACACCGGAGAGAATTCCATATAAAATGGAGTCCTTCTCGCAAGAAGCTCGATCATTGAGCGACTTGCCACAGGCTCATAACCTTCGATATCCATCCAGATGAGGGAAATCTCTTCGGTCGAAACTCCCGCTTCCTGCAAAATTGCAGGAGCGGGTTTGACATCGACTTGGATTTTGGCATCCGATGCGCTTTGCCTGATCGCACTGCTTTTTCCATGGTTTTTGCCATTCATATAGAAGTCGATTTTGCCTTCGCTTTCGCCCACGGCGACATTGAAGGCTTTAATCCGCTCGCCCAAGTTGTTCTGGTTTATATTGACGCTCAACAGCTTGAAATTGCGCGGATCAGGTTCAACACTGACAATGGTTTTGAAGGACCGGGAAAGAGCAAAATATAGACTTTGCGTACCAATATTGGCGCCGAGCTCAAGAAGGACGCCGTCGGCGCGTAGCAGGTTGCGCTCACGCATGATCGATAGAAGGCGGTTCACCTTGTCGCGGTCGAAGTGAGACTTTCGAAAGACTTTGCGACCGATATAGTCGTGCGGCGAAAAGGTAAGATGATGATCGCCGGCATCAACCGTCATGGATACGACCCTAGGGCTCATGGATTCGATGATGAAGCGCCGGCCGGTGGGCGTCTCAAACAGGCGACGCAGGAGCCGGCTTCGCGCTTTTTGAAGCCGCAGCCGCAACGATTTAGCATGTAGCCTAACGCCGAAGTCAAAAAACATAACTACACTGATCTTTCGGGAACCCGCGGAGGAACAATATAAACTTTCAATGGATCGGCACGGCCCCGGATGTGGATTTCGCGCGCTTCCAGCAAATCCATATCGGCCCCGGCGAGCTTAGCGACCTCCTCTGAGAAGACGGCGCTGGCGTCAAGCTCCTTAGCGACATTCTCGAGACGGCTGGCCACATTGACCGTATCTCCGATGGCGGTGAGGTTGCGCACTGCGCCGTAGCCAATTGTTCCAACCACGGCGGGACCTGCATGGATACCAATTGCGACCCGCAAGGGGTGCTTCAATTCGAGCAGGAGTTCCCCGCTCATCCTTGTCACTTCTGCTTCTATCGCGGTCGCCGCACGCAAGGCTCGGCGGCATCCTTCCTCTATCGAAACATCAAGCCCAAAGAGAGCCATGGCACCATCGCCGATGAATTTGTCCAAACGGCCCCCCTCTTGGGCGACCATTTTCCCGACGATTTCAAAATATCGGTTCAACAGGAAGACCGTATCGAAGGGTAAACGATTAGAGGCGATCGTGGTAAAGTTGCGAAGATCACAGAACAAAACTGCAATCTCTCTTTCGCGCCCTGGACTATCTTCTCGGGCGCCAAGCAGAACGCTTTCGCCTGAGGGAACCAAGAGTGGCGCTACCGTAATGTCCTCCTTCGGCCGAACTTGGCACGCCAAGCGGACATCACCCGATGCATTGATGCGCTTTAACGTCGCTTCCTCGTGTTTGTCGGGATCGGCGAGATTGGCTAGGCCCTTCAAGATCTGCACTCTGCAGGTTGAACACCGTCCCTTTCCCCCACAAGCCGAATAATGCGCGATACCGCCCTGCCGGCTTGCTTCCAGAATGGTATAGCCGCGGGGTACGCGCACAGTTTCCCCGCTTTGATAATGGATTGCTACCTGGTTGAGCCGATCCTGGAAGGATCGATGCGCGCGCAATGCCGCAATGGCGAGCAGACAGCCACCAAACGAGAGGTAAAGTGCCTCTCTTATCATTTGGAGTTCCTGCTGCGCGGTCCTGTTTTCGAAGAAGCCTCTGTTGACCGATGAAGAGTTTGTTGTTTCCGCAGCATAAAGTGGATCGGCCAGGGTTCGTCCCATCTCGACAAAGCCAAGAATGGAAAGGATCGGGATGAGCAAAGCGAGTGTCAGGAGAAGTGACGACCACGCGCTATACCAGTTCCGGTAGCGCAGCCAGAAATGCAGGCCTATGCAGCCATGCATCCAAACGACGAAGAGAGTTGCGACTTGCTGGATCCCATTTTCCGGAGAATTGATCCACAGGCTTGTCACCACGCTGTGATACGTGTCCGCGTAATCATAAAATTCGCTCGCAATGCGCGTGGCGACAATGTGCTGGATCAGAAGCATTGGAATCGCAAGTCCGAGGACAATCTGACCTGCTTCGGCAAGAGGCATCACGAGACTTCGCTTTATGTAGAGCGAGCGCATTGTCAGGATGACATGCACAGATAGCGCGCCGTAGAGAGCGGCGGTTCCCACTGGATTGCGCCACACCGACGCAAATATTCGGCGGCCACTCTCCGCCCAGGATAACGAAATCAAACCTAGCGTATGATTGATCAAATGAGTGACAACAAAGATGAAAATAATCAAACCCGCACCAAGGCGGATCCGTCGCAATCTTCGCTCCGGAAAAACATCCCCTAATTTAATCATGTTTCCCAGAGCGCATTGGTTGATTTAAGGAAAAGAAGAATTTGAGACTACGGTTACCGGTGTGACCCAACCGACCCGCGTGCGGCTTATATAATGCCGTAGGTTTAGATATCGAAACTTTTACGTGAAGAAGATGCATATTGCTTTTTACGCGCCATTAAAGTCGCCCTCTCATCCCGTTCCATCCGGAGACCGGCTCATGGCAAGGCTGCTCATGCGAGCCCTTGAAGAAGCGGGACACCACGTCGAACTGGTTTCTGACTTTCGCAGTTTTACGAAGGTGGCGGAAGAGGCAATCAATATTGAGCGTGCGGCGGCAGTGGAACGTGAGGCAGTGGAAAAACGCTGGCGCTCCGAAGGAGCCCCAGATCTCTTCTTCTGCTACCACCCTTACTACAAGTCTCCGGATTTGATTGGTCCTCGTCTGTGCCGGGATTTTCATATCCCTTACGTGACCGCAGAGGCATCTTACGCTTCGAAAAGGAATGATCAAGGATGGATGAGGTCTCAGTCTTTCGTGGCTGAAGGCCTGCGTCTTGCCGCTGTCAACATTGCCTTCACTGAGCGGGACCGACTTGGCCTGACAAAGGTGGTTTCCGACGACAAGATTAGGCATCTGCCGCCCTTCATCGATGTCTCAGCCTTTCGCGCAGCAATGCCGCAACCGACACCCGGCCGTCTCATTACAGTTGCTATGATGCGCGATGGCGATAAGCACGAAAGTTATGGCTTTCTGGCCGAGGCCTTGGCTGAGATTGAGGGAACGGATTGGAGTTTGGTAATTGTGGGTGATGGACCCCGTCGAGCCGATGTCGAGAAGCTGTTCTCTTGGCTGCATAACGATCGGATCGAGTGGCTTGGAGAAAAGCGGGCAGATGAGGTAGCAAATGAACTACTTTGCTCCTCGATTTACGTCTGGCCAGGATGTGCAGAAGCTTACGGGCTCGCCTATCTAGAGGCCCAGGCCGCTGGATTGCCGGTCGTTGCTTTCCGTACCGCTGGGGTGCCCGCCGTTGTGGATGATCAACGAACTGGCTATCTTGTGCCCGATCGTGATCCCCTTGCCTTGGCTAATGCCATCTCCGAACTTTTGAAGAACGAGAGCCGCCGACATCAGATGGCTCTGGAAGCACGGCGGTTTGTGCTTTGCGAAAGGTCACTCGATAAGGCTGGAACGGCCTTGGACCAAGTAGTAAGAAAAGTTGTGGAAGACCATCATGGACAATAAGTTTGCATGGACGGAGCTGCGAAACGAGCTCGATCGCGCTCTCGAAGATAGTCAGGTTGTCGATTTATGGCTTCGTGATGACGATGCGATTGAGGCCAGTCCGGCACTTGACAGGCTTCTTGCTGAAACGCGGGACAGGAACATCCCTCTGACGCTTGCGGTTATCCCTGCCTCTGCCAGCTCATATCTGTTCGAACGGCTGAAAGAAGAGGATCATGTAGAGATCGCAATTCATGGATGGTCGCACGAAAATCATGCGCCAACGCATGAGAAAAAGCAGGAGCTCGGCGCGCACAGGCCAGTTGCGGTAACATTGTCAGAACTGCAGAAGGGGAATGATCGGCTGAGGCTGCTTGCACAGAAATCCGATTTTCCAAGATCCAAGATTCTTACGATGCTTGTACCCCCTTGGAATCGAATTGCCGATGAGGTTTTGCTCGCAATTGAAGGGGAGCCTTTTACGGCCGTTTCTCTTTATGGGCGCGCACGCGAGCTTGGCGCGCTGAAGCAGCTCAATACCCACATCGATATTGTCGACTGGCATCACGGAAAGAAAGCAGTCCCCGCCGGTGATCTCGTTCAGCGCTTTGTTGAAAAGCTGAAAAGACGGCGCGAGACCAAAGACAGAGAGCCGATCGGCATTCTTACGCATCATCTCGTTCATGACGAAGATGCATGGAATTTCCTCCATCTATTCTTCGAAGCGACCGGCGCACATGCAAGCGTCAGATGGAGGTCGGCATCAGAACTCATGAGAGCCTAGAGACGAACGACCTGTCTATCGCGCGCCGCAAAAGCGCCGGAGAAGGAAGACTGAGCGTCCTGCTCCATTTTCTCCAACTGGTTATCGGTTCGCGACGGGGCATGGTGAAAAAGCGCAAAACGTTTCGCCTTTGCGGCTTTTGCCAGCTCTATGCCGTGCTGCCAAGTTGAATGCCCAAAGCCCTTGAAACGGACCATTTCATCTTCGTTATAAGTGCAGTCATAAACGACAAGGTCCGCATCTCGCATCATCTCGAGCGCGATGGGGTCTTGTTTCCCTGGCGTATGTTCGATGTCATAAATGAGAGCAAGGATGCGCCCATTCCATTGAAGTCGGTAGCCGATCGCTCCCCCCGGATGATTGAGCGGGAATGTTTTAATGTTGAGGCCGGGATAGGGTTCAAGGGTTTCGTTGGGGTGGAAATCGCGAAAGCGCATCGTCGCCTGGCAGATGTCCATGTTCACCGGAAACCAGGGAGGACTGATAAACTTCTTGATCATATCTTTGGTCGTCATCTTGCCATCAAGGTGACCAGACCAGATCGTAACCTCAGTCGAGGGATAATAGATCGCCTTGAACATCGGTAGGCCGATAATATGATCGTAATGGCAATGGGAAAAAAACAGGTCTACTTTTTCGATGTTCTCATCCAAAATAGCGAGACCGGCTTCTCGAATTCCCGAACCTGCGTCAAAGAGCAAGTGATGACTTCCGCATTTGACTTCAATGCAGGCTGTGTTCCCGCCATATTTATCGAATTCCTGACCTGAGACAGGAATGCTCCCTCTAGTTCCCCAAAATTTTACTTGGAATAGATCTGTCATTTCGTCTTCAGGTGGTTTCACAGGCTCATGATAATCATAGTTTCGAAGATATGCGAGGTCTATCCGTGAGCAAGGGCCCGTTCAGCGACGGTGCATGCAAACGGATACGCAACACCTCTGGACGGAGGGTTGCATCAATCGAAACTATCAACTTGACCTTTATGTAAGGTTTCCGCGGGAACATTTCATCGTCATTCACAACAATGCGAAGAACGGCGGGCCATTGTTCTTGATGCCAGTCATTTCGCCTTTCATCCAAGCTAAAATCCTGCGAAGACGGGCTTGGCAAAACGGACAAATCGGCTTGTGGCGCGGCGCACCCGTCTCATCCTTCTGACTTGGCGGATCGTGCGCAATTCAGATTATTAGCGTTGGAAAATTTGATGAAAATCTCTCTCACAGATGTCAATCCGCTGATCGGAATAGCATTGGCATCAGGAGGATATGCCTGTTTTGCATTACAGGACGCCCTCGTGAAGTGGCTGGTGACCGATTACGCGGTCCCCGAGATACTTTTCATGCGAAGCATCATCATTGTCATGATCAGCGGCGCCTGTGCCGCCTATCTCAGGCATCCATCTATCTTCCGCAGTCGTTATCGCAGCACGGTTGGTCTAAGAGCCGCGTTGATGTTGGTCGCTTGGCTGCTCTTTTACAACGCAGCAAAGCATCTGGGTCTTGCAGAACTGACGACCCTGTACTTTTCCGCCCCAATCATCGTGGTCGTCCTGTCGATCTTCGTGCTCAAGGAAAAAGTACATAAGGGCCGTTGGATTGCATGCATCGGCGGCTTCCTGGGGGTGATCGTTGCGACAAACCCAGTCAACTCGCCCAATCTTGTACCGGCAATGATGTGCGTCGCTGCGGGGTGCTGCTGGGCCTGGAGCACAATCCTCGCTCGTATGGTCAGCCGAACCGAAACGGCTTTAACGCAGATGTGGTCAACCAGCCTTTTATTTGCCGTGGCTTGCGCAGTTTCCTTTCCTTGGGTTTGGATTACGCCGACCCTTTCGGATTGGGGACTGATGGTCGCGCTCGGCCTCATCGCAACGCTTGGACAGTATCTTCTCTATGAAGGGTTTCGCCACGCACCGGCATCGGCACTGGCACCTGTCGAATACACTGGCCTGATCTGGGCGTTCGTCTACGGCTATATCATCTGGGCCGATATTCCGGCTGGCAATGTTTTTGTGGGAGCGATCATGATTGTCGCATCGAGCGGCTTTCTTGTCATATGGGAGCGGAGAGCGCGAGCTGGCGCAGCATCTCCGAGATAATTAGGATCGATCGGGCGAACAGCGCAGCGCGCACCTTCTCGATGTCTCTCGCGCTAAAGCTTTTGTATTATGTTTCTGTTATTCGGCGCTCCCCGTCAGCCTCGACCGAAAGCTGTTTCCAATCGAGGTCTTCCTGAAGCTCCAGATATTGGGTCGGACCAATCTTGTCGGTGTCGCGTAGTTCCTCCAGTTCCCGCCGTTGTGCGAGAACAGCCGTAATTGTCAGCTGTCGGCGGGTTTCCAGGCTTGCACGGACATGTTCGTCCGTTGGGGCCAGGCAGTGCTGACGCCATAAGGTACGGAGGCTATCGGCCTCAGGGCTTTTTTCCTGATCGAGACGTTTCAAGGCGGCTTCCGCCAAAGCGTGTCGGGCTGTCTCTAACTCAGTGGTCGCCTCCTTTTCGCGGTTCAACTTGAGAAAATGGATAAACGGCGCAAGAGTGGCCCCCTGGATGACTAGGGTTGCCAGCACCACCGCAAAGGCGGTGAGGACGACCAGATCCCGTTCGGGGAAATCGGCAGGCAGTGCAAAAGCTGTCGCAAGAGTGACGAGCCCTCTCATCCCCGCCCAGCCAAGAAGGAAAGTCTCTCCATTGGAGAACGGCGCTGGCTCGTTTCTCTTTCGATATCGATAAGAAAGAAAAGCATGGAGCAGGAACGCCATGACAAGGCGCGTCAAGATGACGGCCAGGATGATGATGGCGGCAAAGCCGCCTGCTTGTACGAGCCGTTCGGCCGACATGGCGGAAAGGATCCTGCGCGCCTGCAAACCCATCAGCAGGAACGCAACCACGTTCAAGAGAAAGACAATCGTCGTCCAGACGGCGAAAGAATGGACTCTCATCCGGGGCGAGTCTTCGACAGTCGACAGAACGGCAATGGTCATCGCGCTGGCGACCGTTGCAAGAACAGCTGATAGATGTAGATGCTCGGCAATCAACCAGGTTGCGAAGGCATAAACAAATTGGAGAAGCGTGCCGCCGACGGTGTTCTCCGTCATCGGTCGCATCCGTGAGACGAGATAACCAAAGACTATGCCGAACAAAATGCCGCCTGGAGCAGCAAAACCGATCTGCAGGGCCGTCGCGCCATCCAGGGTGCCGCGTGCCTGAATTGTCAATGCCGCGCCGAATATCAACAGCGCCGTGGCGTCGTTGAACAGACTTTCACCTTTGAGCAGCGTATCGGCTTTTCGCGCGACAGGCATGCTCGAAAGAACGGCGGTCGCTGCCGCCGCGTCAGGAGGAGCGACGATAGCGCCAAGCGTAAAGGCCACGGCAAGCGGCAGTCCGACCATCTGAGTGCCGATGACAACGACGACTAAAGCTGTCGCGACAACGGCAATGATTGCATAAAAGACGAGGGGCAGCATAAGCCGGCGGGCTGCCCCGAGGGGGAAATCATAGGCGGCATCAATCAGAACCGGCGCGATGAAAAGCGCAAGTGCAGTCGGTGGATCGATGGGGATCGTCGGTGCACCGGGCAACATGGCAACACCGACCCCAGCGGCAGCCAGGATGCCGGGATAGGGCAGGTGCATGCGACGCGTTATTTGCAACAGCAGGATCGCCACCGCCAACAATGCAACAAGCGTTTCAAAAAAGGTCATGGGCGCACATCAACTTGAGGTTTCCGATACATTGAAGCGGAAGCTGTGCGGATGTAAAGCTTTCGGAACATGCAAGTTTTAAGAAAGTCGGAGCGTGCCTCATGGACTATGACGTCGTAATTGTAGGCGCTGGTGCGGCTGGCATTGCAGCTGCAAGACGCCTTGTTGAGGCGCAGCGCTCCGTTCTTATCCTTGAAGCGAGTGATCGTGTCGGCGGTCGGGCCTGGACCATCGGTCTTTCCGGGATGCCTCTTGATATCGGCTGTGGATGGTTGCATTCGGCCGATCGGAACCCTCTCGTTGAGGTTGCGCGCTCTTCAGGTTTCACCATCGTGGATGGCCCAAGTGCGTGGCAGAGCCAATGGCGCGACTTGGGCTTTACGCAGAACGAGCAAAGAGGGGCGAGCGCTGCTTGGGATGCACTGGAGCGCCGCATTCGCTTTCAACCTCCGGCAAGCGACCGTGTGTCCGACGCCTTGCCGGCCGATGGGACCTGGAACTCATATTGCGATGCCATCAGCGGGTATTTGAACGGCGCGCCGCTGGACCGGCTCTCGGTCGCCGATTATCTCGCCTATGACGATGCGGCGACCGACTTCAACTGGCGTGTTTTGGAAGGCTATGGAACTTTGTTCGGTTCGCTTGTGCCAAACGTCGGCTTGCGGTTGTCGACGCCAGTTCGCCAAATCAAGTATGCTGGACGACAAATGCGGGTTGAAACAGATCGCGGGGTGGTCAATGCAGGCTCTGTAATCGTGACAGTCTCCACCAATGTCCTTGCCCGTAACGGCATCCTTTTTGACCGCGATGTCGAAACTCATATCGAGGCTGCATCTCAACTACCTCTCGGCCTTGCCGATAAACTGTTTCTTGAACTCGATGGGAACCACGGCCTGGAGCCGGAAACGCATCTGCTCGGCAATCCTCATAACGCGCAGACGGGAAGCTATTATATTCGCCCTTTCGGCCGGTCTATGATCGAGGGCTTTTTCGGTGGAAACGGTGCCGTCATCATTGAGCAGGCTGGACTGGTCGAGGCTTTTTCTTTCGCGCTGGATGAACTGACGTCTTTGCTCGGTCACAACATCCGTCGCCACCTGCGGCCTCTCTATGCGTCCGCTTGGTGTCGCACGGATTGGGTTCTCGGCTCATACAGTCATGCGTTGCCAGGCCACGCCGCTGCCCGTCAGGTCTTGGCGGAGCCTGTCAGCGAAAGGCTTTTCTTTGCCGGTGAGGCAAGCCATCGCACAGACTTTTCGACAGCGCATGGTGCGTGGGAAACTGGGTTGCGCGCGGCGGAGCAGTTGCTTTCCAGCTAAGCAGCAAAGACCATAAAGGAGGGCATTAGCAATCTCGGCTTTCTATCATCGGGCCGTGACGGCGATCGCCGGCTCGAATCATCGTGTCAATTGCAAACGCCATTCTAGATCTTTTGATTCCTAAATCGTGCGGTATAAAACGCGATTGATTTAGTCTTCGTGCTTCTAGGAATAGTTGCTTGAGATAGGGATTGGTAATCGCTAATGGTGGCGAGCACAAAAATGAGAAGGTGATATATAAGAATGCCGCCAGAGTTCCTTGTTACCCATTCTGGTGGCTTTCATGCCGATGAATTGCTGTCTACCGTGGTTCTAACGCGCCTATTTCCTCAAGCGCGCCTCGTGCGCAGCAGGGCACCGGAATGGATCACTGCCAACCCCGACCGCATTATCTACGATGTAGGGGCTGCCTATGACGTCGAAGCAAGGATATTCGATCATCATCAAAGGGGAGCGCCTTTGCGGGATGATGGCAATCCTTTCAGCTCTTTCGGATTGATCTGGAAGCACTATGGCCGTGACTATATCGCAGCCCTCAATGTTCCTTCCGAACACATCGATGACATCCATGCGGCATTCGATATAGATTTCGTTCTGCCGATCGACCTGATGGATAACGGCGCCTTGGATCCGTCTGTTGCAGGTCCGCTTTCGAACTTGACGCTACCATCCTTGCTAGAAGCGCTGAAGCCAGCTTTCGACGATCCGGATCCCAATGCGAACGACCGAGCTTTCTCGGAAGCTCTATCCATCGCGCGCAGCTTCGTGGAGGCTAGCATCGGTCGCGCTGCAGCGAGCTTACGAGCCGAAGCACTTGTCCATGCCGCGATCCTAAAAACGGGCGAGGGGCGGATCCTCGAGTTGCCGTCCGGCATGCCGTTCCGCAAAGCAATTGTCAAAGCAGGCGCAGAACATTTGCTTTTTGTCATTCATCCGCGAGAAAAAGATTGGTGCGTCACCGGTATTCGGCAAAGTGATGACAGTTTCGAGCTGCGAGCCAATTTGCCGGTAGCTTGGGCAGGATTGAACAACGGTGATCTCGAAAGAGTTAGCGGTGTTGCAGGGGCAAGCTTCTGTCATAACGGCAGATTTATTGCGGCCGCCAAAACGCGGGAAGCAGCTCTCGCGCTGGCCGAGCTTGCCGTGCAAGAAGCAGTGAAAAACTAAGCAGCCTTTTTGGCGCAGCCGACATAAAAGCCCGAGAGGACTTGCTCTTCGGCTCACGATGATCCGTGGAACAATTCGCCTTCTCGCGCCATTCAGCAGCCGTGCGAGGAAGGGAAGGCCGACCGTGATCAACGACCTCTGGTATAAGAACGCGATCGTCTACTGCCTTTCTGTGGAAACCTTCATGGATTCCAACGGAGATGGCGTCGGCGATTTTCAAGGCCTCCAACGGCGGATGGATTATCTCGCCGGCCTGGGAATAACGGCGATATGGCTGATGCCATTTCAGACCTCGCCGGGGCGAGACGACGGTTACGACATCTCCGATTACTACAATGTCGATCCCCGTTACGGTACCTTGGGCGATTTCGTCGAGTTCACTCATGCCGCCAAACAGCGCGGCATTCGCGTTTTGATCGATCTCGTTGTCAATCACACATCGGACCAGCATCCCTGGTTCAAGCAGGCCTGTGCCGATAAGAATTCGCACTATCGCGATTGGTATGTGTGGTCGAAACACAAACCCGCCAATGCGGATCAAGGGATGGTTTTCCCCGGCATTCAGAAAACCACTTGGACGCGGGATAAAACGTCAGGCGAATATTATTTCCACCGTTTCTATAAGTTCCAGCCTGATCTTAACACGGCGAATCCGCATGTTCAGGCGGAAATCCTGAAAATCATGGGCTTCTGGATACAATTGGGTGTCTCGGGTTTTCGTATGGATGCCGTTCCCTTCGTCATTGCTGAAAAAGGCGCGGACGTGACAACGCCCAAACAGCAGTTCGACATGTTGCGCACGTTTCGGGAATTCTTGCAGTGGAGAAAAGGTGATAGCATCATTCTGGCGGAGGCCAACGTCGTTCCCAAACAGAATATCCAGTACTTCGGTGACGATGGCGACAGAATGCAGATGATGTTCAACTTCCACGTCAACCAGGCTCTCTTTTATTCCCTGGCGAGCGCGGATGCATCGGTGCTCGCCAAAGCGATGATGGACACGATGACTCTTCCGCAGACCGGACAATGGGGAATGTTTCTGCGGAACCACGACGAACTTGATCTTGGTCGTCTCACTGAAACTCAGCGCCAAACGGTCTTCAATGCCTTTGGCCCCGATAAAAATATGCAACTCTTCGATCGCGGCATAAGACGGCGGCTCGCTCCGATGTTGAACGGCGATATTCGCAGGCTGAAGCTTGCCTACAGTCTTATGTTTTCGCTACCGGGAACACCCGTCCTTCGTTACGGCGACGAGATTGGCATGGGAGATGACCTCAACTTGCCCGAGCGCAACTGCGCACGCACGCCGATGCAGTGGTCAGATGAGCCGCAAGGCGGATTTACTAAAAGTGACGAACCCGTCCTCCCCGTGATAGCGCACGGGCCCTATGGCTACGACCATGTGAATGTCGCCTTCCAGAGACGTGATCCAGAATCGATGTTGAACTGGACGGAGCGAATGATCCGGATGCGCAAGGAAGCGCCCGAGATTGGCTGGGGCAGCATTGATGTGCTCGACAGCAAGAGCAAAGGAGTTCTTGCCGTTCGATATGACTGGCGCAACAACTCAGTGGTTGTGGTCCATAATCTCGAGGCGGGACCGGTCGAAATTAGCCTCGATCCCAGGATCGGTGATGAGGGTCGCTTCTTGATCGACATTATTGGAAACCAGGATAGTTCGTCCGATGAGGACGGCCGGCATCATATTGTTCTGGAGCCATATGGTTACCGTTGGTTTCGCGCAGGAGGGCTGGATTATCTTTTGAAGCGAAGCGAGGTATAGGCGTTGTGCAGGATCGCTTGTCCGTGGATAGAGGTGATTTCCGCCTCTGAGGTCTCGGCGTCGAGCACGCTCCTTAAACGGCTACAAAAGAAGCATCTTATGTGGACAGGATTGGAAATGGTTCGAGTAATGCTCGTCACGCTATCCTTACTGGCGTCGGTTACGACCGCTGCCGCATCAAGCGACGGCGCTTGGAACGCGCTATTTGCCAAGGCAAACGGTGCGTGCATCGGGCAATCAAAATTGATCGTGCCTGAGGCGACTGCTCCGGTCGTTTTCGATGACAGCGTGGGGAAAGTTGCCGTGCTTCTTCGCGGGTCGACCGGGCGAGGCAAGGCTAAAGTCAATCTCATTTGTCTCTATGACAAGAAGACCGGTCAGGTTGCGATTGAAGAATTTAGATGGCTCGGAAAGTAAGTTGCTCAATTTATGATTTAGCTGCTCTCTTCCAGAGACTGCATCGTCAAAGTCTGCGCTGGGAATGTTGACTGGTCATATTGCCGCGAACATCAGAGACCTTTGTAACACTTCTTATACCTTAAATAGGAAACATTGACATTAGATGCCGCGAATATTCAATACCGCGCTGCAATCTATGGGACGTATTAAGTTTCTATTGGGGTGCTGACTGCATAGTTTTGTCCAAACCGCGAGCAGGATGAGGACATTTTATGCCCGGACGTGCAAGCCTACGAATTAACACGGCAGCCGGTATCACTTTTCTCTTTGTCTTGGTTATCTGCATGCTTGGCGCGCTGATCTATTCTGCGGTGACGGAGATGAGGGATCAGGCCAACGAGCTTGACGACGCGCGAGCCGTGCATGCTGCACAATCGGCTATCCGCTCTTTTAGAAGCCGGTTGAATGCAACGGTGCGGGACAACGCTGTTTGGGACGAAGCTTATACCCATCTCAATGCCGATGATGGCCAAGATTGGGTTTACGAGAATTGGGGGAAGACAAGCCAGGACTATCCACTCTACGATGCGGCTGTCGTGATATCGTCAGATGGGCAGGTCTTCAGCGCTCACCTCAAAGGGGAGCAATTTGATCCGATCGCCTATTTCGGCTCAAGCATTCAGCGTCTTGCAATGAAGACACTGCAATCAGGCAAAGATCCAGTGACTGTCTTTGTGGCGACGAGAGATGGCCCCTACTTGATATCGGCCGGCGCAATTCAGCCCTATAAAGCTTTGGCCGATAAACCCTCAAAGACACTGCTTTTCGCAAAGCGGCTGACGAAGGACGTTATTTCAACGATTGATAAGGCTTTTGATATCGAGGGGCTGGAGTTGGTTACCCAGCCATCTGGTAACTTGCTCAGCCTTCCCCTGATCGACCTGGATGGAAGGGCTATTGCCTACTTTCACTGGCCAAGTCGTCTGCCCGGAACAAGCATCTACAACGCAGTTCACGGCTACTTGCTGAGTGCTTTGACGGTTCTGATCGGGTTTCTGGTGGCCATGCTTGTCACTGGCGCTGTTATAATCCGCAATTTGCATATGCAAGCCTCGATGGCAGAGAAGGAGGCCACCCACGATGTTTTAACCGGCCTGCTCAATCGGGCCGGCTTACTGCAGGCGATCGCTGCTCCTTTATCCGGAAGGGCTGGCATTGCCCCTGTTGGGTTGGGGCTCATTGATCTTGATGGGTTCAAAGAGGTCAATGATTCCTGGGGGCATGCGGTCGGCGACGAGTTGATTAAGCTTGTTGCGGATCGATTGAGAAACGTGCTCTCTGATAAGGTGGTGCTGGCGCGTCTTGGCGGCGACGAGTTCGCATTCCTGCGTGAATGTGACGAGATCGATGCTCAGGCATCAGCAGTCATAGAAGCCCTTCGCGTTCCGTTTCGCATTGGCGGTCGGACGATAGAAGTAGGGGCAAGCATAGGGCTTTTCTCTGACGCCGATGTCGATCTTGAAGGCCTCGAAGCTCTTCGGCGTGCAGACATGGCCCTTTATGAAGCCAAGGAAGCAGGACGTGGCTGCGTCGTTGTGTACCGGGAAGAGATGGACATCTATCGGCAGGAGAGAGCGCTTCTGGAGGAGAAGCTTAGAACTGCGCTGACGCTCGACCAGATCCAACCGGTATATCAGCCATTGGTCGATGCAAAAACCGGACAGCTCCGCGGAGTGGAAGCATTAGCGCGTTGGCGCCCGGACACAGGCCCTGTCAGTCCAGAGGTGTTCATACCTGCAGCCGAGCGCGCGGGGCTGATCGACGAGCTGGGGGAAAAGATTTTGGATGCAGCAGCACGAACGGTCGCCAGATGGGGAGACGTCGAACTTTCCGTCAACGTATCGCCGGTACAATTGCGTAATCCCGAGTTTGCCGAAAGAGTGGAGAGAATACTCCTGAAACGGAAATTCGAGCCCGAGCGCCTGACGCTTGAGATCACCGAAGGAGTGCTCATGTCCAATCCTGAACAAGCCAAGCGTGCAATCGCGCGACTGAAATCGATGGGCGTGCGCTTTGCTCTGGATGACTTCGGCTGCGGATATGCCAGCGTTGGCGCGTTGAGAGAGTTTGGATTTGATCGCATGAAGATCGATCGCTCGATGGTCGGCGCCATTGAAGAAGACAAAGGTGCGGACGTCTTGATGGCAACACTTGCCTTGGCCGCAGCCTTGGATATTCCGGTCACTGCAGAAGGGGTTGAAACGCAAAAGCAATCTGACATCCTGACAAACTCAGGATGTGACCAGTTGCAAGGTTATCTCGTCGGTCGGCCAATGCAGCCGGAAGACATCGCGTCAATCTATATTGCGAGCGAGCTTGTGACTGTGAACAAGAAGGCGTGACAGCATCGTATGTTAAAAATGGACATCAATGAAGGATGGCGGGGCGAGCGGGCTTCAACCACGCCATCCAAGTTCGACTCAGGGAGGTGCTACCGCGCTGCCCAATTCGCTCCGCGGCGCAGAATTGTTTTCATCTGCGGTACCGCAAATTCCTTGGCCTGATGTCCCAATGAGGAGTAGAAAACGCGTCCTTTTCCATAATTGCGCTTCCAAACGACAGGCATGACGACACCATCGATCCACCATGCGTGATCGCCGGTAAATCTTGTTGTCGCGAGTACTTCGTTGGAAGGATCAACGTGCATATAATATTGCTCTGAGGTGTATGGAAAATCCGTGATGCCTTCCATGAGCGGATCGTTCGGCTTTGTGATGTTGACCTCATAGTCGATGATGTTGCCGGGATGGGCAACCCATTGGCCGCCAATCATAAATTGATATTCGACGCATTCGCGAAAGCTGTCACCGGCGCCACCGTGGAAACCTGCAATTCCGACACCGTTTTCGACAGCCGCTGCAAGGTTTTTTATTTCCTCTTTCTCAATCTTCGACATAGTCACGATGGGAATAACGAGGCTGAGATCATGGACCGACGGGTCTGCAAATGCTTCTGTGCTATGCTCAACATAGACTTTGAAGCCGTCTTCTTCGAGCATGTCTTTGACAATGACGGCACATTCCTGAGGTTCGTGGCCGCTCCATCCGCCCCAGACAATTAGTGCTTCCCGCATCTCATTCCTCCTTGCGATTATTTACCGAGCTGGCCATCGACCAGCGATGCTTCCAGTGGGGCGGGGCGCTCCACGTGCGTTGTAATCGACACGGCAGCGCCTGTGTCGGATGCGGTCTGAAACGCCTCCATCACCTCCAGGACATGAAGGGCCAGATCGCCATTTGCTCGGTGCTGTCGATTCTCCCGGATGGCGTGAGCCATGTCTGCCACCCCGATGGATCGATAGTTGCCATCAGCATAAGGAGACGTCAGCTGTTTTTCTTCAAACTCGCCTCCCTTGCGCAGCAGTTGGACCTCACCACCAAAATGGTTTGGATCAGGGACGATCAGCGTTCCTTCCGTGCCGTAGATTTCGAGTGGCACATGCTTGTGGCCGGCGACATCGAAGCTCATTCCCATCTGGACGATTGCGCCGTTGGCAAAGGCAAGGACGCCGGCAACATGTGTCGCGACATGCACTGGAATTTTTTCGCCATTCCGCGGTTCGCTCGTAATCAGCCTTTCCTTGCGCGGCGAGGTTGCAAAGCCAGCAACTTTCGCTACTTGGCCCAAGAGATTGACGAGGTCGGTGATGTAGTAAGGCCCCATGTCCAGCATCGGTCCGCCTCCGACTTCGTAATAAAAGGCCGGATTCGGGTGCCAGCGTTCATGGCCTGGGCACATAAATGTTGCAGTGCCGCCAACAGGCACACCCAGAACGCCTTCATCGACGAGTTTTCGTGCCGCTTGATGTCCGCCGCCAAGAAAAGTATCTGGTGCAGCGCCAATACGAAGCCCCTTTGCTTTTGCAGCATCCGCGAGTTTCTTGCCCTCAGCAAAGTTTATTCCCAAAGGCTTTTCGGAATAGGTGTGCTTGCCTGCCTCCAATGCTCTTAGTCCGACCTCGACATGCGCCTTTGGAATCGTCAGATTGACAATGATGTCGATCAAGGGATCTTCGAGCAGGTCATCAACAGCGCGGGCCTGCACATTGAACTCTGTCGCTCTTGCCCGCGCAATCTCCTCGTTCACATCAGCAATCCCACGAATATCCAGAATGGGAAAGGATGCCATAGCTTTGAGGTATGCTCCGGATATGTTACCGCATCCGATAATCCCAATGCCGACTTTGTTCATTGAATTCCTCCCATCGTACTCTAAGAAAGGCCACTAAAGTGCTGGCCCTGTTGTGTTCCAGGGTGACTCGTAGAGTTCATAAAGAGCCACCGCTGCCGCCCCTTGCGCCCAAAGCTCGTCGCTTGCCGTATCGAAAACGAGCTCGGCAACCCCAGCCAGTGAAGGCGGAACGGCGGCGTTAAAACTGCTGCGGATACTCTCTACAAATGGCTCACCCAATTCCAGGCTTGAGCCGGTGATGATGACCCGAGGCGGAGCAAACAGGGTCACGATGTTCGCAAGAGTGAGCCCTACGGCAGTACCAGCGCGTATCGCCGCGCTGATGAGTTCGCAATCTTCTGCCTGAATTAGTGTCTGAGCGTGTTGCATTCCTCTGCCAAGCCGAACGGCTTCGGCAAAACGGCCATCTGAAGAACGGGAACCAAGGATTGCGAGTTCGCCGGCTTGGCTTGCAAGGCGGACGGTTCCCTCATTTACAAGCCCGATTACCAAGTCGCCAAGGTTGTGGCTAAGTCCGCCGGCACCGCGAAACAACTGGTTTTGATGAAGCACGCCAAGCCCCAAGGTCTGTTCCAGCGAAATTAGAACAAGATCTTCAAGATCCCGCGCCTGTCCGAACCAGTGATAAGCTAGCGTGATGGCATGCGCATCGCTCTCGATAAGCGTCGGCGCATTAAGCCTCGCCGTCATTTCCTCGGCGAAATTCACATTCGGCTCGCGCAAAATCGGGCTGCTTCGAATTTTCCCGGTTCGATGCTCGATGACGCCGGGAAGCCCAAGGCAGATCATGTCAACATCATCAAGCGAAAGGTCCGCATCGACGACGCAGCGGCGAACTCCATCTTCAACAAGGTCAGCGATGACACCGATGGGTTGTCGGTCGACGCGGATGGGCAAGCTTAGACTTGAAAGAACGTTGCCGCAAAAATCGGTGAGCACAAACACCATACGACTGGCAGCAATCTTCGCTCCGACCACTCTTGCGGCGTCAGGATTAAGGACCAGCATGACGCGGGGGCGGCCCCGTGCTGCTTCCGACCTGATATCGCCGAGGTGCCGCGTCAAGATGAGGCCATCATCCAGTAAAGATGCAGTGATCGCAGACACCGTGGTGGTCGACAACTGCGTCCTCTCGCTGATTTCAACCCGTGAGATGGGGCCATGTCGCCTGATCGTGTCAAGCACGCTCAGCCTGTTGATCGCGCGCATCAATTCCGGATCTGCAGTCTTCATACTCTCATACAATCAGTGTCGGTTGACGAAGCGGATTAAAATCGGAGGTCGGATTAAATAGCGACGATCCGGGCCGCAGTGTCAAGCTGGTTGAGTATAAATTGTTCATTTTGCCTTGACATAGACCAAGCTGTCATATGAATTAATCCGCACCGGGGAATAAATGGTGAGGACAGCCCGGGGAGGATCACGAACATGACCCATAAGCACGCAGGCGCAAGCCTGGGCGGCAGACTGAGATCTTTTGCCGCGACCGCAACAATCGCCATGACACTCGGATGCGGAAACGCTTCGGCGGCCACGGTTGTCAAATGGCTGCACGTCGAGTTGGACCCAAAATCTGTGGCCGTCTGGGAGGAGATTGCCAAAGACTATGAGGCAAAGCACCCGGATGTTGATGTGCAGCTTCAGTTTTTGGAGAATGAGGCATTCAAGGCCAAGCTCCCAACGCTTCTTCAATCCAATGACGTTCCAGATTTCTTCTACAGTTGGGGCGGCGGCGTCCTCGAGGAGCAATCTAAGACCGGTGCGCTGAAAGACCTGACATCCGTTTTTGACGCTGATGGCGGGAAGCTTCGTCAAGCTTATAACAGCTCGGCGATCGATAGCCTTTCATTCGACGGCAAGGTTTGGGCCTTCCCCTACCGCGTCAGCCTTGTGAGCTTCTTCTACAACAAAGCGCTTTTTGCCAAAGCGAACGTCAAGGCAGAGGATATTAAGAGCTGGGATGATTTTCAGAATGCCGTCAAAAAGATCAAGCAGGCTGGAATAGTGCCAATTGCCGGCGGCGGCGGTGAGAAGTGGCCGATCCACTTCTATTACAGTTATCTGATCATGCGCGATGGCGGACAGGCGGTGTTCGATGCGGCGCGAAAGGGCGAAGGCAAGGGTTTCATGGATCCTGCCATCATAAAGGCGGGCGAGCAGCTTGCTGCTTTCGGCAAGCTAGAACCGTTCCAGGCTGGTTATCTCGGCGCAACTTGGCCCCAGGCGCTGGGCGTTTTTGGCGATGGCAAGGCAGCGATGATTCTCGGCTTCGACAATACCGAAGCGAACCAGCGCAAGAATGCAGGCGATGGCAAGGGGCTTTCCGCTGATAATATCGGCCGCTTCGCGTTTCCAGTCGTTGAAGGCGGCGCAGGAAAGGCGACCGATACGCTGGGCGGTATCAATGGCTGGGCATTGACGAAGAACGCCTCGAAAGAGGCCGTCGATTTCGCCGCGTTCCTTACCAGTAAGGAAAATGAACAAAAGATGGCTGCCGCCGGTATGATCCTGCCAGTGGCGACAGGGGCCGACAGCGCCGTCAAGGATCCTCTTCTGGCAGATTCGGCGAAACAGCTCAGCACCTCGACCTGGCATCAGAACTTCTTCGATCAAACTCTTGGCGCTGCGGTTGGACGTGTTGTCAACGACGTGTCCGTTGAAATTGTGTCGGGACAAATGACCCCGGAAGAAGGCGCCCAGCAGATCCAGGACGCCTTCGAGCTTCGGTGATTGAAGGCCGGGATGCCGCAGCTGACGGCATCCCATTACTGCCTTGAGGAACACGGTGATCATGACGAATATTTCCTTGGAGTCCGTGCCGGTCTCTGCGCGCAGATTGGTTGGTCAAAAGCGCAAGCAAAGTTCTGTGGCACATGATCGTGCCTTAACCCTGCTGATCTTTCTTCCTCCCGCGCTTTTGCTCTTTACCTTGTTCGTCATCATGCCGATGGGGGAGGCGGCTTGGTACAGCCTCTATCGCTGGAACGGCTATGGAACGCCCACTGAATTCGTTGGGCTGAAGAATTTCCAGATCCTGTTTGGCAACGCTGCATTTTCTCAGGCTCTGATCAATAACGGCCTGATCATCGTCATCTCCATCCTCGTGCAGATACCGCTGGCCATCTGGCTTGCCACCATGCTTGCGCATCGTCTTCCGGGGGTGGTCGGGTTCAGGCTGATTTTCTTTCTACCGTATGTTCTCGCTGATGTTGCTGCCGGATTAATCTGGCGTTTTGTTTACGACGGCGATTACGGTCTTTTTGCTGCCATTTCGAATTTCTTCGGGTTTGCCAACCCCTATGTCTTGGCCAACAAAGACGTGGCAATCTATGCCGTTCTCGGCGTCATCGTCTGGAAGTATTTCGGTTTTCACATGATGCTGTTCATTGCCGGGCTGCAGTCGGTCGACAAGGCCGTTCTGGAGGCTGCCGAGATCGATGGTGCCACAGGCTGGCAGAAGTTCCGTTATGTCACGCTCCCAATGTTGGGATCGACAGCACGGTTGTCAATTTTCTTCGCGGTGATCGGCTCTCTTCAGCTGTTTGACATGATCATGCCGCTCACGGGCGGTGGACCGTCCAATTCAACGCAGACAATGGTCACCTTTCTATACACCTACGGCGTCATGCGAATGCAGGTCGGTCTCGGAAGCGCAGTCGGCGTCGTTCTTTTCGTGATCTGTGTGACACTTGCCTTCGGCTATAAGAGGATTTTCATGCGCCATGACTGACTCGGCCAACACAGTTCGTCTGCCGCTTCATACGAAGCTCTATCTTTACACTTCGCTGACCGTCATCGCGGCGATCGTGCTGGTGCCTCTTCTGACGACGGCACTCGGCGGGTTCAAAACCCTCGGGGATCTGCGTGTCAATCCGTTTGGTCTGCCTGCCGATTGGCAGTGGTCGAATTACGGCGATATCCTTCTCGGGGAACGTTATTGGCTGCAGATCTTCAACTCGCTCGTCATAGCGGTTCTCACTGTCTTCCTGACGCTTACCGTATCTGCGATGGCGGCTTTCACCTTTGCGCATGTTAAGTTCTTCGGTTCCTCGTTCCTGCTGAACTATTTCCTGCTCGGTCTGATGTTTCCTGCGGCTACCGCGATTTTGCCTCTGTTCATCCGCATCCGGGATCTCGGTCTCCTGGACACCTATTGGGGCGTCGTTCTGCCTCAGGTAGCGTTCGGGCTCGGAATGAGCATTCTTCTGTTTCGCAATTACTTCCGCAACCTGCCGGAGGAACTTTTCCAGGCTGCCTTTGTCGATGGATGTGGTTACCTGCGATTTTTCTGGCATATCTCTCTACCGCTCTCGCGGCCGATCATCGCAACAGTCGCTATCGTTTCCTTCGTGGGAAGCTGGAACAGCTATATCCTGCCGTTGATCATGCTGAACTCCGAGTCTAAATATCCTTGGCCGCTTGGGATCATGGTCTATCGCGGCGAATTCGGAACGGAATGGCAGCTGGTGCTCGCCTTCATCACCTTGACCATCCTGCCGACGGTCATCGTTTTCTTCCTTGCCCAAAAACACATCATCGCAGGCCTGACGGCCGGCGCGGTCAAATCCTGATTAGGAGAGATCCATGGCTTCGGTAGACCTTAAAAATATCAGCAAGTCCTACGGTGCGCTCGGTGTTATTCACGACATCTCGTTGGCGGTTGGCGATGGCGAGTTCATTGCGCTCGTTGGGCCGTCCGGTTGTGGAAAATCGACACTCTTGCGGATGATTGCTGGGCTCGAGGAAATTACAGAAGGCGAGATCTTGATCGGTGGGAAGGTTGTCAACGGCATGACACCGCGCGAGCGCAACATCGCAATGGTGTTTCAGTCCTACGCGCTCTATCCCCATATGACCGTTGCGGAAAATATGGGGTTTAACCTCAAGTTGGCCGGCCATTCTAAGGACGTCATTACGCAGCGGGTTGCCGAAGCGGCGCGAATGCTCGATCTCGGCAAGCTGCTGGACCGCAAGCCATCACAGCTTTCCGGCGGCCAGCGTCAGCGTGTTGCGATGGGACGGGCAGTTGTGCGCAATCCCGCAGTTTTTCTGTTTGACGAGCCATTGTCGAATCTGGACGCAAAGCTTCGCGTCCAAATGCGCAGTGAAATCAAGACGCTCCATCAAAAGGTGCGGACAACATCAGTCTATGTCACCCATGATCAGATCGAAGCGATGACCCTTGCCGATCGCGTGGTCGTGCTGAATCAAGGACGGATCGAGCAGCAGGGCACGCCCATCGATCTCTACAAGACGCCGGCGAACTTGTTTGTCGCTGCTTTCATCGGATCGCCTGCGATGAACCTGATCGAAGGCGTGGTCGACGGCGAGGGCGATGAACCTGCCGCTCGACTAAAGGATGGAACAGCCATTCGCATTTCAAAAAATCGCAAAGTCACACGTGGTCAATCTATCACCATCGGCTTAAGGCCAGAACATATCGGATCGGTCAATGGCGGAGATGTCGCGTTGAGCGGCAGGACAATCCTTGTCGAACCGACCGGCGCGCAGACCCATGTGATTTTTGAGGTGGCTGGCGAGCAACTGACCGCGGTTGTCGATGGTGAGCAGGCTGTCGGTCTCAACAGCAGTTTTTCCGCAAGCGTTCATCACGAGCGCGTTCACGTCTTTGATCGCGCCAGCGGAATTGCGCTTTAGCCGGGCCAGACCCTGTCCAGTTCACGGTTTCGGCCTTCGCCGCCTAGATACTGCTCGCGCTCGCGAAACCCACAAACGCATGTCTAGGTTCTTCATTCGCGCTGCTGTTCTTCTGCCTTGGAGTCAGCAACGTCCTCCACCTTTTCCGCCTTTTCGGCGAGTGTCTTGCTGAGCTCGCGTAGCTTTTGCTCGTCCAGTTTCTCGATACCGACAAATTTGTTTTGAGCCTGAGATGTCAGGATAAGCTCGTCCAGCTTTGCCTGGAGGGCCCGGCCGTCGCGATTTTGAGAATTTTGCAGCACGAAGACCATCAAGAACGTGATGATGGTGGTTCCGGTATTGATGACCAGTTGCCAGTTTTCAGAATAGTTGAAGATGGGTCCTGAAGCAGCCAAGACGAGCACGAGAATGACGGCTGAAACAAACGTCACTGGTCTGCCTGACCATTCCGCGACCAAAGTAGCGAATTTTGAGAAAAAGCTCGACATAACAACCTCTTTTCTCCCGGCGTGTCATAACAAACTAGGATGGTTGAAGTTCCTGCCTCCTGTCGGGCGACTTCCGCTTACGGTGATCAAGCAAGCTCACAAAGCTGCCATTGATCAGCGAATGCCAGCTGCAATGATCCCTTTCAAAATGAAATCGATGCCAGTCAGAAAATCATCGCGATCATCATGTGTGCGCATACGCTCCGCATTCGACTGCACAAACGGGTACTGATCCGCCGACAGCTGTGACCACGCGCTCGCCACCTCATCAAGGAAGTGAGATCTTTCTAATGCTTGTTCCCGGGCCAATTGAGCATTTGCTGCATTCTGGCTTCCAACCCCAAGCATATACATGAGTAACGTTGAAGCAGCAGCCCATTCCTGATTCTGATGAACACCAACTGCGCGAATATGCCCACCCAGGTGCTCCAGGAGGCGGATCATGGCGATTTGTGTGGGAAAGCGCGTGAGCGTCGAACCGATCCAGGGATGGTCGTCCAGAAGATCGAATAAGCTTGAGGCCAACCCACGAATAGCATGAGCAGGCGATTCATGATCGACGATCGTCGCAATGGCAGGATGCAAAACGGCATCGCATGCGGCCGCTAGAAGGTCATCCTTGTCATTGATGTGCCAATAAATCGCGCCGGCGCCCGTTTCAAGTCGCGACGAAAGCGCCTGGAACGTTAAGCCTTTCTCGCCATCTCGGTCGAGGATCGCGATGGAGGTCTCAATTATCGCCTCTCGCGTAAGAGCGTTTTTTCGTCGGCTTTGCGTCTCGCGTTGTTCTCTCTTCATCATTTAATCTTGACACATATGGAATAGTATTCCAACTATGGAACGACATTCCATAACAAGAAATCTCGGAAATATTTATCGGGAAGGATCAATCGTCATGCCGACCGTTACAATCATTGGCGCTGGACTTGGTGGACTCACCCTAGCGCGCGTGCTTGCTCGCCACGGGATCCCGAGCAAAGTCTATGAAGCCGGGATTTCGGTTGATGCACGCGGGCAGGGAGGACTGTTGGATATTCATGAGTATAATGGGCAGTTGGCTCTGCAAGCCGCCGGTCTGCTCGATGAATTCCGCCGGCTGACCATCAAGGGAGCAGACGCGAAACGAATAACCGACAAAGGCGGCAACATTCTTCTATCCTGGCCAAGTCATGGCACCCGCCCCGAAATTGAGCGTGGTGAACTAAGACGTCTTTTGCTGGAATCCCTTCCGCCTGAGACGATCGCGTGGGGACATAAGCTCAAAGAAGTCACACCGCTGGACGGGGGCTCTCACAGGCTTCTCTTCACCAATGACGTGGAAGTGCGAACCGACTTGCTTGTTGGCGCCGATGGCGCTTGGTCGAAGGTTCGTCCGCTTCTCACATCGGTCAAACCGTCTTATGTCGGTATCTTGTTTGTGGAAACATGGCTGCTGGACAGCGATCGACGCCATCAAGCGACGGCAGACATGGTCGGTGACGGCACATTGATGGCTGTGGCACCGGGCCAAGGTATCTTCGCACATCGGCATGGCGATGGTTGCCTGCAGGGTTATATCGCCTTGAAGCGACCGCAGCGGTGGATAGAGGGTCTGGACATCTCGACACCCGCAACTCTGTCAAAGCAGATCCTTGCGGAGTTTGAAGGTTGGGCTCCTGAGTTGACGGCGTTCCTGACCAAGTGCGAGACAGCGCCGATTCTTCGTCCCATCCATGCCCTTCCGGTCGCACATCGATGGGAGAGGGTGAAGGGCGTGACGCTTGTCGGCGATGCGGCTCATCTCATGTCTCCCTTTGCAGGGGAGGGAGCCAATCTTGCCCTCCTGGATGGCGCGGGATTGGCAAAAGCGCTCGCGTCTAACGCGGATAACTGGGAAGCGGCACTTACTCGTTACGAGGAGGAACTTTATGCGCGAACCGAGCCATGCGCGATTGAGACAGATCGGAACTTGAACCGTCTATTCAGCGAGAATGCGCCGCACAGCGTGATTGAACTATTCGAAGGAATTTTATCGAGCACGGCAAACACCGACAAATATCATGCATGAAGATGCTGCAACGGCAGCCAATCTTACCCTGCAGCGGCAAGTTCCTGCGCAGGAGCTTTGTCTTCCGCAAGCATGTGATCATGCCATGCTCTTGTCTGATCGGCAATTTTCTTCAGCAGCGGGACACTATAATGGCGGACATCGATCGCTTCTTCGGCAGTGGCAATTCTATTGAGGTCAAGGACCTCAAGATTGCTGAAATCATTCGCGACATGGCGCCAGATTGCATTAAAATATGCCAAGCGCTCCCTGGTCACGCCGAAGTGGCTTGGGATCTTGTGATCTGGTGCTTCTTCTAGTGGAATAATGACCAGAACTTTCCGATCCGTTTGCTGTATGAAGTTGCAGAACTGCAATACGCAATGCGGATATGCGTTCATCTCAAGTTCTTCATCAGCAATACCGGGCCAATAGCCGTTCGCGTAATCAACGAATGCTCCATAAACAAGCAGCTTCGGATAATGCTGTAGCTTGTATTCTTCTGAAAGAAAAAAGCGGAGATAAAAGACCCGATCAATGTAAGTCTTCGGATCGAAAGCCTGAGGCGCGTTATCGAATGTGGCTTTGCCGGCGAGGCCGCTGAAATGTGCTATGGCGCCTGATTGGCAGTTGGCCATGATGCGCAGATGACGTGGTTCCTGCTGATTAAAAAACTCTCCTCGGTAAATCTTTTCCCTGACGTCGCTATCATGAAAAGCTCGTCCAGATATCCAGTCGGCCTTTTCTGGATTTACTGGGATGTTGCTGGTGTCCAAGTCAGGGAAAAGTCTCTTGAGTTCCTGCAGGACCCAGCTTTCGATCCCCATGTGCATGATCCGGCAAGAAAATACAAAATGGACGATGCTGCGCTCCTTTTCGAGTGCTGCGAACCCGACGAGGCCGTGATAGCCGTACTTATCCCAGACGAATATGCTGAAGCAGTCATAACGCAAAATATCCGAGATGAGCTCTGGCGCGCTACCGGCTGCGACGCGTGATTTCGTGAAGTTCAACTGATTGCTTCTGTTGATCAGTTCCTCGATCCGGCTGGCAAAATCGAGGTTATCCATGCGGTGAACCATCGTCAGGCAGATTTCACAGGAACGAAGAAATTCCTCCTGTGGTAGGTTTGATGTCTGGCTATCTCGCAAGCGTGTTTCCAACATCCGATATTCCTCAATCCTGCTTTTGCGAACACCTTTTGTTTGTTCCAGCAGATCGATGAGGGTGAGGTTACATTGATCGGTGTTGGCATCCACTACAGAGATATCCGGGAGGAGATGTTTAACCTCCTGCAGGTTATGGATGTTGTCATCGATAAAGAGGACGTTCTCGGCGCGGAGCTGCATCTCCGAAATAAGCTGTTTGATCACCGGTGCTTTCGGCGAAAACGAAATTTTCGGAAACACGAACTGGTCCCATAGGCCAAACTCAATGAGCTTTTTCTTGGCAACGTCCGTATCGTTCTTGGAGCAGATCGCAGAAACGATGCCTTGACCGTTCAGCGTTCGGATATATGCGGCGCGTTCGGAAAACAGCTGAACGTCATCATTTTCGGCAAGTGTTCCGCTCCACAACGTGTCGTCGAGATCCCATACGATCAGCTTGATGTTCATCGGCGAGCTCACTTTCCGCTTCAAATGTAGTTTGTACAGCGCCTGAATGCGCTTTAGAGAGCAACCAAGTTAAGAAGCGAATTTTGCGCCAGCCTTGCGTGTGCGGACGGCGCCTTCCTCCATTGCTGCCTGTGAAAGCCGATGCTAAATTGGGATAGGCTTTGATTCGCCGCGCTCATACGGTCCTCGGCTGTTGAGCAGAGCGATATGGACTATATTCCATATCGTTTTCACCCATGAAGGGTTCAGGTTTTCATGGTGTGGACGAGGGCAGTCGTGAGCTTTTTCGATAGATTAGAACCTTATCATGTCTATCCGACCGATGAGTTCGATATAGCACGCGAGGTCTTTCGCAGATCTGTAACGCAGGTAGAGATCGAATTATTCTCTTATTGCAACCGCCGGTGCTGGTTCTGTCCCAATGAGCACATCGACCGCATCACTCACAATGAGTATATGCGGCCGGAGCTATACACGTCGATCATTTCTCAGCTTGCCTCAATCCAGTTCTCTGGAATGATCACCTATAGTCGCTACAACGAGCCGCTGGCTGACAGGATCATTCTTGACCGTCTTCGCGAAGCGCGTGCCGCTCTCCCAAATGCGCTGCTGCATACCAATACGAACGGCGATTATTTGGACCACGACTATCTGAACGAGCTTTATGACGCAGGAATGCGCTCGCTTAATATTCAGATCTATTTGAAGAACCATGAGCGCTACGATCATGAGAAGATTATCAAGCGCGGAGAACAAACCCTAAGACGTCTCAACCTGCCTTACGTGATGACGGTCAATGAGCCGGGAGTGTGGTACGAGATGGCGCTCCAATTCAAAGATATGAAAATTCGCCTTTATGGGCGTAATTTCGAAGTGAATGGCACAAGCCGCGGGAACCAAGTCGACATCAAGAAAGACTATGTCCGAACCTTGCCGTGCAATATTCCATTTTGGAACGTTTATGTGGACTATAACGGCAAGATGGTGCCTTGCTGCAATTACCGTTCTGATATCGCTGCACATGAAGAATATATTCTGAATGATCTTAACCTCCAGCCCAGCATTTTCCTGAGCTATGCAAGTTCCAGAGCTGCAGCGTTTCGACGGTCAATGCTCACTTTGGAAGAGAAGAAAGGCGCCTGTTCGAACTGCCATTTCGGGCTTGAGGAGCTTAATTCTCACCGTCTAAACAAAATAGCTTCCACTGTGGCTGCATAGCACCTAGCGTCTTGGGGGCCGAAAGCGCGAGGGTTCTGTCGAGCCAAACGATGCGGTTGGAGCTTTTCTGTGCCTTAATGGCTTATCGGTCATTGGCTGGATCTCATCCCCTTGGTCAACTTTTGCGCAGCGCTTTCCTCTCATGGTTTCGGCTCATGTTCTGGCTTAGGTGGGCTTCGTTCCGATAATGTTTGAAGGCCATTTGCTTTTTATCGAGATCCGCTAAATGGAAATCGCCGGAAGGCGTTCGTTGCTAGCGCGGACCCGCCTCTCAGAACGTCATGTTATTGAGATTTCGCTAAGTCGACATCGCCCTGCTGATATATATCATTTACAATCAATGACTTGTAAGAAAATTGATTTTGTTCTGTCTTGGGCTGTTGACTGATGAGCTGGGGTGGGTCTATAAGCCCGCTCACTGACGAGGGCGGCGGGCGCTGCAAGCGGTTGTTGCCTTTGTATCTTGTTTCCTTGATTGGCTGGATTGCTGATTGTGCGGGTTTTGGCTTTTGAGCTGGGACTTGTTGGAGACGGATTGACTGGGATTACTGGTCTGTTTTTTGACAATTGAAGATGAGAAGAAAGAGAAACGTGGGCGGCGGAGTTTCGCGGTTTCTGGTAGGTTTAGGCTTATCTGGGACTTTTGAATGACTTTGGCGGTCACGTTTTGAACAAGAGAACACGGATTGTTCGAGCTTTGAAGTTTGAATGATTTTGTGAGTTCTCGTCGATTCAGAATAGTGNGAATGACTTTGGCGGTCACGTTTTGAACAAGAGAACACGGATTGTTCGAGCTTTGAAGTTTGAATGATTTTGTGAGTTCTCGTCGATTCAGAATAGTGATTTAGCTAGATTGAATTCTCAACATGAGAGTTTGATCCTGGCTCAGAACGAACGCTGGCGGCAGGCTTAACACATGCAAGTCGAGCGCGTAGCAATACGAGCGGCAGACGGGTGAGTAACGCGTGGGAATCTACCCTATACTACGGAATAACGCATGGAAACGTGTGCTAATACCGTATGTGTCCTTTTGGAGAAAGATTTATCGGTATAGGATGAGCCCGCGTTGGATTAGCTAGTTGGTGGGGTAAAGGCCTACCAAGGCGACGATCCATAGCTGGTCTGAGAGGATGATCAGCCACATTGGGACTG